>JBEKDK010000197.1:0-6309 GCA_050014395.1 Candidatus Acidiferrales bacterium | reverse complement strand
CGGCACGGAGGCGCTGCCCACGGATCTGTTCGGCCAGCAGAGCACGCTGCGCGACGCGGTGTTCAGCGCCATGACGCTGGACATTTTCAATCGTCATCCGGAGAAGGTGGGCATGGCGGCGACGGCGCAGTTGGTGAATTGCATCAATAGCTTGTTCATCGCGCACGGCGATAAATTCGTGCGCACGCCGGTGTTTCACGTGTTCGCGATGTACGCCGCGCACCAGGCGGGCCAAGCTGTGCGCACGAATTTCGCGTCGCCCGACGTGAATGTTCCGGCCGCCGCCGGCGCGCAGCCCGCGACTTTCCGCGGATTGAATGGCTCGGCTTCGATCAAGGGAAAGGAATTGCTGCTCACGGTGGTGAACCCCGACGTGCACACTCCGCGCGACGCTGAAATCGCACTGGCCGGCGGCACGGTGAAGTCCTGCCGCGCAACCACGCTCACGAGCAGCGATATGCACGCGCACAACACGTTCGATAATCCGGACGCATTGAAGCCATCGTTGCAGGATCTGCCGGCGTCCGCGCTCGCCGCGCCGCTGCGCTACACGTTCCCGCCCGCGTCCGTCACAGCGCTGGAGATTACGCTGGCCTAGGCCGCCAGTGCGCGCCGCGATGCCGCGCGGGGGAACGGGTCCGCCGAGGCGAATGTGGGGCGAAGAGCCTGGTGACGTTTTTCCACTACAGACCCACCCCCCTGCCTGTTTTTTGGAAGTGTTGATTCTAGGAAGCTTAAAGTGAGAATTTACGGAAGTGTTGATTATAGAAGACTTCAACTGACCGCTAATGAGCGAGATACGGAATGTGCACAAATTCTTGGAAGTGTTGATTTCAAAGGGACTTAAGTGCCACATAAGTCTCCTAGAATCAACACTTCTGAGAAATGCCGCTAGTTGCAACTGTAGTGGCAGAGTTTGTTGCAACTGGGTGCATGGGGAATGCGGAGGGGTCGAGAGGAAGAGGTAAGGATAACGCTGAGGCGCAGAGATGCCAGAGACGCGCGGAGGCAGAGGGCGGAAAAAGCTTTTACCACAGAGGGTACGGAGAGCACAGAGGAATGCAAGGGCAGAAGCAGATCCCTCCTTGTTGCGCTCGTCGGGATGACACCAAAAGCTAAGGCGACAGAGAGATCCGTCCCACCACGGCGGGCAGAGTCGAAGAATCCTCGGGATGACCAGCAGGCGGTGGCGGGCGAGCGAAACCGGAACGCCTGCCTCGGTAGGCAGGCGCGAGGTGCAAGCGCGGAGCGTTAGTGCCAAACTCATGCGAGAGGTTAGCACGGATGATTACTCTACGTCAATAGGTATGTATGGGTTAGTATTCGAATACGAGTGTTCGAACGCCTGGACGGAATTGCCGCGACATTGCTGGGATTGAAATGTGCGGGGCCTGAGCGTCCGGCCACAAATAGGGAAACGTCTCGTCTGTCCCCCCGTCCCCGGCGTTGCAAATAACTTTGGGTTGAAGAGAGTTGCCTGCGCGGGACTCGCGTCACGCGCGGGCGATAATTAGTTCACGTTGAACCAGACGGTTGTGGTGCCGCCGGCTGGGGTTCCGCTGACTGTGTATTGGTAGGGCCCGGGCGTCGTTCCCGGGTTGCCGCCGCCGCCCGCGCCACCCCCGCCGCCGGCGATTCCGCTTCCGCCGCCCCCGCCGCAGGCTACGCCCGCTCCGACGGCAACGAAGAGCAGAAGGACTAGCAACGCATATCCGCGCCGCCGCTCGGGCAGTGTAAGCAGCAACAGCAAGGCCAGCAGGCTCGCCACCGCGCCGATAATCCATCCCAGCGGACGCAAACGCAGATTGGGCCGCGCGGCCGGCGGGGGCGGAACGCGCGATGCCGCCGTCGTGGTGCACATCATCGTGACGTTGCTCGTCCCCGCCGTTACGTCAGGATTCGGCGAGAAGCTGCACGTGGGCGGGTCCGTCGCGCCTGACGGCTCCGAAAACAGCGAAGCCGAAAGCGTGACGGAGTTCGTGCCTGCGGCGAGGGAGATCCCGAGTATCGATTGGCCGGAGGCTCCCGGAGCAGTGATCACCGCTGCCGTCCCGGACGTGCTATTCGGTGACGACGTGAACGAGAACGCTGACCCCGTCGTAGCCGTAATCGTTGTCACCGCGCCCGCCGCTGGAGCGGTATAGTTCGCGTCGCCGCTGTATGTCGCGGTAACGGTCTCCGTCGCGGTTGGCGCATAAGTGACGTACGCACACACTTCTGAAAAGCCGAAGTTTGGGTCGTAGAACGGGGAGGTCGTGGCGGACGGAATGGTCTCGCCCTTCGACGATACGAACATGAACGTACCGGTCGGGATGTTGCCGTAACTCTCGGTTCCGATCAGGGCAGCGATAGTCACACTATTCCCAACTGTAAAGGTCGAAGTCGTCGGGTTCGAGCAGGGTGATGAGCCGGAGCTAATTTGCGCCGCGCCGTCAGAGATTGTGGTCTGGGCCTTGGTCACCGTGAGCGAGATCGTGCCCGACTGACTCTGGTCATAGCTTGCGTCGGCGGGAGTACTCGCGCTTACGTACGTCGTGCCTGCCCCAAGATAGGCGGCTTGGAGCACATGGGGTTGGGCACTGACGGCGAGGGGGGGAATTACATACGCAGCGATCTGCGTGCCGTTGTTGAAGAGTCCCGAGGTTGGTGTCTGAAACTCGGCGTAGCCATCCGAGTTCAGCGTGAACGGTTCGTTCGAGCCAGTAGTCCCCGTTTGCGCCAGGGGCGAGCTGTTGTCCGTGAAGGTCACGTTGCCGGTGGCGGTCTGGTCGCCGGAAGTGTTTCCGGCGACGCTCAATCGGAAAAGTTCGGCGGTTCCGTAGGCCAGCGTCGAACCCGATGCAAGCCCGACGTAACAGTTCTCCCCGAGGTTCTCGCAGGACAGGGCCGTTGGGTTGTAGTAATAGGCCACGAGAGCCGCAGTGCTGCTTTCCGGGCTCACCACAACGGGGACCGGCGGGGAGTCGCTAGCCCCAAATGTGCCATCGCCGGTGTAATGCGCCGTGACGGAGTAAGTTCCACCGGCAACGTAATAGGTGGTGCCGGAAACGCTGCCGTTGCTGCCCAGGGTGTAAACATCGAGGTTGTAGAGGTTCCCGGCGCAGCAGAAGATATCCGCAGCAGCGCTCGGGCTTTTGCTGCCACCGGTCAGAGAATTTGGGTTAGGTGTACCGATTAGCGCCGCGTTGCCTGTGGGCGTGCCCCCCGCGGAGGAAACGGCCACACCGACAGCGATGTCAGAACCATGCACGAAGGTCAGGGGAGAGGCGCCCGCGGCGTTCGTGCACGTGGCACTAACATTCACGCAAGAAAGCGTCAAGGATGTTGTGGATGTCTTGAAATTGCCGACAATGTTCGGCCAATTGTGAACGAGATTATAGGCATTGACGGAGCCCAGCCCAGTGGCCATGTCGTAGCCAGCGCCGGCCGGAAAGGCGAGCGTGCCGTTCGGAGCGCCGGAGGAGTTGGTTTCTTCGAGGACCCCCGCAGTTGTTGAGGTCGCGCTCTGATTGCTGCAATCGTATGGAACTTGTCCCTCGAATTCACCGCAAGGCACGGAATTGCTGCGCTGCTGGACGTCATAAAACGTGCAGCCAGTGCCGCCGCTAGCCGTGATTGGGTTGAAGTTAGAGTTGCAACTAGTGTTGGCGGAGACCTGGGCTGAAGCGAGAGCATACAATTCATAGTTGGCGTTGCCCTGACGCGGCACGGGCGAGGTGAGCGGCGTCGGTGGGGGCGTGGTCGACATGTATTGGTTCACCATGGCCATGATGCCGGCAAAGGCCGGTGCGGACGAAGATGTTCCCCCGACCCCCCTGAAATTCGACAGGCTTGTGCAGGGAGCATCGTTCGCGTTGTTATCTGACTGGCAGATCGGGTAGAACGAATTGCTGAACGAGCCGGCCGCGGCGTAGAGCGACACATCGGGTACGTCTCGGACTTCGTCCGTGATCGAGAGGCCCGTGACGGCCCTTCCGCTCTGCCATGTCGGCTTCGGATATGCGCCGTTCGGATAAGCGGCACTGGTGTGGTCGCAGCTGACGGCACCCGTCTGGATATTCTCCGTGGCCAAGACACAATTACTCTCGCCGCCCCCTCCTGCGACAATGTTCATCCCGCCCGTGACGAAATTCTGTTGATCAAGCGGCTGACCGTTGCAACCAGTTACGCTGATCGCCGCGCACGAGTCGTCCCAAGGGATCTCGGGGATGTATATGTTCGGCTTGACGGATTGTTGTGTCGTCGAGTTGTTTGAAGATAACCAAAATGCACTTTGATTGCCGACGTCGTTAAAGTCAGTCCCGCCTGCGGAGACGTTGAACGGGGTAGAGGTCAGTCCGCTGACGAATGCGCCGTCGATCGAGTAGAGCTGAAGGTTTTCATCATCGCATCCTGCGGAGCCACTGTCGCCCGCCGATGTGATCACCGTTATGCCTTGTGCGGCACCTTGCTCCCAGAGGCCATTGTAAAATGCGTTTCCGCCCTGCAGCAGAAACGCCTCGCATTCTCCATAACTTTCGCTCATGACCGGAGCAAGATTGTTGTCCACGATATATTCGGCGGAAAGGTCGATGCCCTGTGACGTCTCGGTGGACTCCGACGTCACGAAGTCGATGTGCGCGCCTTTGGCGACGGCTCCCGACCATTCGACGTCAAGATCAGCTTCGATTTCGTCGCCGTTGAATCCCGGATCGGGCCCGTTTAGGAAGAATTGCACGTTTGAGGTGGGCGCCGAGCAAGTGTCTTGGACGTACGGGAGGCCGAAGAATTGACGGAAATTTATGACGTCCTGGCAGTTGATATCCGTCTCGCCGACGATGGCGACAGTTTGGCCCGTGCCGTCAATCGCGGTGGGCGTCGCGCTCCACAGGGGCAGGACGTTGTAGATCGTCGCGAAGTCGTATGGCGCGACGGCGTAGCATTGATAGGGCGAGCCGCCGCCAGACATGGACGCGCATTGTTGCGGGGCAGGCGTGGTGCCCGGCCCCGCGCCCACAGTCGTCTGGGGCAGGATGCGTCCCGTTAGTTGGTACTCTGGCTTCTTCGGGAAATTGTTGAGTGAGACGAAGCCGGCAACGACCGGCTGTAGCGCCTCCGGAATTTGCGGATCGGCGTTATTCGCCCAATGCGATTCGCCGTTGACGACGTATTTGTGAATTTCGGTGTGAAACGCTTCGCGCACTTGGCCGGCATTGCCGGAGACCTCGATCACGGTGCGGCCAGCGGAGACGCGGTTCACGGTGAAGCCGTGGGATTGCAGCCAGGCGGTGACGGTGGCGATATCGGCGTCAGACGGGCCGAACTGCTGGCCGAATTGCGCGGGCGTGAGCCACTGGTGATAATTCGGAGAGGAGCTGGATTTCTGCTCGTCGAGCAATTGCCGCAGGGCCGATTCCTGCTCCGGGCTGCGCTGCAAGAGCAACTGGATGCGCTCCGCTGGCAGGCTGTCCGGCGCTGCGCCCTGGTCATATTGCGCGCGCGCCAGCGGATGCGTGTTGCCGCGCAGGGTGACGAGATTGGTCTCGTCAATCGGCTTGATGATGCGCGACTGCGGCGCCGGCGTTTGCGCGCCCGCGGAAATCGCGGCGGCCAAGACCATGAGCACGGCGATGCACGCGACGCTGAGAAGCGAAATCATTCGGCTCCGCAGTGCGGAGCGGCGAGACTGGATCATGGCAGCACCTTAGTAGGGAAGCGCACCCGTTTGATGCATTGCGCGAACGTCCCGGACAAGGGGAAATTCCGCAGCAAACCCGCCACCGATGGGCAAGAACACAACGCAGTGATGCTAGCACGCAACCGCGTTGGCCGCTCGGACGCTTCGTGATCCGTGTGGTTCAAAGGCAAATGCGGAGCAAGCGCGTGGCCAAATCTGCGCTTGAGCGACTGACCGCCGGATACGAAGCGCCCCGCATGAATTGTTCGGATGCGCCGCGCGCCGCAGCAGGTTGCCCTTGCAGTACTTCGCCGGATGATAATGTTAACCCGCGCCGTTGAACGCGTGGCGCGATTCTAGGAGAGCGCGATATGGGAACAGCGCACGCGAGGCTCAACCTGCATGAGAAGTCCCATTTCGGTACTCGCAATTCGGGGCGGCCCTGGACGCCGCTCCTTCGATTGTGGCGAGCGGCGCGTGGGGGCCCTGAAGCTTCAGGGGCTAAAGCTCCAATTCCAAGTGCGACGATACGCCGGGGCTGAAGAGTCTGTGTCGCAACTGGCACTTGAAATGGGCGGAAGAATTTGGCATGAAGGCGCATGCCAAACTACCAACCGTATTCTCCGGATCAAGCCGAGCTGTTGCCCGCCCAT
>JBEKDK010000196.1:0-6813 GCA_050014395.1 Candidatus Acidiferrales bacterium | reverse complement strand
CAAACAATTTATTATCAGGTGGAGGTCCCAACTCGTATCGGACACCAGCGTGTAATGCGGATTCGCGGACACCATCGGCAGCAATTCAGTGCGCACTTGGGCGCCGACGTCCGACGTCCCTTGGCCCACTTCGTCGATTCTGATCTTCAGGGCATTCTGCGCCATAGCTGGCGCCGCACCCAGCAGCAGCACTCCTGCAATCACTAGCATTCGTCGCATGTCGCCTTCTCCTTCGTGCACAGTACCGCGCTGCACGCCGCCTGTCTCAATGGCACATGTCCCGCCTTGCAACACTATCGCACCACCGAATCCTATCCCACCAATTCTTTACTAGCTTGAGGGCAATTTGGCAACGTGCCTTTCAGGTCCGCAGCGCGCCGCTCTCCGCGTCGGCTGGCCCATCTCCGCCGCGCCGAACATAGGTTGGGTCTATTTCAAATAGATCTGGTAGGGGCGGTGGGGATCGAAATGCGCCTTACCAGTAATCTTAAGGACTTGTGAAACACATCGCGGAACAGAAAGAAACGACTTAGCACTCAGGGGAACGCTTAATGCTGCCCTAAAGCTGCCTCGTTTTTCATCCCGCTCTCCGCATCGGCACCAACATTTCTACAACCTTTCCGTGCGCTTCCCGCAAAGCTTGTGGGACTGCCTGCGTGTAAATGTTCATGGTCGTTCGTATGTCGGCGTGGCGCAACAGTTCTTGCTGCACCTTAATGTCAACACCGAACGCTCGCAGAAGAGTCGAATACGTGTGACGAAATGTATGCCATCCGATGCGCCCAATACCAGCCGCTACTCCCGCAGGAACAAGATAATGTTCCTGTAGGCGTCCAGGCCAGTACGGTTTCCGGGTGTCCGGGTTGGCAAAGAGCCAATCCGTTTCCTTTGCGTTCGGAGTTGTCCTTGACTTGTGCTCTTGCAACAGCTTTGCAAGGACCGCATCAACGGGCATCCATTTTTTTGAATACTGTGTTTTCACATCGTCTTCGACTCCAGCGACCCATGAACGCTGGATTTTTACTCGCAGGTCATTCCAATCAAAATCTCCCCATTTGAGACCTAGCGTTTCGCTCACTCGAAGCCCGAGGCACACCGTCACGATGCACATTGTCCGACATGACTCGGGAACATGCTCGATGAATCGGAGGAACTCCTCGATAGTGAGTGTTCGAGGTTCGCGCTCGCGCTTCGACGATCCTTTGATGTGAACGAGGTTCATGGGGTTAATTTGGAATGGAATCAGCTCCCACCTGTGCTGCGCAAAAATTCCCTCCACGGTCCTAAAACCCACAGATATAGAGCTATCGGCTCATCCTTTATAGATCATTGTCCGCAAGATATCGGCCGTAATCGTTCGACTCGAGCCAGTGGTACAGATGAACCTGGTAAAGGTAGGAGCCAATGAGTTCTTCCCCGAATTCGTGCGTCTCGCTGCACACGAAAGGTAGCCGAAGTCCCGCAAGCGTAGCCACCAAGAACTGGGTGATCCGATTCGGATCGACGCTCGCGTGTGGGTAGCGAGACTTCACTTGGCTCAAGGTGCTCGTGACCACCAATAATTTATGCGGGTATTGAGCCATGAGCCGAAGCCGGTTGATGAAGGCAGCCCGTTCAACCGTGCAGGAGCGGACGAGGTCCGAGAGATCCTTCCTCTCAACGACACAGACATCTTCCAATCCGGCGACTGAATAGTCTCCGAGCGGGAGCGCTCTCTCCTCGATTCCTGCAAACCATCCTTTGAGGCGCGAAAAATCGAACGGATTTTGTTCGCGCGTGTCGACGAGGACCGTTGCGCGCGGCGTCTGAAGTCGCGTCCCACCTCGTTCGGCGAGGACGGGAATGACCGGATGCGGCACGGGGGCGGCGGTCATCTGCCATTCGAGCGGAGACATGATCAAGGGGCGGCGCCTTCTGAGCAGCCGGTCTTTCACGCGGCAAGCCTTTCCCAGCGATATTCGTGGTGGAGGCCACCGAGAACCGGGCGAACCGCGATCGTGCAGTCGTGGGCTAAGAAATGCCTCTCGCAACCTTGCTCTGGGATGGATACCTCGGCAGGCTCGGGAATCCCCGGTCCCAAACTCAAATGAGGGCGCCCTCGGTTGTAGTGAGCGACCCACTCCGCGAGGATCCTGCCCAGATGTTTTTCGCTCAGCGGAATCATGAAATCCAGACACTCGCGGCGTAGAGTACCCACCAACCGCTCGCAGTAGGCATTCGCCTGGGGCGCCCGTGCGGGCGTGCGCAGCACTCTTATCCCGAATGCCTTGAGATGCTCGTCCACCTCTTCCGAGAAGATCGAGTCGCGGTCGCGAATGAGAAAGCGGTACGGATGATCGTTTGAAATGGCCTCGCGAAACTGTTGCAAAGTCCAGTTCGCTGTTGGGTGAGCGGTGAGATTGCAGTGTACGATACGCCGCGTCCCGATCTCCATAAGGAGAAAGACATAGAGTGTTCGAAATCGAGCCGTCACCACGACCAGAAAGTCGCAGGCGACGATACACTGAGCGTGATTGTGGACGAACGTCCTCCAGTGTTGTGAAGATATTCTGCGCGGCCCGCGTCGGTCAGGTCCGGGAGGCCAGTAGGCGCGAACGGTACGTGGAGAAATACAAATTCCGAGTTTCACCGACAGCTCGGCTGCCACGCGAGCTTGTCCCCATGTCGGGTTCTCCAACGCCATGCGGACGATGAGCTTTCGAACGCTCTCAGGCAGGCGCGGCCGTCCGGCTCGAGATTTCCATCTCCAGAAAAGTTTGAAACCCTTACGATGCCAGCCGATCAGCGTTTCCGGTTTAACGATCACAAGGGCGTTTTTCCAATCGAACAGGCGCGACCAAAGGATGAGCGAGAAACGAGCTGCGTCGCTCAATCGCCCCGGCTGAACCTGGTGTTCCTCATAGAACGCCAGCTGCTTTCGCAGGAACAATACTTCTGCACTCAGGGCGGTATGAGAGCGGAACGTGAAACGCAAGAAACGAAGTCCGTCTGCGACCAGATCGGTGACCAAATTACGGAACGAGTTCAAGAAACGTGCCGTGCTGGGAATGAATCGTGACATGGGGTGTCAGAATGGCACACGGGTGGCCTGGCGGAGAAGTATTTTCTTCAGCGTAGTCGGCTTTTCTTGATCTCTCAGAGCAGGGAAACAGAACCATAAAGTATCATTATTTCAACGAGATCTGGGCCGGATGGAATTTTTGCGCACCACAGCCTTCGGTAGAGGTGCAACATGCGCCGATTCTACTTTAGGTGGACGCCGGGTGTACAGTACGATTCTTATGCTGCGGAAACCGCATGAACACTGCCTGAAGGTTGGTAGGGGCGGTGGGGATCGAAATGTCCCTTACCAGTAATCTTAAGGACTTGTGAAACACTCAGCGGAACAGAAAGAAACGACTTAGCACTCAGGGGAACGCTTAATGCTGCCCTAAAGCTGCCTCGTTCTTCATCCCGCTCTCCGCATCGGCACCAACATTTCTACTACTTTCCCGTGCGCTTCTCGCAAAGCTTGTGGGACTGCCTGCGTGTAGATGTTCATGGTCGTTCGTATGTCGGCGTGGCGCAACAGTTCTTGCTGCACCTTGATGTCAACACCGAACGCTCGCAGAAGAGTCGAATACGTGTGACGAAATGTGTGCCAGCCGATCCGCCCGATACCGGCCGCTATTCCCGCAGGAACAAGATAATGTTCCTGTAGGCGTCCAGGCCAGTACGGTTTTCCGGTCTCCGGGTTGGCAAAAAGCCAGTCGGCGTCAGTCGCCTTCGGAGTTGTCTTTGCCTTGTGCTCTTGTAAGAGATTTGCAAGGACCGGATCAACGGGCATCCATTTCTTTGAATACTGCGTTTTCACTTCGTCTTCGACTCCAGCGACCCATGAACGCTGGATTTTTACTCGCAGGTCATTCCAATCGAAATCTCCCCATTTGAGACCTAGCGTTTCGCTCACTCGAAGCCCGAGGCACGCCGTCACGATGCACATTGTCCGACGTGACTCGGGCACATGCTCGATGAATCGGAGGAACTCCTGGATAGTGAGTGTTCGAGGTTCGTGCTCGCGCTTCGACGATCCTTTGATGTGAACGAGGTTCATGGGGTTAATTTGGAATGGAATCAGCTCCCACCGCATCGCCCAGTTAAACAAAAGGTGAATCATGCTGCGAATATGCCCTTTGCTCTTCGGGGCAAGGCTGAGGCTCTCAATCCACTTCTCGACGGGAAGAGGCTTCATTTTCCCGAGAGGAACATCTTTCCAACGCGGCCTAATGTAATTCTTGATCCAGGATTTATACCTGCTCTGGGTCGAGCGCCGTTCTGGAATTGCCTCTCGGATGTAACGCTCGATTACCGCTCCGAACGTCACCTCTTCGCCTTGATGTGGCTGAGTGACCGAAAGGCGCAAACCTTCTGTCGCCTTCCAGGCTTCGGCTCTTAATGGGTACTCCAACACCGTTCCCACAATCACCGAATTTTCCTTTCGCCCTCCGCTTGGCGTCTTGGACCGATAGGTCCATACCCAAACGTCGGGGCCTCGCTTGCGGGATTTCCTACGTAACCATCCAAACTGATACCGTGTCCGCTTGAACATGCACTTGCCTCCTATGTTCTGCGGCACGGATGGCAATCAGAATTTATATGAGAACGCAGCCATGCGTCTAGCTCGGATGCGCGGAAATACCAGTGACCCCCGACGCGATAGGCGGGTAGCTCTCCTCGCCGCACATAGCGCTGCAAAGTCTTGACATGAATGTTGCCCAGTAACCTGGCCGCTTGTCCGCTGTCCAGGAGAGGCTCGAATTCGGCAGCGTCAGGCTGATTGGTATCCTTATTATTATTCACGGCCTTCCCCAATCAGCGCCCAGTGCGCTCGCGATGTGGCGACTGTGCTCGTGGCCGCTGCGCTTTGCGCCGAGCCGTTTTGGCCTTTTCCTTCCCCTTTTCCCTTTCCCTCCGTCGCAACGGGTTGTGTAGTTCGTTGAATCGATTCGTCAGGCGCTGCAACGGCTCAGTTTCGGGGCGAAGCAGTTCGTCGCGAGTCGCACGAGCGCGCAGGACCTCCTGATGTGAGCGCACCGCCTCGCCCTTCGCAGGAACCCAATTGACCGAAGGAAATCCATCGATCCGGTCTAGGACCCGGTACAAGCGATGTCGCGCTTGGTCCATCGGCTCCGTAATCTTCAAGGACTCTTCCCCTGTGAGGAGTCCAGCGTACGAAGCCGCCTCTATCAATTCAGGAACCAACCGGAGGACATCTATTAAGAGGCGCTCCCAGTAGCCTTCCTGAGCCTGAATCGCGCCCTGCACAGCATGACGAACGAACTCGCTCTTGGTCTGACCGCTGCGCAGCGCCGCCGATTCCAAAGCTGAATGAACTCCCGACCCAAGCTGCAACAGGGCGACGGCCGCGGCCTTGTGAGTTTTCCTTGTTTTCATGTCGATTCCCTCAGTCAGAATATATAGTAGACTATATACGCCAGTCAAGACCCGTCGTGCCGCGACCGGAGAATCGCAAACTCACGCTTGTTTGGTGGTTGGGAGCTATTCGACGCGTCGATTATGTAGGCTAGCTATGAAAACGAACGTTCGTACTTTCCGGTGCCTACTGTGATTAAACCGCGGTCGAGAGGCGAGCAAACCCGCCAGGCGATCTTGGCACGAGCGCTGAAAATCTCTGCCCAAGAAGGATTAGCCGCTCTGACAATCGGCCGCTTGGCAAAAGAACTCCAATTGAGCAAGAGCGGATTATTCGCCCACTTCCATTCCAAGCAGGCCCTGGAGTTGGCAACCATCGCAAAGGCCGAAGAGTTTTTTGCGGATGCGGTCTTGCGGCCAGCCCAGGCCAGCGGAGACGGTATCGAGCGGCTTTGGAACCTATGCGATTTGTGGCTGCTCCATATCGAACGGCACGAGTTTTCCGGGTCCTATTTCTTCACCGGCGCTTTTTTTGAACATGCGGACCAGCCCGGTCCCCTCTCCAAAGCCGTCAAGAGTGCAGCGCACGAATGGATCAATGCGTTAAGAAAAGCTATCGAGGCAGGCCAAGAACAAGGAGAGATTGATCCGGACGCGGAAGCCAAGCAGGTCGCCTCGGAGCTGAATGCCAGGTTAGTGGGAGCTTATTGGGAATATCTGCTGGGAGGTGGCAATTCCCTTCGCGAAGCCCGCACTACGCTGTTGGGTAGACTGCGGGAGTTGGCCCCAGCCCCGACACCTGCCAGCGCATTCGAGTCTGTCGGAGCCTGGAAAAAGTACTTGGAAAAGAAACGTTAGCCAGTGTGCCGAAATCCCTCCACAATTCTTTGCATCGCACCGGTGGCCTGCCCGGGGAGCCTGCCCCCCATATTGTGTACCCGCTGCGTTTTTGTTTGAGAATGGAACACGGATTCTTCAAACCATTCTTAAGTGCTGTGATCGCGCGACACAAAGGAAAATCACCTTTCGCGCAGAGGCTTTGACCCATTTTCTAACTGTCGCAGAATCAGCGGTATACAAACCCGGCTCGTTTTGCGATTTCGAGCCCCATTGAAACTGAATTCGAATAGGATTTCTGCAAATCAAATTCAAATTCGTCACGAAGTTTTCATTTGCTGCACGAATACGAAAAAATGTGTGTAATTCGAGTGAGGGAGTTTATGGAGAAACAAATTTTGGCCGCGTGAAACGACGCATTCGAAAAGAAATCGTTTCGGCGTATTTGTCCGTTATTCCGACGACTCGTGAAGTCGAAATCAGGCCCGGAAGCCTGCGACTTTCAAGGAGCCTACTCAGTTCGCAAACTCGTTGTGCCGAACGCAGAAGAAGCATTACGATGCG
>JBEKDK010000195.1:0-2504 GCA_050014395.1 Candidatus Acidiferrales bacterium | reverse complement strand
GTCGTCCTCCCTGCGCCGTTGGGGCCGATCAGTCCATAGATCCCGGGCGCTTTTATGCGAAAGCTCGCGCCGTCGACGGCGCGAACGCCGCCGACGGACTTGGAGACGCCATCGACTTCAAGAATGTCCGGCACGAGCCACCACCGATCTATCGGCGCGAAGCTTGCGGGCAACCGTCGCGGCCAGTCCCCACAGACCCCGAGGCGCGAACAAAGCGAGCGCGACCAATGCCGCGCCGAAGAGCACCATTCTGAATGCGTCGGCAACACGCAACGCCTCGGGCAAGGCCACGAATAAAAGCGCGCCGAGGCAAGGTCCGAACAACGACCCGCTGCCGCCGACGATCACGATCAGCACGACGTTGACGTCCTCCAGGAAGCCAAAGGACTGGGGCGCCGCCGCACGCAGGAACAGCACTTGCACGCCGCCGCCGAGGCCGGCGATCGCTGCCGACACCGCGAAGATCGTCAGCTTGTGGGCGAACACATCGACACCGCGGCTCGCGGCCAGCGTTTCGTCCTGGCGTATCGCCGCAAGCGAACGGCCGAAGTCCGAATGCACAAGCGCGTACTGGATCACGAAGACCAGAAGGAAGGCAGTTGCGGCAAGCAGATAGAATCCGGCGGGCCGGCGCGGATCAACGACAGCAAAACCGAGGTCGAGGGGCCGCGGACGCGGCACTCCCGGAAGTCCCGCGGCGCCGCCGGTAAGCCAGTCGAGATTGTTGAACAGCAGGAATAGCATCATACCCACGGCCAGCGTGACGATGATGAAATAATGGCTGCGCAGGCGAAGGCACGGCACGCCGGTCAGAACCCCAACGAGTCCAGCCGCAAGTGTTCCGGCCAGGATCGAGGGCACAAACGAGGCTAGGCCGTGCTTCATCAGGAGCGCGGTGACATAGGCGCCGACGCCGGCGAAGCCCATGTGGCCCAGCGACACCAGCCCGGTGTAACCGAGCAGCAGGTTGAGTCCCATCGCCGGGATCGCGTAGCAAAGCGTTAGCGTCAGCGTGAAGAGCACATAGGGAGAGCCGGCGAACGCCACGGGAACAAGATAAAGTGCTGCCGCGAAGAGGGCGCCGATCGCCAGCCGCGCCGTGCCAGAGGCCCCAGGGGCGCACGAGCAGGATTGCGATCAAAACCGCGAACACCACCATGTCGCGATAGTCGGTCGTGATAAACAGGGTCGAGACCGCTTCGATGATGCCGATAGCGAAGCCGCCGACGATTGCTCCGGGTATGCTTCCCATGCCGCCAAGCACGATTGCGGTCAGCCCCTTCAGCAGCGGCAGATCGCCCATTTGCGGAGAAATCAGGAACAGCGGACCAAGCAGCGCGCCGCCCAATCCGGCGAGTGCGGAGGCAACCGCAAAAGTGAGCCTGTAGACGCGGTCGGAATCGATTCCGATGACGCGCGCGGCCTCCGGGTTCTGACTCGTGGCGCGGAGCGCGGCTCCGAGGCGCGTGCGACGCAGGAAGAGCTGCAGTGCAGCGATCGAAGCCACCGCGGCTCCAATGATGATGAAATGCTGGACCGTGAAGCTGAGCTCGCCGACCCGGACGAGGCTATGCACTGACGGAACGGTCAGCTGCAAGGCGCTCGGTCCAAACAGGAGTACCGCCCCATTCTCCGCCATCAGGATCAGGCCCAGAGAAGCCACGATTTGCATGGGCACGTTGACGCGCAGGCGGCGGAACACGCCGCGTTCGAGCGCCACGCCGATGATCGCCAGCGTCACCATCGTCAGGATTACGGCAAGTGGATAGCTGCCGGTCAGGTGGAGGACGAAGACGTCGCACAAATAACCGCCGGCCATGAACAGCACTCCGTGGGCGAAGTTGAGAATCTCCATCACGCCGAAGATCAAAACCATTCCGAGCGCGACCAGAACATAGATCGCTCCCATCATCGCTCCATTCACGATCTGCTCAAGCAGCGCGGTCACGGCAACTCCGATCCGCTAGCCGGCGCCGCAGCCCGATTTCAGATCGGCTGGAAAATCGATCTTGCGCGTTCCGCCCTTGCACCATTGCGTGATGTAGACCGGTGGGCTGGCCTGGTTGTTGCCGTCGAACTGGACGTGGCCTATGACCCCATCGAACGACAGCCCCGACAAGGCCTTTTGAATCGCCGCGCCGTCGGTCGCGGTGCCCGCCGCTTGCATTGCGTTCACGGCGAGCAAAAGTCCGTCATAGGATTGCGCCGCAAAGCCGTGGGCCTCCTCGCCGAAGTGCGCGCGATAGGCTTGGCCGAATTCCTGAATGCGCTGCAGCGGCGCGCTCGGAGGGAACGCGCTATATTGCACCATGCCGTCGAGATATTTCGCATCGAGGCGCTTGAGGAAGCGGTCCGAGCCCATCGCCAGCGTACCAACAAGCTGGGTATCGAGGCCGGCGTCGCGGATTTGCCGAATAGCTAGCGCCCCAGGTTCCTCATCCATCAGAAGCATCACGGCGCGAGCCTCGGATTTGCGGATATTCGTCACGTCGCTGGAAAAGTCG
>JBEKDK010000194.1:0-2674 GCA_050014395.1 Candidatus Acidiferrales bacterium | reverse complement strand
GCACAACAGAAGAAAACGAAGCCGCCGATGTGAAGGCCGCCGAGTTGCTGCGCAATTCTCCCTACAAAGACCATTTGGCCACGGCCCAGCTTTTCATTCAGGCCCTCGCCCAGCGCTCGAAGGAGATCCCCAATCTGATCAGCCCGAATCTGGGTGACCACATCCAGCTGAATGTGACGACTGCGGGTGTTGCTTCGTCGGCGCCCACGCCGAATCCTTCTTCCGCCCCGGCGAGCACGGCCCCGATCGCAGCGTTGCCGCTGGGCGGGCGCGTGAAAGTGGATCCGTGGAACGATCAAGTTGAAATGCTGAAGAGCAAGCCCGTAGGCACGGTCACTGAGCAAGAAAAGATGCCCTTCGAGGTGACGCCGTTCATGCTGTACTTGACACGCGAAACCACCGCCACGTCGGAGGCGCCGGGCGCTTTCCCCGCGGCCACGCCGGCGGATGCGACTGCCGCGCAGCCGGGTCATTTCGTCCTGATTCCGACGAAGCCGTAAGGCGGCGCCACAATTCAGGTCACGTGTTGAAAGCCGGGAGTTTTGGATCCTTCTATGCAATCCACCATAGATTCGCGGGACCGACACACTGTTATCGTAGGCGGCGGCGTGATCGGCGTCTGCTGCGCATATTTTCTGGCGAAGCGTGGCGCTCGCGTCACCGTGCTCGAGCGCGACGAAATCGGTCGAGGAGCTTCTTACGGAAACGCCGGCTCGATTTCGCCCGGTCATGCGCCGATCAATAAACCGGGCCGCGTGAAACAAGCAGCCAAATCGCTTTTCGATCCGCTTAGCCCGCTTTATATCGCGCCGCGCCCCGATCCTGCGCTCGCCCGGTGGCTGTGGAAATTCAGCCAGACTTGCACGGAAGAACACCTGGAATCCTCCATGCGCATCATGGCGCCGCTTGGCCACGCCAGCCGCAAGCTGTTTGACGAGTTAATTGAACAAGAGCAGCTCGATTGCTGTTTTCATCCCGAAGGATATTACGAGATCTATCTGACGGCGCGCGGATTTGAATCGGCGAAGAAGGAAGCTGCGCTCGTTGCGCAATATGGTTTTCATCCTGAAATTGTTTCCGGTGAGCAACTGCGGGAGCGCGAGCCGGCGATGAACCGCGATGTGATCGGCGGTGTGTTCTACCCCGAGGCGGCGACCTTGAATCCGTATCGCTTCGTCGTCGAGCTGGCCGAGCGGGCCAAGCGCCATGGCGCGACCTTCCAAACGGGGGCCGACGCCGAAGAAATACTCATGATCGATGGCCAGGCTCGCGGAGTTCGCCTGAAAACCGGCAAGTCGCTCGACGCCGATGCCGTGGTTCTGGCCGCGGGCGCTTACGGCGCTTCGCTGATGCGCGAGCTCGGTTTGCGATTTCCATTGCAGGCTGCCAAGGGTTATCACACCGATCGAGAATCCTCCGAAGGAAAGCCGCCGCTTCTCCGGCACGCGTACGTGCTCGGCGAGAACATGGTGTTCTGCACGCCCATGGATGGCTTCGTGCGCTTCGCCGGCACGCTCGAATTCTCCGGTGTGAATCACAATATTCGCCGCCCGCGCCTCGAGCAACTCACGAACGCCTCGAAGCGTTATCTAAACGGCGCCGATCAGGCGGCCTCGCGCTCCGAATGGTGCGGCTTGCGGCCGTGCATGCCTGATGGATTGCCGGCGATCGGTCCGGTCTCGCGATATCCGGGCCTCTTCATAGCCACAGGCCACGCAATGTTGGGACTCACCTTGGGCCCCATCACCGGAAAACTGATTTCCGAGTGCCTCCTCGATGGATCGTCGAGCATCGCACTGGCTGGGTTGAGTCCCGAACGTTTTGAGCGCCGGCCCGCCGCCTAGCCTCTTGCAGTTTGCGGCGAGCCTCTGTTTAGCTATACTTCCGTCCGCGTCTCAGTTTTTCTCGGATTCGGGCTACGGGGGATCGACGCCCGGAGCCGTTCGCCGTTGACTGCGGCCCGGCGTTGATTTGTCGCGCTCAGATCGATCAACCAATTACCCTAAGTTTGCGCCGCGGGGTACCTCAACGCACGCAGGCGGCGCGGGAAGGTTCCACTGGAAGGCATCACCGAAGGGCGGCGAAGACCGCCTGCTGCTCACGATCGCGTTGCTATCGTGGGTGGTTCCACCGTGGGGTTCTTCACAGCTTCGCTGCTGGCACGTCGAGGCCTGCGCGTCCGGCTATTCGAGCAAGCCGAGCAGCTTGATCCCGCCCCGCGCACGCTGATCGTCACCAACCGCATGCGAGATTTGCTCGGCGCGCAAGCCGAGTCTTCCGTCGTCAATGAAATCCATCGCTTTGAGATGTTCACCGACGGCCGCGCCGCCACGGTGACGCTCGATAGCCCCGATCTGATCGTCGAACGCGCGCGCTTGATCCGCAGCCTGGCATCTCAAGCAGAAAAGGACGGCGCCCAAGTGTCGATGGGACGCCGATTCATGGGCGTGCAAGGCAGCGGCGATTCCCTGCGCGTGACCCTGGGCGTTTCCGGTTCCGCGGCGACGGAACACGTCGATGCCGACACCGTGATCGGCGCTGACGGCGCGCAGAGCCGCGTGGCCCAAGCTGCCGGTTGGCCGCGCCTGCGCACCGCTCCGTTGATTCAAGCCATCATCAAAATGCCGGCCGACGTGCCTCCTGATTCCGTGCGCGTCTGGTTTATTCCTGGCGA
>JBEKDK010000193.1:0-2676 GCA_050014395.1 Candidatus Acidiferrales bacterium | reverse complement strand
TCCTCTGTGCTCTCTGTGTTAAATATCTTTCTTCTTCCGTGTTTCTCCGCGAGTCTCCGCGTTCTCGGCCCCTCTGCGTTGTCCTTTCTTCGTTTCCCTCTTCGCCGCGCCTTTCGCCCACGAAACTCCATCGGTACAATTCAACCGATATGCACTTCTGTGCACGAAAGTGCGCCTCCAACCACCGTGTTTTCAATCGAGTACAAAGCCATGGACAACTCACTGAAAACAAACACGATCAAAACGTTTATTTTCACACTAATGCGCACTCTTTCCGTGCAAACCTCTTGTTATGAACAAACTAACAAAAACATACCGGGGGTGTGGGGTACCCCACGGATATTGTCAACCTGCGACCGCCGCGTTTCGGCCTCCAGGCAGGCGTCGCCATCCCGCCTGCCCCGATATTCTCCGTCGAGGAGGAGTCCGCGAGGAGGGATCTCTCGTCCGGCCGTCTCTCGCCACTCGCCCTCCTCACTCCGGCTCGCAGAGGGCGGAGCGACCCTACTGCGGAGGGTTCTGATGTGCTCGCCACTCGCCACTAGCCACACGCCACTCGCGGGTGCTTCTCCCCGCGCGACGATGGCAACGCATCACGTCCGCGCGGTAAGCTTGTCTCGCAATGCCGCGGCAGGCCAGACGCTGCGCGGCACTGAAGGAGTTGTCCAATGAAACTGCGCGAGTTGGCACAGCGGCTGCAATGCCGGATCGAAGGCGATCCGGAAATCGAAATCTCTGCGGTGGCGGGAATGGAAACGGCGGGGCCGGGACAAATCACCTTCCTCGCCAATCCGAAATATCGCGCGGACTTGCGCACCACGCGCGCCGCGGCGGTGATTGTGGCCGAGGACGAACAGGTCGAGCGCGCCCCCGGTCTGCCGCCGCTGGCGTTGCTGCGCTCCGCGAATCCATATCTCGATTTCGCGCGCGCTCTCGGAGTGTTCCACGCGCCGCGGCCCTACGCGCCGGGTGTGCATCCGACCACCGTGATTGCTGCGACGGCGCGCATCGGCGAAGGCGCGCACATCGGTCCATATTGTTTCGTCGATGAAGGCGCGGTGATCGGCCGCAATACTGTGCTGCACAGCTTCGTCACGGTCTATCGCGATGCGCATATCGGCGACGATGTTTTAATTCACGCGCACGCCGTGATTCGCGAAGCATGCAAGATCGGCAATCGCGTAATTCTGCAGAATGGCGTGATCGTCGGCGGCGATGGATTCGGATTCGCCAAGGATAACGCGGGCCACTGGTACAAGATTCCGCAGACCGGCCCCGCCGAAATCGAAGACGACGTCGAGATTCAATCGAATTCCTGCGTGGATCGCGCCACCGTAGGCCGCACGCTGATTCGCCGCGGCGTGAAGATCGACGATCTTGCGCTCGTCGGCCACGGCGCCGAAATTGGCGAGGACACGCTACTCTGCGGCCAAGTGGGAATTTCCGGCTCCGCGCGCGTGGGCAAGAATTGCTTGTTGCTCGGCCAAGTCGGCTGCGCGGGGCATCTGGAAATCGGCGATGGCGCGATTCTCACGCCGCAAAGTGGAGTCGCGCACGACGTTCCCGCCGGCGCCTATCTTTCCGGCGCGCCGGTGATGGATCACAAACTGTGGATGAAAAGCTCGATCGCGCTGAAAGGGTTGCCCGATCTCGTGCGCACCGTGCGCGAGCTGCGCGCCAAAGTCGAGCGATTGTCGGCGCAGCCTTCCGGCGACTGACGATCCGTTGAATTGGGTTTTATTTTTCCGTTATTCCGAGCCCGCAGCAGCGGGCGAGGAATCTCTCTGGGGTTTGCGCGGGAATGAAAGCTCAATGCGACGCCGCTTGCGCTGCGCTGCCGGCGAGAATGGAATTGCGGATGCGCAGCTGCAGGTCGCTAGGAGCCGACATTTCGACGATGCGATACATGCGCGAGGATCCGTGCGCGGTCGAGTCCAACGCGAGGCCGGCATTGCCGAGCAAATCGCCGTATGGAATCTCAGCCGCGCCGGAGACGTATTTTGAAAAAAACGCGCCCAAGTCCGCGTCGGCTCTGCTGACGCCCGCGCGCCGCAGCACTTCTTCCGCCGTCGCGCGAATGTCGATCGAATCGTTGTAGAAGCGGCCCTTCATCGCGAAATCGGCGTTCATCGCGCGCATCAAATCGTCCAGGCCTACGCGATCGTTGGACACTTCGCGCATCTGCAGATCGAGCAACAGACCGAGCAGCTCGCCCTTGTCGTAATACGAAACGCTGTAGTCGCCGTAGTTGTAGAGCGGATACTTTTCAAGCCACGCATCCAGACTGGATTCTTCCACGCTTTGCCAAGTGTGCGCGGCCCGCGCTTCGGTGCTGGTAATTCGCATCCCAATCTCGTCGTAGAACTGCGATCGATCCCAAAGTCCCGTTCGCACCATCACGTAATCCTCGTACGTGTTGGTGACGCCTTCGGCGAACCACAGCGCGCGCGTCCACATTTCGCGCGTGTCGTCGATCGGCTCAAGCGATTGCGGCCGGATGCGCTTCACGTTCCACGCGTGGAACAGTTCGTGCGCCGCCACTCCCGGAAGCTGCCCCATGTTGGCCACTGCGATTGCCGTGGAGTTGGCGTGCTCCATTCCGCCTCCCCAACCTTCACCAACGTGAATGATGAACAGATATTCGCGGAACGGCGCGCCGCCCATCATCGCCACTTC
>JBEKDK010000192.1:0-2678 GCA_050014395.1 Candidatus Acidiferrales bacterium | reverse complement strand
ATCGAAACCGAAGCGCTGCGCCTTAGAGGCACCCTTCCCGTGAAACGCGAGCCCCCAGCCGCTTCCACTCACAAGAAAGCCCAGGTAATCCTGGCGGCTCGCAAGAGCGTCAACGGCTATCTGAACCCCGCGAATCTGGGCGCCGCGGAATCGCTCGATCTGCTAACGCCCGATGGCGAGCATCGCTCGCTCCCCCTCGCCGATATCCGCTCCGTGTATTTTGTCCGCGAGTTCACTGACGAGATCGAATCCCCGCGCAAGGCCTTCCTCTCGCGCCCCAAGCTCGACGGCCTGTGGGTCCGCTTGCGCTTCCATGATGGCGATTCGATCGAGGGCGTCGTGCCCAACGATCTGCTCGGCCTGCTCGATGGCGGCGTGCAGATCACACCGCCCGATCTGCACGGCAACATCACGCGCATCTTCATTCCCCGCGCGGCGCTGGCCGAAATGACCGTCCTCGGCGTCGTCGGCATCGCGCGCAGAAAAGCCGCCGCCCCCGCGCCCGATCAAACCAAGCTTTTCAACGAGTAGCGCCTCATCAATCGTTGTACAGTTACCGCAATGCTTCGCTCGCCCCACGCCACCGCGCGCCCGTCCCGATCCCTCTGGAATCTCGGGGGACTCAGTGTTCGGCAGCTTGTCCGCAACGTCTTTGCCGACCTCAGCGCGAATAATTCCCTGGGCCGAGCATCCGAACTGGCATTCGATTTCTTGTTCGCTCTCTTCCCGCTGGTTTTCTTGATGGTCACCCTGTTCGGCTTCTCCGCATCGCGAACCGTGGAACTGCAAAACGATTTGCTCGCTTACGTTGCGAATTTTCTTCCTGCCGCGGCATTCCAACTCCTCAAAGTGACGGTCGCCGAGCTGGCCGCGAATGCCAACGGCGGAAGACTCACCCTCGGTATCTTATTTGCTCTCTGGTTTGCTTCCGGCGGCGTCAGCTCAATGATCTCCACCTTGAACTGGGCCCATCGCGTCAGCGATTCCCGTTCGTGGCTTTCCATTCGCACCATCGCGCTGGGATTGACGATGCTGATCTCTTTTCTCCTCCTCCTGGCGCTGGTCGTTCTGCTGATCATCGGCCACGTGTTTCATTGGTTTGGCGTGGAGCTTCGCTTACTGCCCTTCCTGATCCTGCTTTGGAGGATGATCCGCTGGCCGGCGGCCATCGGCTTCGCGCTCATATCGTATTCGCTGGTCAGCTACGGCGGTCCCGCATTCAAGCAGCGACGCTGGCATTGGATCACGCCCGGCTCGGCATTCGGCGCGTTTCTCTGGCTGTTGGCCTCAGTGGTCTTCCGCATCTATCTGCATTTTCTGAATACCTATAACGCCTTCTACGGTTCGCTCGGTGCCGTGATGATTCTGCTCGTATGGCTCTACGTGTCCGGATGGGCCTTCCTAATCGCCGGCCTGACCGACGCTGAAATCGAGCGCGCCTCGACTCCGATTCCGCCGACACAAAATTCAGCGGGATCCGTCGAGGACGCCACATCGCCGGACGAAGAACAATTCCGTAGGTTCCCAAGCGCCTCTGGTGTATAAACGTCGCCCGCCGGGCGTACCACTTGGAAATCGCTCATCGGGCCTCTGCCCCGGCCGCAACTCGATTTCGACTGACAAAGGAGAACTTGATGCGCAAATTCGTGTTGGTTGCATTCTGTATGCTGGTGTCCGGATCGGCCGCTATGGCTCAGAAGAAGGTCGATACCAAGTGGCACTGCTCGGTAGACCCGGCCAAGCAGGCCAGCTTCGCTGTCGGCGATGTGCCCGGCCACAGCTACGTGCTCATTCAAGGCACCTGCACCGCCACCAAAACCGACGCAGGCGAAAAATCCGGAGCGTTTACCGAATTTCAAGAGATTTGGGCAGCATCGTTCACGAATCATGGCCGCATGAACGTGACCATGGATAACGGAGACGTGGCCTACTACACCTATTCAGGCTCCGGCCCCGCGGACATCACAAAACCCGCGAAGAACACCTGGAAAATCCTCAGCGGCACCGGCAAGGAAAAAGGCATCAGCGTTTCCGGCAGTTGCACCGGAGTACGCAATGCCGACGGCACCTCCGACTGGACGTGCAGCGGCACATCCACGGCCGCCGCGGCGAAGTAATCCGCAGCCTGAACTCAATCCGGCGGCGTCGGCGGAAATTGTGAGACTGCGAGTCTGCTTGCAGGTTTCCTTTGCGCCGACGCCGCTCTTTTTCCGCCGTCCCCGCCCGGCCTCCGCGCCGTAGCCCTGGGTGAACGCGGGTCGCAACACCTGCCCGCCGGAGGAGGGAGTCACCTCGCAGTCGAAAGCCTGCCCCGATGTTTCGTATCGGGGAATCCCTCCTCGCCTCGCGTTTCTGTTCGTCTGGGGTGCCCCATGTTCGCCCGCATTTCCGGGGCGAACGCCTGCCCGCCGCAGGAGGGTGGGTCCGGCTTTTCTACGCGGTCATTCTGAGCGGAGTTCCGACATCCCGCGCTCACCCGCGGCGTGCGGACCGGCCCACCGGTCTGCACGTCGCCCAGCCCCGTCGGGGCGACACGCCTTACTAGCCCAGGCCGTGAGAGTCTGTGTCGCAACTGGCACTTGAAATGGGCGGAAGAATTTGGCATGAAGGCGCATGCCAAACTACCAACCGTATTCTCCGGATCAAGCCGAGCTGTTGCCCGCCCATGTGAAAGACGT
>JBEKDK010000191.1:0-2736 GCA_050014395.1 Candidatus Acidiferrales bacterium | reverse complement strand
TGCGTTTCAAAATCGATTGAACCTGCGCGCGATCCTTTGTCTTGTAATACCAGTCGATCGTGCGGCGCAAGCCCTCGCGGAACGGCACCTGCGGCTCCCATCCGAGCAATTTTTTGGCGCGGGAATTGTCGGCCACACGATTGAGCGGGCCGGTGGGCATGTCGCGGAGAAATTTGATTTCCGCTTTATGCCCGGTGAATTCGAGCACCATATTGACGGCATCGATCACCCGCACGCGTTCCATAGTGCCGAGATTCACGGGGGTGCCGTCGTCGATCTTTTCGCCGGCCAGGATCGTGCCCGAAACGATGTCGTCAATGTAGGTCCAGTTGCGAATCTGCGTGCCGTCACCCCAGACCTCGAATGGATTCTGGCCGACGAAGGCGCGCGCGATCATGGCGATCACCGCGTGATTTTCTACGCCACGCGGGCCATACACGGTGAAGTAGCGGCAAGAGGCGGCCTTCAGGCCGTGCTCCTTGGCATAGGCCTGCAAGGTGAATTCGCCCATCAATTTCGCCCAACCGTAGGTGTTGTCGGCGTCGTTCGGGCCCTTGGTGAGATCCTCGGTGAGATAAAACACCTTTGACGTATCGGCCTGGAGGAAATTCGGATAGACGCAGCCCGAAGAAGCGAAGACGATTTTGCGGACCTTGGCGCGCAGCGCCTCTGCAAAAACCAGGCCGTCGAGAAAAAAATTCGAAGCGGGCCCGGCCTGGTGCAAATCCACGTAGCCGCGGCCGCCGTGGTCGGCGGCGAGGTGAAAAACTGTGTCGATGCCAACGACGGCGCCGCGGGCGATGCCCGGCTCGCGCAAGTCCGCGTGGATAAACTCAACCTTGCCGCTATCGATGTGATTCTGGATGTTGTCGCGATGACCGCTGGTGAGATCATCCACTACGCGCACGATCGCGCCCCGGGCAATCAGCTGGTCGGCAAGACTCGAGCCGATGAACGAAGAACCGCCCGTGATGAGCACGCGTTTCCCGGACCAAAAAGTTTCGTTGGGCTTCATTCTCTGACGAGGTCCCCCAAAACATTAGCGAAGGCTTGAATCTGTCTAACTTTATCATATGCGATTGCGGCGTGACGCGCGCGCGCCGACATTTCCCGCAGCGGTTCAGATTGGTACAGTACTCCGCGAACGGCTTCCGCCAGAGCTTCGGCATCGTCTGGATCGGCCACCAGTCCACACCCGGCGCGCCGCACGATGCGGGCGGCATCGGCTTCGGGTGACCCGACGACCAGAATCGGCCGGCCGGCAGCCAGCAAGGGATAAAGCTTCGACGGCACGACTACTCCTTCGAGACCGCGCTTGACGGTGACGATGTGCATATCGCCCGAGGCGAGCACGCTAGAAATATCCTGCGACGGGAAATACGGCAGAAAGCGCACTGCCGAACAGCCGGCGGCTTCGGCTTCGATCTCGGGTTTCCGCGCGCCTTCGCCCACGAACACCAATCCAACCCCCTCCGGCGCCAAAAGTCGCGCGGCGCGGATCATCGTGCGCCATGCGCCGTAAAATCCCAGATTGCCGGCGTGCACAAGCACGAAGCGAAAGTCTCCGCGGATTTCGCGCGCGATGGGATTGTCGGGCGAAGGCAGCGTCTCCGGCAGCGGCGCGCCGTCGCGGACGATTGAGATGCGCGCCGGATCCACACCTTTGGCCAGAATGCGGTCGCGCATATCTTCGCCAAGAACGATCACGCATGCCGCGCTGCGCAGCGCTTTGCGGTGCATGCGTTCCCAGCGTCTGATGAATCTGCTGGGGCGAACGATTTCGCCGCCCACGGCCATGTCGGGATACATATCGCGAATGTTGTAGACGAACGGCCGACCGGTGAGGCGCGCCACGTACGACGCGGCGATTCCCATTACCGGCGGATCCGTCATCGACAGCACGATATCGGAACGAATGGCGAGCGCGCGTGGAATCGCCAGCGCGAGATACGAAAGATAGTTGCTCACTCGGCGACGCATCTGGAAGCGCGGAAATGCCGTCGAGCCCACGCGCTCGATCACCAAATTGCCGCGGACCTCGCGACGCCAGAAATAATACGGATGGCGTTCCGTGGGATCGTACGACGGGCGCCCGCAGAGAACCGTGACGCGATGATGGCGGGAAAGCGGCTCAAGGAAATCGAAGGCGAGCTTGGCCGTCGCGGAAGTGTCCGGCGGGAAATACTCGTTCAGGACCAGGATGTGCACGCCGGTATCCCGATCAAGCGATTGCGAAGCTCGCGTTCTGCTGGAGCCGAGCAGCGCTGCGACGGCGAGTTCACTGCAGCGCCTTCGCGCTGGCCGCATCGGCCGCGCCTGGCGAATCGCTCGCACCGTTTGGTTTTCGCACCAGAATGTTGCCGAGCACCAACGCGTCCATCTTTGTGCGCAGGAAACAGTCGATCGCCTCTTCCGGGCGGCAGACGATCGGTTCGTTGTCGTTGAACGAAGTGTTCAGCACGACGGGCACGCCGGTGAGGTTTGCAAATTCACGAATCAGGCCCCAATAACGCGGGTTGACCTGGCGGTTGACGGTCTGCAAGCGACCGGTGCCGTCCACGTGCGTGGGCGCTGGGATCACGTCGCGTTTTTCCGGGCGCACGGCATACGCTAACGTCATGAACGGCGATGGATACGATTTTTCGAAATATTCGGAGGTGGCCTCTTCGAGGATCGAAGGAGCAAACGGGCGGAAGATTTCGCGATGTTTGATGCGGCGATTCAAAATATCTTTCA
>JBEKDK010000190.1:0-2815 GCA_050014395.1 Candidatus Acidiferrales bacterium | reverse complement strand
CCTGATCTGGGCTGTACGGTAGAAATCGGCTCATGCTTCTTTACTGCACTATTTCCTTTTCAAACTCAAGCTGGTTCTCACGCACACTCTCCGGGGCTTTCTCGTAATTGCCACGTGTACCCAGGGCATCCGCCCTGCGTTAAATTATGCCGCCCGTACGGGGCTGGGGCTCGAAGCTGGTCGCTTCGAGCGAACTCGACGCTCGGTCACGCGGCGTGGTGTGCCGCCTCGATACGCGTCGCGCAAACAAAAAGCACGCCTTCCCGTGTTGTTGATACAGGGTTCTCTTGCGATCGCGATGCGCATTCAGGGCTCACCATTGAAGCAGCCGGCGGCGCGGTGTCCGATCACGCATCGATCGAATTCCAGAGTGGAAAACCCCAGCGGCGGGGCGCTCGACAGCGGGAGGGGGGCGCAGTTAGACTCATTGGCCGACCGGAGATCGTTGCAGACAGGCAATCGCGTCCGCCGGCATGAATCGGGCGGCGTGCCCAGGGCTTTGGGGCGCGCAGAAATCCACATTAAAGTGAAACAGAATGGCGCCTTCGAGCGTTCTAAGATAGTGGTGGGCCTGAACTTCCGTCACAACAGTTACAATTTTGGGCGGGCTCTTTCTCTGGCGGGCTCCTGACGGAGCCGGCACATGGTGGAGCCCATAAGCGTTTGAGGGAGAGGAAACTACCCATGAACTCACGGTATCTTCGTACGATTTTGACCCTGGCACTGATCGCGGCGACGGCGGTTGCGCCCGTGGCTCCCGCGTTTGGCCAAACGCAGCACAACCCTGCCCCGGCGCAGCCGCCTGCGACCTCAGCTCCTCCCCCACAGGTGCAAGCGCCGGGGCAGCCGCCTGCGCCTAGCACGCCGGGAGCGCCGGTCGCCGAACCCACGACCACGGCACAGCCAGCCGCGGCTCCGGCGCCAATTCCCGACCGAACGTATCTGGAATCGCGCCCCAATTTCACGCACGGCCGCCGCGCGTTCCCCAACCTGTTTGGACCCTACATGCCGCCGAGCGTGGATCAGCCGAAACTGACGAACTCCGAGCAACTGGCACAGATGATTCAAGACGGCAAAATCAATTTAAGCTTGCAAGATGCGATCTCACTGGCACTGCAGAACAATTTGGACATCGCCATCCAGCGATACAATCCGTGGATCGCGGCGACGAGTATCCTGAGCGCCAAAGGCGGGGGGCAAGGCTTCGCGATGGGCAATCTGCCGTCCGTCAATTTCGATCCGGTGGTCACGGCGAATTCGACGATTTTCGACAGCAACACGCCGGTGAACAACCCCTTCCTGACCGGCGCGGGCGTGGGCCTGAGCGCATACACGGAGCACGAAACGACAGCCAACTTTCAGTATACGCAAGGGTTCGCGACGGGAACCACGATGAGCGTGTTCATGGATAACACGCGCGTATCGACCTCAGCGAGCGCGAACAACTTCAATCCCTATATCCAGACCACGCTCGGAGTTTTTGTCCAACAGCCGTTGCTGAACGGCTTCGGCCCCGGAATCGTCAGACGCAACATTCGAGTCACCAAGATCAACAAGCAGATCGCCGATGCGGCGTTCGAGCAGCAAGTGATCACCTCCGTGTATCAAGTGGCGAACGCCTATTGGGAATTGGTTTACGCGCGGGACAACATCAAGGTGGGCCAGGAAGCGCTGACGCTGGCGCAGCAAACTTACGACGACAACAAAAAGCAGGTGGAAATCGGAACGCTGGCGCCGCTCGAGCTGGTGCAGGCCGAAGCACAAGTAGCGCAAGCGCAGCAGACACTGATCAACGACCAGACCACTCAGCTGCAGGATCAAACGACGCTGCTGAATCTAATCGTGAAGGACGTCACCGATCCCGCGTTGCTGACCGTTGAAATCGTGCCGACGGATACTTTGCAACCGGCCCTGGACCAGACGGTTCCGAACCTTGCAGACGCACTGAAAGAAGCGCTGAAGAATCGCCCGGATGTGCAACAGGCGGGACTCACCGTCAACGTCGCGGACGTAAATGTTCAGACGACGCGCAACGCGCTGCTGCCTTCACTAACGGTGACCGGAGCGTACGAATCGATCGGGTTGGCGGGCAACTCGACGACTTCAAGCACTACGCCGACAGCCGAGGGACCCGACTTGGCCGTTCCGGTGCTTGACGCCGATGGAAATCCGGTGCTGAACCCGGCGACGGATTTGCCGATTTACGTTTCCGAGGTGACCGCAGCTACCACCACGACCTCCAACCACACCGGCGGGATCAACGACGCATACACCGAAACGTTCCACAATCGATTTCCGACTTACGAACTTCAGCTCTCTCTCTCGCTACCGATCCGCAATCGCCAGGCGCAGGCCGCTTCGGCCGACGCGCAATTGCTGCAGCGCCAAGATGAAGCGCAATTGCAGAAGACCGAGAATGGCGTGCTCGTGGACGTGCGCAACGCCATCATCAACCTGGTGCAGGGCAAGGCTGCGGCTGACGCCGCGACCAAGACGCGGATCTTCGATCAAGAGACGCTGGACGCGGAGGAGAAAAAGCTGAAACTCGGCGCTTCGACGATCTTCAACGTGGTGACGGATCAAAGCACGTTGGCCGCCGCGGCCAGCGCCGAAGTTCGGGCGCTCGCGAATCTTGAGGAAGCGCAGGTGAATTTCGACCGCGCGATGGCGCGCACGCTTGAGGCCAATCACATCACGATCGCCGACGCCACGACCGGGGTGGTGCCGCACGACTCGATGATCCCGGGCACGACGGCGGAGAACACGCTGTTCGGTTATCAGCCGCGGACACCGGCATCGTATTCGGATGCGGATG
>JBEKDK010000189.1:0-2850 GCA_050014395.1 Candidatus Acidiferrales bacterium | reverse complement strand
CCACATGGGGAAAACGGGCGCTGAGCATATTCGTCACGGATGCGAATGGACAGCGGATGACTTTTGGGCGCGCGTCAGGGCGATTCTTCGCGAAGATCATCACCGGCATGATTCCGTTTGGGATTGGCTATATCATGGCGGGATTCACGGCGAAAAAGCAGGCGCTGCACGACATGATCGCCGGCACTTTGGTTTGGCGCCGAGGCTAGACCACACGTTATTTCGGACGCTCGGCCGCAGCCGTGGTCGATGCTCCGTGGTTTCGATAAATTTCACAGACCCACGTTCGCCTCACCAATCGAGGCGAACATGGGGCACCCACAAGCTCGCAATCGCACGCTCCGCGCGGATAGGCATCAGCTGTTGAGGTCGAAAGTCTGGCGATACGCGGGGAGCACGACCTTCCATCCCGGCTTTTTCGATTCGATTAAAGCTTTCAGGGACTGCGATGCGGCGGGTTCGCCGTGCGTTAGATAAGTTGTGCGCGGCGGCTTCGCCATGCCTCCGAGCCAGCGCAGGATTTCGCCGCGATCGGCGTGCGCTGAATACTGGCTGACATTTTTGATTTCGGCGCGCACCGCGACATCTTGCTTCAGGATGCGCACGGTCTTCGCGCCATCATCAAGCTGGCGGCCGATGGTGCCTTCGGCTTGAAAGCCGGCGAGTATTACGGCGTTGCGCGTATCGGGCAAGCGCTGCATCAAATGGTGCATCACGCGGCCGCCGGTGGCCATGCCGCTGGCGGAGATGATGATCGCGGGCGTCTTCACGTTGTTGATGGCCTTTGAATCCTGCACGCTGCGCGCTAGGTGCAGCGTGTGCGCGTCGAGAGGATTGCCGCTCACCTCGTCCTGCAGGAACTGCGCGTTGTGATCCTCGCGATGGCCCAGGTACAAGCTGGTGACACTAATCGCCATGGGGCTATCGATGTACACGGGCAAGCGCGGAATGCGCCCCGCGTCCTCGAGTTGCCGCACGACGTACGCCAGCGTTTGCGTGCGGCCCACGGCGAACGCCGGCACCACGATCACTCCGCCGCGCTTCGCCACGCGATTGATCACGTCGGCGATCTCGATATCGGGCGGATTGGTTGGATGATCGCGATCGCCGTAAGTGGATTCGCAGATCAGCACGTCGCACGGCGCAGCCGGCTCGGGATCTTTCAGGATCGGCTGGCTGTAGCGGCCGATATCGCCGGAAAAAAGCACGGTGGTCGTGCGCCCACTCTCCGTGATCGTCAGCTCGATATTGGTTGAGCCGAGAATGTGGCCGGCGTCGCGGAGCCGCACGGTGAATTGCGGGCTGATGGTGGAAGCGCCCTCGCGCGGAATTTGTTTGAGCGCCGCGAGCACCGGCGGAACTTGCTCGTGCGTGTAGAGCGGCAACGGCGGCTTGTGGCGGCTTAGGCCGCGCTTGGCGGCGTCCAGCGCATCCTCTTCCATGATGTGCGCTGAATCGGGAAGAAGGATGTTGACAAGCTCGATGGTGGCGGCGTCGGCGAAGATCGGGCCGCGATAGCCGTCGCGCAGAAGACACGGCAGCCAGCCGGTGTGATCCAAGTGAGCGTGGGTCAGCACGGCGTAGTCGATCGTCGAGACGTCGAGAGGTTGGTGATCCCAATTGCGCTGGCGCAAATCGCGCGAGCCTTGAAAGATTCCGCAGTCGATCAGCAGGCGCTTGCCGGCGGCTTCGACCAGATATTTGGAGCCCGTGACGGTGCCGGCGGCGCCGAGGAAGGTTATGGTAGCCATTTGCGGCGCATTGTAGCCGAAAATTCCGTGGAATGCGCGCGACGCCGCGATTTTTTGTGACGCATTTGCGCAAATGCGTGCGCCGCGCAAGGCCGCGCGGCGGTGTGTTGCATACGTGCACATGCGTGCGCGGCGCGCGGCAACTCGCGGTATAATCGGCGTGGCGGGCAGGCCGGGCGATCGCTGGCTTAGCGCCTTCGGGCGCCGAGCGGGAGGAAAGTCCGGACACCGTGGTTTCGGGCCGCAAGGTCCGAGCCAAAGGGCAACGCGCCTGGTAACGCCAGGGCGCCGTTTCGCAGCAACCAGGTGCGCTGTGCGCGCTTGTGCGAAGCGGCGACGGAAAGTGCCACAGAAAATAAACCGCCGGTGCGGCGTTTCGGTGACAGCCGGAAGGCAAAACCTTCTGGGGGTCGCTATTAAAAATAAGCGACGCGCATGGTAAGGGTGAAAAGGTGGGGTAAGAGCCCACCGCGTCTCGAGAGATCGAGACGGCACGGAAAACCCCGCGTGGTGCAAGGCCAAATAGGAGGGGAGGGCCGGCCCGGCCCGTAAGCGGCGCGTCGTTCGCGATGCGCTGCCATGACCCTCGGGTAGGCTGCTGGAGCCCAGGTGCGAATCTGGGCCTAGAGGAATGATCGCTACGGTGCAGGCCCTCACGGGTCGCGCGCCGCACAGAATCCGGCTTACAGGCCTGTCCGCCATTTTTATTTTCGTCTGCTCTGAATCGAATTCCTCGCACGAGACCCTGCCTTGTGTAGCGCCAGCTTTCAAGCTGGCACGGTTTCGGTTGCGCGGAGAGATCCCTCTTCGCAGATTCCTCGGGATGGCGACGCCTGCCTGTGGGCAGAACCGCGAACGTCGCCAGTTGCAACTTGTTGCAACTGGACCCCCCACCCCCGGTTTTTTTGGAAGTGTTGATTCTGGATGACTTAAAGTCAAAATTTACGGAAGTGTTGATTCTAAAAGATTTCAACTCGCGGCTGATGAGCGAGATACGAAATGTGCAAGAATTCTTGGAAGTGTTGATTCTAAAGGGACTTAAGTGGCACATAAGTCCTCCATAATCAACACTTCTGAGAAACTCGTGCAGTTGCAACTG
>JBEKDK010000188.1:0-2889 GCA_050014395.1 Candidatus Acidiferrales bacterium | reverse complement strand
CCCGCGCTGAATCATCGCATCGAGGTCATATCCGGCGTACTCGCGCCGGAATGCGCCGCCGTGCTGCAAACATTTTTCGCCGCCCGCCGATAGCTGCACCTTTTACTCGCCGCAATCCGCGCGCGCAGGGCCTTGCGCGATGCGCACACCCACGCTCGATGCCGCATTGCCGCGATTTGCATCGTCCGCTAGAATAAAAAGCGGAGAGGTGTCTGAGCGGTTGAAAGAGCTCGCCTCGAAAGCGAGTAGCCTCAAAAGGGCTCGTGGGTTCAAATCCCACCCTCTCCGCCATTTTCCTATCCTTAGATCCTCACGTCGAGTTCACCCACGGCCAGTGGCCAGCTTTCGGCTTCACAGTCGAAATCGACGGCGTGCATGCTCTCACACCGGTTGTATCGTTGTTGCATATGACCCCGGCCGAACTTTGCGATTCGGCTTCCACGAGTACGCAACTTATTGCATACCGCTCCTTGATCGCTGGAAGCCCCTCGCGCGAGAGCCCATTGCTTTCAGCAGTATGCGAACCGCCGGCGAGCGGGCTGGTTTGGTGCTAAAAATGCTAGACACCAACCGTCAGAGCATGTCAAAACTGGGGGATCGATGAACCAACTAAGAATTTCGACGATTTTGAAGGCGTGCCTCGCGCTGACTGTCGCATTTGTTGGACTGGGTTTTGCTCAGTCCGCGTCGGCCGACCAACTCATCAATTGGACCGTAAACGCCAATTTTACCTACAATAGTCAGTCGAACACGGAAACAGGCAGCTTCACATACGACGTAACTACCAACACGATCACCACTTGGGACATCGTTGTGGCTGGCACAAACACATTAGCCGATTTCACGTACACGCCCGGCGATAGCACGCAGTACACAGTCTACGAATCCTTTACCTCTAACCCATCGTATGTCAATTTTAACGACAGCTCATCACCCTATGACTACCTTGATTTAGACATTGCAGGAGCACTGACGAGCCCCGCGACTCTCAACTTGAATGCCGGAAGTAACGGCGCGACCGTCTACTCCAGTATTGTTTGCCGAGGCTGCGGCTTGCTGAACACAAATGACACGAATACGGTGACGGGGACGCTTGTGCCGGAACCGGGCTCGCTATCGCTCCTGGTCTGCGGCCTGTTGGGTCTCGGAATGCTCTTCGCCAAGCGGCGCGTCGTACTCAACTAAGGCAGCCGGATTCCGTTCGGCAGCCGAAGTTTCGGCCAGAAGCGCGAAAGCGCTTCTGGCCTTTTCATTTTTGGTGCCCACGTTTTCGCTATCGAGCATCGTGGCTCACGTAGCCGCGGCAACGTGATCGGGTAGTTTCATCGGTAAGAGGGAATTGACTCAAGCTTCTCTAGGCGTTCGGCGGAGGGGTTTCTTCCGTCGCGCCCGGAGCGGGCAGCAAGTATTCCACTAGGACGACGTCGCGCAGCGTGTCGCTTTAGGGGTTCCGCGGGGGCGAAACTTATTTCGCGGTGTCCGCACCGTCTGGAATGAACGAACCCGAGCGCGTCGGGCGCTTCTCGTGGTGGCAGAAAAACTGCTTGATTCGTATACCATTCGGGCCAATACTCCACGCAGTATACCGTTCAGAGAAGTTGCTAGAGTCGACGATGTTGAGTTCTTGGCGGTCAATCTTACCGGTACTCCGCGTTTCTAAGGGCTGCGCGGGCCAGGGTCGATGGCGTTCGGTTTCTTTGCTCTTGGTGTTGAGCGCCGTCCTTGGCCTGATCTCGCTGCAAGGATGCGGTGGTGGTGGGGGCTCCAGCGAATCGATCGCTCCAGCTCCTCCAGTAAATCCCGCCTCGCCGGACTTCACTTTCAACGTGCAGGGACAGGTTCTCACGATGGAGCAGCAAGGCGCCCCTCAAACTATCGGCGTTGCTCCGGAAGGATCGTTCACGGGGACGGTCGAAGTGACCGTGCAAAGTCTGCCGACGGGAGTAAGCCTGTACCCTCCGGGGCCGTTTGCGCTGGGTCCCAACGACGAAGCGTCGATCATGGTCATTCCGTCTTCCTCAGCGTCCCTCGGCACGTCGAGTATCGTCCTATCGGGCACGCTCGGAACAGTGACGCACTCGGCCACGATTAGCCTAACTATTCAACCGCCTGCGCCCTTCCACCTCTCCCTCTCCACAAACGCGATCTCACTGACCGCAGGAGCGCAAGCCAGTTTCAGCGCCACAGCGACCAGTAATAGCGGCGCAAATTTACCGGCCGTGCTCTTCGATGTCTCTCCGTTCCCGACGAACAACTCCATATCTTTGTTCCAAAGCCCTTATCTGACCGACACGCCGACGTCATCGACGCAACCATTCACCATCACCGCGAATATCTCGGCGACATCGCTTCAAAATTACCCCATTTACGCAACAGTGGGCTCGGGAACTGATTCCAGCACAGCCCTGTTGTATCTCAATGTTTCAAATACGTTTCCATCCATCACGAATCCGACGCGTAGCACGTTCGACCGTACGGACGAGGACGTTACCGACGCCGTTTACGACCGCTCTCGCGAGCTGGTTTTCGCCACAGTCAATGCTCTTAACGAAGTTATGGTCTTTTCTTCGACGAATGCCCGCCTGATCGCTCGGATACCCGTCGATAGGCCGTGGGGAATTGACGAGTCTGCGGATGGCAGCAGCGTGTATGTCGCAAGCAACGGTGGAAGGCTTGTGGTCATCGATCCAGATCTTCTTCAAGTGACGCAATTTGTTCCCGGACCTACGCCCGGCGGCCCATATACGCATCTTGCGCACTACGCGATGCGGTCGTTGGTAGCACTTTCCAGTGGGAAGGTTCTTATCATCGGAAACGTGGACGGTGTCTCGGGATCGATCTTGATTACGTGGGATACCGTGTCGCAGACGATGTCCGCGCCTGCCTTCG
>JBEKDK010000187.1:0-3023 GCA_050014395.1 Candidatus Acidiferrales bacterium | reverse complement strand
ATTCGCTGACGGTCGCGCCAACGCGAGCCGAAAGGGTGGCGCACGCCGCGCAGCCCGCGCAGTGGCGTTCAAACGCCGCCACGTCACCCGCGGCGAGCGAGCCTTCGAGGAAATCCGAAAACCGGTCCTCGGTTTCCGCGCAAGTCCAATTGGTGTGGTCGGTGGTCATCATATTTTCCTAACTTGTTTTTCTAACTCGGCCGCACTCCCATTTGTTCAAGCAGCCGCGCAAGCTCAATGCGCCCGCGGTTGATGCGCGATTTCACGGTTCCTTCGGGCACGCCCAACGCTTCGCGAATTTCCCGATAATCCATGCCCTGCAGATCGCGCAGAATCACGGCCTCGCGCAGATCGGGCGGCATTTGCCCCAGCGCGTGTTGCAATTGCGCCTGTAGTTCGCTGTGCTCGGCGATTTGATCGGGACGCCGGCCCGCGGCGGGTTTTTCTTCCACTTGCATCTGCGTGGCCTCTTCATCGATGGAATCGGTGATGCGATCGCGCTTGGTGCGGCGATAATTGTCGATCAGGAGATTCCGTGTGAGGCTGCTCATCCACGCCGTGAATGCGCCTTGCGCCGCGCTGTAGCTGCCGAGCGTGCGATAAACCTTTATGAACACGTCCTGCGTCAGGTCCTCGGCGGCGTGCGGATCGCCGGTGAATCGGTAGCAGAGGTTATAGACGCGGCGTGTGTGTGTTTTCACGAGTTCTTCCCAGGCCGAGTTCTCGCCTCGCAGGCAGTGCTGCACCAGTAGATTGTCTGGTTCCAACGCAGCATCCGCCTCGTTCGGGCGTCGCTCCTCGGTCTCCATAGTATGAAACGCAGCCGATGGGTGAAATGTTCCCCAGCGTTGCGCCGCATCTTAGTCTGCGCCGCCGCGGGTGACAAGGCGGCCGGGCGGAGGCGTTGATGTGTGCGCGGCGTGGGGCGGGGTTGATTCCTTGACACCTACCGGGCGAGCGGATACGCTCGCGGCCGATGCGTGGTTGGCTTCGTAAGGTCCTTCTCGTCCTGCTCGTGATCGTGGTGTTGGCGGCGTTGGCCTACCGCTCTAGGCGCGCCTTTCACATCGGCAATTTCAATTGGTCGAAGCTGGGGCAGGCGCTGGCGCACGCCAATCTTTGGCTGCTGCTGGTTTCCATCGTTGGCATCTACGCGTGTTACGCGATCCGTTCGCTGCGTTGGCAAAGCTTCTGCCGCCACCTGGGAACATCGAGTTTTTGGGGCGTGTATTCCGGCACGATCATCGGCTTCGCTTCGATTTTTCTGCTGGGGCGCGCGGGTGAACCGGTGCGGCCGCTGCTGCTGGCGCGCAAGACGCGCTTTCCGGTTGCCAGCCAATTCGGAATATATGTTCTTGAGCGCATTCTGGATTTCGCCACCGCGGCGGTGATGGCCGGCACGGTGCTGCTGATTTTCGCAAGGCAACTCACGGACGGCGGCGCGGAAGCCGCGTGGGTTACTAAGGCGCGCGCCAGCGGCGGAATCTTGCTGCTGGGTTTATTGGGACTGGCCGCGCTGCTGACGTATCACCGATATCGCGGCGCCAGCTCTTTGGACCGCAGGTTGGCCGGTTGGCATCGCGCCGGTGGCTGGCGCGGGCGCGTGGCGACGCAGTTCAGCGGCTTCAGCGAAGGCTTGCAGGGCATTCGCGATTGGCGCGATTTGGCCTCTGCCTTGGGATTGTCAGCCGTTCACTGGCTGCTGGTGGCGTGCATTTATTTGTGGGTGATGCGCAGCATGGGCGACGTATTCAGCGGCCTGAACTACGCCAGCGCCGTGCTGCTGCTCGCCGTGACGATGCTTGGCTCGTTGCTGCAATTGCCGGGCGTCGGCGGCGGCGCGCAAGTGGCCAGCTTCATCGCGCTCACGCAAATTTTCGGCATCGATCCGGAGCCCGCGGCGGCCGCGGCGATCGTGCTGTGGCTGGTGACGTTCGCGGCGTCGCTTCTGGTTGGCCTGCCGCTGCTGATCCGCGAAGGGTGGTCGATGGGCGAGCTTCGGCGCTTGGCGAAGGCCGAGCAGGTTGCCGAAGAAGAAGGCGAACACGTCGGCGTGGGCGCCAATGGCGCGAAAGGTGGCGCGAGGTGAAGTGCCCGTTCTGCTTTCACACGGACGATAAGGTGATCGACTCGCGCGAAGGCCGGGCGGGAGATCTGATTCGCCGCCGGCGCGAGTGCCTGAAATGCGGCCGCCGCTTCACCACTTACGAACGCATCGACGAAATCCCGTACATGGTCATCAAGAAGGATGGCCGCCGCGAGCGCTTCGAGCGCCAGAAAATCCTGCAGGGTTTGTTGCGCTCATGCGAAAAGCGCCCGGTGCCGACCACCAAGCTGGAATCGCTGGTGGATGAAATCGAGCGCTTCGTGAATGAAGCGCCACAACGCGAGCGCGCCACGAAAGAAATCGGCGAGCACTTAATGGCGCGCCTCAAGAAACTCGACAAAGTCGCCTACGTGCGCTTCGCCTCGGTCTATCTCGATTTCAAAGATGTAAAGGAATTCATGGGCGAGTTGAAAGGCCTGCTGAAGGATCGCAGCAAGCACTGAACGAATTTTCAGACTGCGGGTGTAAACTCTCCCCTATAGTGGATTCATAAAGTAAGATCCTTCAGAAGGTACTTCGATTTCCGTGAGCGATCGGCGCATATCGAGTATTTCGTTAACCATTGCTGTCGTCGCTGGCGCGATCCTCGCTGTGTTTCTCGCGGTGTTCCTGATTTTCTATTTCAAGCCGGTTGCCTCGATCCTAATCGTGAGGTGGCAGGTCAGGAACGAGCCTGACCTGTGGATTGTGCCGCGGCCCTTGCCCGCCCCGACTAACGAGTCGCCTGCACGAAAGACGTTCTCTTATTTCGGCTGCGAGTTCGACTCGCCTTGGAGCGAAGTGAAACAACAGGTCAATTTTGGGCCGGCCGTGAGACTCGTTTTTTCGGGAGGGCAGGTGATTGCCATTCTTGACCCGGCACGGCAGGCGAATGCGTTGCAGATATTTAGGCAAGGAGCTGCCCGTCGTAAGGCTA
>JBEKDK010000186.1:0-3104 GCA_050014395.1 Candidatus Acidiferrales bacterium | reverse complement strand
CACATTGGGCGGCAACAAATACGCCTGATCTGGGCTGTACGGTAGAAATCGGCTCATGCTTCTTTACTGCACTATTTCCTTTTCAAACTCAAGCTGGTTCTCACGCACACTCTACGGGGCTGCGTCGGAGCCGCGCTGGGGTACTCTGCGATTCATTTCTCTTGTGAAACCTGCAGTTTTTCCGAAGCTTTTTCTTGCCTCGCGAGCGACACGATCCTCGGCGGGTTGTAGAGTAAACTTGTTGAGTGAAACGCGCGGTTGAGCCCGAATTGCTGGACGAATTGGCGGCTGACGATCGCCGCGCAAGGTGGTCACGGCGCGATTTGCAGCGCGTGAATGTGCTGATGGGCAACGCGCGTATCGCGGCGCGGGCGCTTGGCGGCGTCGTGCCGGGAGGAACGCCGCGGTCGATTGTCGATTTGGGCGCGGGTGACGGGACTCCGCTGCTGCGCTTGGCGCGAAAGATCGGGCCGCGGTGGAAATCCGTGCGCGCGGTGCTGGTGGACCGAAGGCGATTGCTGAGCGCGGAGACCGAGGCGGAATTTGCGGCGCTCGGGTGGCGCGTTGAGTGCGTTGAAATGGATGCACTCGAGTGGCTTGGGCGCGCGCGTGCGGAAAAGTCCGACCTGACGATTGCCAGTTTGTTTCTGCACCATTTCAAGGAAGACGATCTCCGAAAACTTCTGGCGCTGGCGGCGCATCAAACCGCTATGTTTCTGGCGTGTGAGCCGCGGCGTACGAACTTGACGTTCTGTGCGGCTTCGCTGCTGGGATTTGTCGGGTGCAATGGCGTCACGCGGCATGACGCGAAGGTGAGCGTGCGCGCGGGATTTGCCGCGCGGGAGCTTTCAGCGTTGTGGCCTGCGGGCGACGAGTGGCGATTGATGGAACGCCCGGCCGGGTTGTTTAGCCATTGCTTTGTGGCGCAGCGGATCGGTGAGACTGGGAACGCATCGTGAGCAATTCAATTTTTGACGCGTTGATTATCGGCGGAGGGCCGGGCGGGGCGACGGCTGCGATATTGCTCGCGCGAGCGGGCTGGTCGGTGGCGCTGGTGGAGCAGGCGAGCTTTCCGCGCGCGAAGGTATGCGGAGAATATCTTTCGGCGACGAATCTGCCGCTGCTGAGACATTTGGGCGTGGCGGAAACATTTCTGGAACTTGCGGGGCCCGAAGTGCGGCGCGTGGGCGTGTTCGCCGGGGATCGCGTTGTGACAGCGGATATGCCTGCTCCGCGAGCGAGCGATGGGAATGGAAATTCCTGGGGGCGCGCGCTAGGGCGCGATCGGCTGGATACGCTGTTGCTCGAAAGCGCGGCGGCTGCGGGCGCGAAGATTTGGCAGCCTTGGTCCGCGAACGAGATTGTTGACGAGGGCAACGCGTATGTATGCCGCATCGCACGTAGAGAAAGCGCGGAATCGAGCGAACTGCGCGCGCGAATCGTGATTGCGGCTCACGGTTCGTGGCATCCCGGGCCGTTGCCGACGCAGGTGGCGCGCCCGGCTGCTCGGGGATCCGATCTGTTTGGATTCAAAGCGCATTTTCGCGACACGCATTTAGCGCCGGACCTGATGCCACTGCTGGCGTTCCCGGGCGGATACGCGGGGATGGTGTACAGCCACGACGGGCGAGTGAGCCTTTCTTGCTGCATCCGGCGCGACGAATTGGAGCGTGCGCGACGCGCGGCCGGGGCGGTGAAGGCCGGCGCTGCGGTGCTTGCGCACATCACGAAATCGTGCCGCGGCGCACGCGAGGCTTTGGCGGGCGCTCGCGTGGAAGATGATTGGCTTTCGGCCGGTCCGATTCAGCCGGGCATACGGCGCTGTGGATTCGATCGAATTTTTCTGGTCGGCAATGCCGCCGGCGAAGCGCATCCCGTGGTCGCAGAGGGGATCGGCATGGCGATGCAATCGGCGCGATTGCTGTGCGAGTGCCTCGCGGCGAGCGGCGCCGCGTGTGTATCGCCAGACGCGATTGCCGCGGCGCGACGCGAATACACTTTGGCGTGGCGGCGAAATTTCGCGCCGCGCATTCGTGCCGCGGCGCTGATCGCGCATTGGGCGATGAGGCCCGCGGCGGTGGCGTGCTCCGTGCCTCTGCTTCGGTTGTTTCCCGTCGTCTTGACCGCGGCCGCGCGATTCAGCGGAAAATCCACCCTGCCGATTCGGCCGTTGGCGTCGCGTCCCTGTTCCTGACGCTCGGCTTGCTGCTGTGCTAAACTTTTCGTCACGGCGCGCCCGTAGCTCAGCTGGATAGAGCGTCTGGCTACGAACCAGAAGGTCGGGGGTTCGACTCCCTCCGGGCGCGCCACTTCAAACCCTTGGGCGTCACTGAATTACCACTCCCTTGTTCTGAGTCCGGTCTACCAATTTGGGAGCAACTGGGAGCAAAACCCGAGCGATCTTGCTCGCAATTTTCTTCTGCGCCTCGGGCATCGGCTGCGTATACACATCGAGAGTCATACGCGAGTTCGTGTGCCCGAGTTGAGACTGCAACGCTTTGATGCTCTCGCCCGTGGGGTTTGCCCACGTCGAGTATGTGTAACGGAAATTGTGCCAACTGACGCGCGGAATCTTCGCTCTTTCGCAAGCGGGATGCAGCGCGCGGTTAAGCACGTTTGTGGAATTGAGTGGAGTACCCCGGTCCGTGTGAAAGACGTAGTCGTCAGGCTGGTACAGAGCAGGGCGCACGTTTAGAAGCGAATCGAGCACGATCCGATCCACAAAGACAATGCGCCGAGAAGCCTGAGTTTTAGGTGCCGCAGCGCGGCCCTCGTAATTCGATTCTGCAATGCGGATGGAACTCTCGGTCGAATTGACGCACTTCCAACGAAGACCTAGGATTTCCCCGCGCCGCAAACCCGAAAGCACGGCGAGCAGCACCATTGTTCGGTAAGGTTCTTCTAGTTGATCGAGCAGGGCTCGGACCTGTTCGGGTTTCAGTGTTAGCCGTTCCCGTGTGACCGTCAGCGCGGGGACCTGCGTACCTTGGGCCGGATTCGTTTGCAGGTAACCCCACTTTTGGGCCGTGCCGAAGATTTTGGAGAGTAAATTCCTCAGCGACAGAACGGTCTTGGGTGAGTATTTCTTTGCCTTTTCCGCCAAG
>JBEKDK010000185.1:0-3185 GCA_050014395.1 Candidatus Acidiferrales bacterium | reverse complement strand
GTCGAATACCTTCCTGCGGAAACTAGCTCTCACTTGGGGATTCCTGGCTCGGTTCGCGCTCGATGCCCTCATCGTGCTTCCCATGATCCTCATCGTTTCGGTAGTGTTTTTTTACATTTGTGAGCGGCCGTTCATGAATCCCGCTTGGCCGTCACGGACCATGCAGCGCCTGAGAGGATCGCCTAGCGTTCCACTCTCATCTGCGTAAGCTACCCGCAGGTTTTCGGCTTTCGACGCGGAACAGCGCGCCGTACGTTCAGGCCGGCGGGTTTCGAGCGAAAGACTCGACTTCTCCATTGCTATAACGGAACGGAAAATGACCGGTCGCCCGCTCTAGAGCTTGCGTGCAACCTGGCTTGAAACGGTCATGGGTTTCAACCGATATAACTCCAACCTTGTCGATCCATTCAGTCGAGCCCTCGAGCACTTCTTTTTCCGCGCCTTCAATATCGAGCTTGAGTATGTCAATGAATTCGATTCCATATCGATTCATTACGCTTCCAACGGTGACGGCAGGAACTCTTTCGCTGGACGTCTCAGGGGTATCCGATACTCGGAACCCACAATGCCCAAACTCGGGGCCTGTGATCGCAATGTTTCCGCTTGCGCACCATAAAGCGGCGTGAATCGGAACGATATTTCTGTAGGGCGCCGCATTCCTAAGCAGCATGCGAAAATTCGATGCTGCCGGCTCAATCGAAAAGATTTTGGCGTTTGGATATTTGTTGGCGTAAAACACGGAAGTGAATCCGACATTCGCACCCGCATCCACGATCACGTTTGGAGCGACAGAAAAAGGAAGCTCGTATTCCCGAACCTTCAGAACTTGGCAAAATATAATCGCATCCGTAGTGCGCACGCGCAGTCGAACGGGATGTGTGATCCCCGGGGCATTCGCGGCAAAAGCAGGAGTAGTCCCCAACAACCGGGCCTGAATCAGGGCGCCAATCGCGCGCATCCCTCCCAGGGGATAGTAGTTTGCAATGCCATCGCGGATAGACATGGGGGAGTCAGTCTACCAAACGCTATCGCCTCAAGCCCAATGCAAAAGCTGGGCCGGAAGCCCAGTTGGGTGATCGCCTTGTGCAGCGGAGGAAAGGCGTTCTCCGGCTCGAGTGAGCAAATACTTGAGACGTCGCGTCCGCTCCGGCACTCAGAAGTTACCGGCAAGTTTGCGCCTTTCGAGGCGGAACAGCGTGTTGTCCCAGCGCCTGGCCATCGACGCTTTCATACCTTGCAGCGTCAACTGGGAGCGCCTGGCGGCATGCCAGCCAAAAATCGCTCGAATCCACGAGTACTTCCAGGATAAGTACGGCGCTTTGAGTTGCCCGCCGAGATCCCTAGCCATCTGCTCCATCTGTTGCACAAGGTCCATTCGCTCCGGATAGAAAAATATCAGCCAGTTCTGAAGGTAGGTAACGCACGCGGCGCGGGCTCTTTCGCTGTCCTCGAGCGAACGCAGATATCCAATATGCAGTTTCATCGAGCACCACTGCGCTTCGCGCTTTTTGTCGGAGCGGCCCACATAGCTCAAGCTGCCCGGCCCGGATGCGCGGTAATAAATTTTCGATTCTGGAACGAATCGCACGCCGTCGCAGGCAAGAAGCACGCGGCAAAAGTATTCGCCATCGTCGTCGCCCAGCAGCCTGGTGTCCCACGTGCCGGCCGCTTCGGACAACTCACGGCTGGCAAGCCACGAGGCCGTCTGCATATAAGCGTTCTGCGACATCTTGCGCACGAGCCACTCGGCTGGCGACAGATCGCACCAGAGCGCGCTGGGAATGAATTTTGTGCGGCGGTACCGATACATGAACTGCCCCCAACTGCCGGAGAGAAGCGTCCGTTTATTCGCAGATTCACCGAGTGCGTCTAGCTGCTTCGAAATCTTGTCGGGAGCCAAAAGGTCGTCGGCATCGAGCCACTGAATGTAGTCTCCGTGACTCAGAGAAAAAGCGGTGTTTCGGGTCGCGGCGGCACCTTGATTCTTCTGGGTGAACACGTGCACCGTGTCCGATTCAAATTGCCGGGCAATCGCCAGCGTTTGGTCGGTGGAACCGTCGTCAACGACGATGATTTCTTTGTTCGGCCACGTCTGTGCGATCGCGGAGCGGAGTGTATCGGCGATCCATTCCCGCGAGTTATACGCAGGAATCAGAATTGAAACTAAAGGCTTCACGACAAGCGCCTCCCCACCAACCCTGCATATACTTCCTCGCTCGATTCGGCCACCGCGTCCCAGGAGTGGCGCGTGTTTATGTAAGCCTTAATTTCCTGCCGGCGCTGGGCCAAGTTCCGATAAAGTTCGCTGGTAAAAAATGTGTGAAGCGCTTTGGCCATATCGGCCGGATCGTTTGGCTTGCATACAAAACCGGTAGTCCCTTCGATGATGTCTTCTCGGAAGGACCCGACGTCCGTTGCGACCGCCGGCAAACCAAAACTGTATCCCAGGAAAAGCACGCCGCTCTGGAAGATTTCTTTGTAAGGAAGCGCCAAGACGTCCGCCGCTTTGAAATATAACTCGATTTCGTCGTCTGGGATGAACTGAGCTTTCAGGATCACCGCACCGCGGCTGAAGTCGCGATCGATCGTCCGGCGAATGGTAGACACGTAGTCTTCGCTGCCCTTCTTCGGCTCGCCCGCAATGATCAGCCGGCAATTCGCATCGCGCGCGAGGAGCTGCTGGAATGCGCCGAGCAGGAATTCGATGCCTTTGTACGGCTTGATTCCGCCGAAACACAGAATCGTTTTTTCAGCGTCGGCAATGCCCAAGCGCCGCTTCGCCTCAGACGGAGTGAGGTTCGTGTCCGGAAACGCGTTGTTAATCGGATAGCGGATCACGCTGACCGCGCGCTCTCGGACACCGAATTCTTCCACCAGCTCCGCCTTCATTTTTTGCGTATGAACGAAGATGTGATCGACGGTCCGATATTGAAACTTGAGCGTGAGGCGATTGAGCAGGGAATCTTTTGCGTCTCTGCGCGCCTTATTGACGTTGTGCGCGGTGTGCACGATCTTTTTGCCGCACAGCTTGTAGAACAGCAATAGCAAGGTCCGATCGAAGTACTCGAGTTTATAGTTCCACAAAACATGAAAGATTTTCGGCCGGGCGCTCATCGTGTATCGGATAAGCCGCGCGTAATAGACGAGCAATCGCGAGACTTTGGCCGTTACACCGGCATTCTGCC
>JBEKDK010000184.1:0-3302 GCA_050014395.1 Candidatus Acidiferrales bacterium | reverse complement strand
GACGGGGGTTCCCAATCTCCTTCAGTATCGCCCCAGGTTCACGCCTTTCGTTATTTCTGGCGCGCCGTAGGCACGAAAGAGTGGGTTTGCGGCCCCAGCCTCGAATACCGCAACGGGGACGCGATCCACGACTTTGACCTAAACATCACAAGTTACGACGCGGGGCGCGACGTTGATGTCACCGAAGATGGTTTCGCCGCGCGCCGAGGCGCCGACAACAGAACCCTCATCAAGATTGGTCCGCGCGTGTGGAACGCTGGCTGCAACGCCCAGTGCGGCGCCTGCCCGCGAACAGAATTGAGAATTTTCACCCTCGATCAGAACTTCAGCTTGATCACCCTGATGGACCTCGAAAACGTCGTCGGGAATCCCGAACTCTATTCGCAAGATTTCTCAATTTCTCCAGACTGGTCGCACATCACCGAATACGATCTGGGCGGCGACGATCAAGACCCCGACGCGTGGTCGTCGATCACATATTGCCTGGGCCAAGAGGGTTACACAGTGTGCGATCAAAAGAAGAACGTTAAACCGCCCGATCCTCCAGTCATCCGCCAACTCTTAGGGCAAGAGTGATCGCGAGCCCGAGCGCCTGATCAGCGTCCGAATCTGCGCATCACTTTGCTTTTGCGCGCGGGCATCCACATAGACTAAGCTCTGCGCTGCATCAATCGCGGAATCGCCGGGTCGATTTCACGATTAGGAGCTTCATTCATGCCGCGTCCTGCCATATTCCTTGCAGTACTTGTGTCGCTGTTCGCGCTGATCGCCGCGCGCCCTGTCGCCGCGCCCACGTACGAAAATTTGAACGCGGTCCTCTGGATGCAAACTTCGGTGGAGTACAGGGCGAACTCCACGGAAATCTATCGCGCCGGCGAAGCCGCTCTGCTGCGCTCTCTCGCCGACCATCACTGGACCGCCGCGCTCGAGCAGACCGGCGATTTCGCAAATCTGCCGCCGGCCGTGGTTCTCGATCTCGATGAAACCGTCCTCGATAATTCCGCCTTCGAGGCGCGCCTCACGGCTTCCGGCGCGCCGTGGTCCCGCGACGCTTGGATCACGTGGGTGAACGCGGAAAGCGCCACCGTGATTCCCGGCGCCATGCATTTCCTGGAGTTCGCGCGCGACCATCACGTCGCGCCGATTTACATCACCAACCGCGCGTGCGACGCCATGAATCCCGCCGATCCGACCGTGCAACTTTTGCACAAGCTCAATCTGCCGCTCGCCACCGGCGCCGATTGGTTGCAGTGCGAGCAGCCGGGCGCGGGCTCGGACAAAACTTCGCGCCGCATCGCTACGGCGAAGCACTATCGCATTCTGCTTCTGTTCGGCGATCAACTCGGCGATTTCCTCACCATCCCGAAGGACTCCGCAAATCTTGCCGGCCGCGAAAAGCTTTTCGAGGATCATCAAGTCATGTGGGGCGATCGCTGGTTCCAGCTCGCGAATCCAACCTACGGCTCGTGGGAAGGCGCGATGGGTTACACCGTCGAACAAAAATTGCCCTACCTGCGCCAATAATTTCCGCGCAATCTTTTATTTCCCGCCGCGCGTCATTGCGCGTATGCTCCACCCGGCGCGACGATGTACAGCACGATAGACGATGCGCCGCACGACGTACGACGCGCCGCGCCGCAAAAAAAGGGGGTCCCGGGTCCCATGTTTGTGCCCCAGACTTTCGCTCTCGCGCTTTGCATCACGGTGCTCAGCACCATCTGCTGGGGATCGTTCGCCAATACATTCAAGCTCACAAAAAATTATCGCTTCGAACTTTATTATTGGGATTACGCCCTCGGAACGCTGCTCATCTCTTTGATTCTCGCGCTTACGCTGGGCTCGATGTACGGCGGCGAGACCGGTTTTCTTGCGAATGTCCACTCCACAACGCGCGCGAATATCCACTACGCCCTGCTCGCGGGATTTCTTTTCAATATCGCGAATGTCCTGTTGATCGCCGGCATTGAGATGGTCGGCCTGGCCGTCGCGTTCCCCACTTCCATTGGCATCGCGCTCGTCGAAGGAGTCATCCTCAGCTACGCCATCCAGCCGAAAGGCAAAGCGGGCCTACTCGGTCTGGGCGTCGCGGCCGCCGTGCTGGCCGTGATTCTGGTTGGCAAAGCGTACGGCGCGCGGCGCGGCTCAAATGTGAAGGCCTCGCGCAAAGGCGTGATCGTCTGCATCGTTTCCGGATTGCTGATGGGCACTTTCGCGCCGTTCGTAACGCGTGCCATGACGTCCGCGCATCCGCTCACTCCCTACAGCGTCGCCGTTTTCTTCACGCTCGGAGCGCTCATCTGCTGTTTCCCGTTCAACACGATCCTGATGAAATGGCCGCTGGTCGGCGAGCCGATCGGCATCGGCGAATATTTTCGCGCCTCCGCGTCGTATCATCTTCTCGGATTGCTCGGCGGAGCGGTGTGGGGCATCGGCGCCGTCTCCAATTTCGTCGCTGCGAGCCTCGTTGGTGTCGCCATCTCCTACGCCATCGGGCAAGCCTCTCCGATGATCGCCGCGCTGTGGGGCGTCCTCGTGTGGCACGAATTCCGCAATGCCGGCGGCCGCTCGAAAGCCTATCTTGTCGGAATGTTTTTCTGCTACGCGCTGGCGCTGGTGCTGATCGCGATGGCCATCAAATCGTAACGCGGGGAATCCATGCCAAAGAAAACCGCACGTTTAGTGATCCACAGTAAAAAATCCACGCGCATAGCGAAACCGATTACGATCATGGGCAGCTTCGTCGCCGATCTCGCCTTCCGCACGCATCGCATCCCCGCGTGGGGCGAAACGATTCTCGGCGCCTCGTTCGTCCTCGGCCCCGGCGGCAAAGGATCGAACCAGGCCGTAGCCGCCGCGCGCGCCGGCGGCAAAGTCACGTTCCTCTGCAAACTCGGCCAGGACGCCTTCGGCGATCTCGCGCGCCGAACCTACGCCGAAGAAGGCATCGACACGCGGTTCGTCTTCAACGCCGCCGATCACGGCACCGGCGCCGCCGCCATCATCATCGATGAAGCCCTCGGTGAAAACGCCATCATCGTCGTCCCCGGCTCGGGCTACCTCATCACGTCCGCGGAGCTCGACAAAGCGCGTAAGCGCATCGCGGAATCCGTAATTTTTATGACGCAGCTCGAAGTCCCCGTCCCCGTAGCCGAGCACGGCCTGAAGCTCGCGCGCTCGCTCGGCGTCACCACGATTCTCAATCCCGCGCCCGCCGTCCCGTTGCCCGAAAGCATTTATCCCCTCTGCGACTACCTCACTCCGAACGAAACCGAGGCCGCATCGCTCACCGGCTTGCCCGTGAA
>JBEKDK010000183.1:0-3378 GCA_050014395.1 Candidatus Acidiferrales bacterium | reverse complement strand
TCAGGCGCACGTGGACAATGGAGGAACCAAAACATGGAAACGATTAGAGATCAAAAGTTTGCGGGACGCACGTTTGTTCTAGACGATGTTGTGTTTATCAACTGCGAGCTGAAGGATTGCGACCTTTACTATTCGGGCGGCGACCACGAGTGGATCAACGCGAAGTTTGAAGCGTGCCGCTTCCACTGGCGTGGACCCGCGAGGAACACCGTGATGTTGTTACAAGTGCTGGGATTCCTGAAGCCGCCGACTGGGGCACAACCGCAAGTGCCAGCGACATCGGCGGTAAAACCAAACTGACTTGCTGTCTTTTCGTGGTTGCTCTTTCGGGAGAAGAGGATACCACCAACACAGACTTAGGACAGCGCCCAAAATGCGCGGAAAGTTGCACATAACCTAACGTTAGCTTATGCTTTCCTGATGAACAAGATTACCGAAGCAGCTAGGAAGATGGCCCGGCGCAGTGTCACCACGCGGCGACGGAAATGGGGAGCGAAAGGATTCCGTGAGCGGATGCGCGCCTGGGGCAAGCTCGGCGGTCGGCCTCGCGCCAAGAGAGGAAAACAAAATGGAAACTGACACCGTGATACTTGCGGACACGCGAGAAGACTCTAACGGTCGACGCAACCCGCGCGGTCTCTTCCAAAGATTGCCGGGAAGGAATTCTCCGTGGTGGATTCGCTATGTGGACGCGCAAGGCCGCTTTCGGCGCGAGAAGGCGGGCACAAAGAGCGTGGCTATTGAACTTTACCGGAAGCGAAAGAATGAGGCTTTGGAAGGCAAGAAGCTCCCGGAAAAGCTGCGAAGCGCCGCAGTCGGATTTAAGGAAATCGCGAACGACGCGCTCGCCTACTCCAATACAAACAAGCGCAGCTACCGCGACGATGCTTATCGGATGCAACAGTTACTCGAATGGTTCGGCTCTCGCGTCGCTGACTCAATCACGCCGCAAGAAATCGAACGGGCGCTCGCCGACGCCGCGGAGTCCAGGAAATGGCTGCCAGCGACAGCCAACCGACATCGCTCGCTACTTTCAATGACTTACCGGCTTGCAATCCGCAATGGAAAGGTTCGCGAGAATCCAGTACGGCAGGTGCCGCGTAAGCGGGAAAACAACATCGTCGCTCGATTCTTGGAAGCGGAAGAGGAGGGCAAGCTGCGCGCCAAAGTCCGGGCGCTTTATCCCGAGAGGGAGCCGGAATTCAGCTTGGCACTGCACACCGGAATGCGCCGAAACGAACAGCACCGCTTGCGCTGGCAGGATGTGAATCTGAGGGCCGGGATTATCACCATTGCGCACAGCAAGCACGGCGGAGCCAGGCACGTGCCGATAAACTCCGTGGCTGAGAACGCTCTGGAGATCCTCTCGAAGCACCGCGATGGCTCCGAGTACGTTTGCCTCGGCTCCGCCCGCCGCGACGGCCGAGATTGGGAGCGATGGTTCGAGGAGTGCGTGCGCGAGGCCGAAATACGCGACTTCCGCTGGCACGATCTACGTCACACGTTCGCTTCGCGGCTGGCGATGGCCGGGGTCCCCCTGAGAACCATCGCGGAATTGCTAGGGCACAAGACGCTGGCAATGGTCATGCGTTACGCCCACCTTGCCCCAGCGCACTTGCGCGATGCCGTCGAGCGGATAGTGGGACCATCAACCGACACCGCTACCGACACCGGCACGGCGGGAGCTTCCGGGCAACGAGCGGCCTTGCTGAACTAAAGTTTTACTGTAGAATCAGTTGCTCGACGGTGCGGAAGTGGCGGAACTGGCAGACGCGCAGGACTTAGGATCCTGTGGCCGAAAGGTCGTGGGGGTTCAAATCCCTCCTTCCGCACCAGCTCAGTTCGCGGCGCGATCGGCGCCGGGCGTGATGCCGCACAATGCCTAGCGTTGACGCTCACGCGGCGATTCTCTATACTGAGATTTCTTTCCTTCGCTCGTCTTTTTCCCCTGTGCTAATGTTTCGGGCGCCATTCGATCGATTGGGCGCTGCAAGCAGCGCGACGGTGGAAACGACTTGCTGAAAGCAGAGGCTCGATGACGGAAGCGACGTGCCGGCGCGAATTGGAGCTGGAAATCCCGGCTGAGGACGTGCAGAAGGCCGTGACCAAAGTGGCGAATGAATTCGCCAAGGTCGCGCGCGTGCCGGGATTTCGTCCGGGCAAGGCGCCCGTGACGCTGATCCGGCGGCGCTTTGCCGAAGAGATCAAGGGCGAAGTGCTGCAATCTCTGCTGCCACCGACGATCGAAAGCGCCGTGGCCGATCAGAAGCTTGTGCCGGTGACGCAGCCGCACGTGGACAAAGTGGATTTCGCGGAAAACGGGCCGGTGAAATTCGTGGCTTCGTTCGAGGTGCTGCCGGAATTCACGCTCGGCGAATATAAGGATCTGGAAATCGAAATTGAAGCGCTGGCTGTGATCGACGCCGACGTGGAGAAGACGCTCGAGGAATTGCGCGACCGCGCTGCGACGACGGCGCCCGTTGAAGGCCGGCCGATCGCCGACGGCGACATCGCGCAACTGAAGCTGCTAGGCACACCCGCCGGTGGAGGCGAGCCAATCCAGGCCGACAGCGTGAATTGCCAGGTGGGCGGCAGCGACACGATGGGGCCGTTCAACGAAAATTTGCGCGGGGCGTCGGTCGGTGAGCATCGCGAATTCGATGTGCCCTATCCCGCGGATTATCCGGACGCAAAGCTCGCGGGCAAGACGTATCACTACGGCGTCGAGGTTCTGGGCATCCAGCAAAAGATACGGCCGGAGCTGAACGATGAATTCGCGCAAAAAGTGAGCGATGCGAAAACCGTCGACGAACTAAAAGCCAAGATTCGCCAGAATCTGGAAGCCGCGCGCGACCATCGGCAGAAGGATGAGGCGCGCGAGAAGGTGCTTTCAAAGATCGTCGCCGCTCACGACTTCCCCGTGCCCGAAGCGCTCGTCGAACAGCAGATGGACGTGCGCCTGGAGCGCGCAGTGCGCTCGCTTGCGGCGCAGGGAGTGGACCCGCGCGCGGTCAATGTGGATTGGGTTGGCCTGCGGCGGCGTCAGCGTGACCGCGCGGTGGAAGACGTAAAGGCGGAATTGCTGCTGGACCGCATTGCGAACGAGGAAAAAATCGAAGTGAGCGACGAAGAAATCGAAAAAGAGCTGAACGAAGCCGCCGAACGCAGTGGCGAATCGGCGATCGCGCTCCGCGCGCGCTTGACAAAGCAGGGAGCGCTCGATAGGATGAAATCGAAGCTCCGGAGTGATAAGACTTTGGAGTGGCTCTGCCAGAGTTCCCGGATCCGGACCCAACCAAAGGTAGAAACCTAAATTCTGGCCGGCTTCCTCTCCCGATCCCTAGTCACGATAAAGATACGATTAGCTAACAGAAAGAT
>JBEKDK010000182.1:0-3652 GCA_050014395.1 Candidatus Acidiferrales bacterium | reverse complement strand
ACAGCACAACGATTCCTAGAAAGATGAGCAAGAACGCCACGCCCGTCAGCGCTGCGAAGAAATCCTGCGGGTTCGTGTTGCCGGATAGCAGCGCCGATCCTCCAATCATGAGGAACACGGCCACGAAGATCACGGCTTCGACGACGCCCAGAATCACCGTGTCGATCAGGTACGCCAGAAAACGCTTCCAGAATCCCGCGTACGGAAGCGTCGCGGCCTGCGGCGCGGCAACGTACGGTGTAACCGGCGCTTGATAAACCGGCGCGGGGGCCTGATACACCGGCGGCGCGGGCGGAGGTGGCGGAGCTTGATACACCGGCGCCGGCGGCGGCTGATAGACCTGCGGAGCAGGTTGATTCCCGGCTGCTGCGGCGCCGCACGAAGTACAGAAAGCGACGTTATCGGGAAGCACGGTTCCACATCGCGTGCAGAACATATTTCCTCCTCGTAGATATATGTGTTCCGCGCAGAACGGCCGGCGCGTGACCGCGCATCACCGCTCGCCCGGAAGATTCTCCGGCGTCAGGCCTGAGCGTTGCGCCGCATCCTAGGCCCGAACGCGAGCGTTTGCAAGCTCAGCACGCGGCTCGCAATCGCGAACTGCTGCGGCGTGTTCGTCATGACTACCAGTACGCCCGGCCAACTAGAAACTTTGAGAGCCATGCCATGAGAAGAACGCTCCACCACGCGATCCCCAGCCACTTCGGGAGGACGAGTTCCTTCTTGCGCAGCGCAGCAGCCAGCAGGATCTGCAGCGACACGGCTAAGAGGACAATTAGAGGAACAGTGAACGAGTTCCAGAGCAGCGAAGCGTGCAGGTCGCCACGAAGAAGGGCTTGGAGGCTGCGCGTGCAACCGGTCGTCGGACAAGGAATGCCAAAAAGCGCGCGTAACGCGCTGGGCGGAATCCTTCCTGACGCCATCCACGCGACGTTCCAAGCTAGGTACGCTGCGAATAACATTCGCGCCCACCAAGGGTAGTCACCCCACCGATCGTCCACGCGCGTCAGCCCAGCTTCGTTCCACATGATGAACACCTTCGGACATCCTCCTTGCACCCATCGATGACGAACGGAAGCCAGCAGAGGGGAAAGCAGCAGAGAAGGAGGACGACAAACAAGACCCAACCGACGTCTGAGACCTTCTTCTGAATGATCGGGGGCGCTTGAACCCGGCAGAACGGACAGACAAAAACACCGTAAGGCGGCGCGGGTGCGGCGTACGCCGGTGGCGCCATCTGCGGAGGAGGCGGCGGTTGGTAGGCCACCGGGGGAGCGGGTTGATTTGGCTGCGCGGGCGCGCCGCAAGCTTGGCAGAAATTGGAGCCGACCGGAATTGCCTTTCCACATCGCGTACAATTCATGTTCCCTTCCCGATAGCGGCTAGAATCCGCGCAGTTCGCTCGCGGCGCAAATCAACATCGCTGTTTGACAACAAGATTTTCCGCGTCCAGCGCTATCTTGCGCCGCATCCTAGGCCCGAACGCCGACGTTTGCAAGCGCAGCACGGGGCTCGCAACGCCGAAACGCTGCGGCGCTTGCTGCGCCACATTCCGCTTCCATGCCCCCGATCAATTTGGAGCTTTGCGCCGGAGCCTGGCGGTGGTATTCTCCCGCAACATTATCGGCGGACACGCCGAGAGATGGAGATTGCAAGGGCCAAGCTAAGTGCGAGATCTGGAGCAGAAGTAGAAACAGTAAAGACACGATCGCCGGAGGACATACTGATGCTCGATTCGTTGGTGAAGTTGAAGCGTTTCTCGCTGGCCCGATTTAGTTCCCTTTTTGCGGCAGCTCTATTTCTGCAAATGAACGATAGTGGCTTCGGCGGCGCGAGCGCCTGCGCCGGCGTTGGCTGCTTCGGAATGATCGCTTTCTTCGTGATCGTTCTGGCCATCAACATCGCGATTTTGGTTTGGGTGCAGAAGGACGCCAAGGCACGCGGCATGGATAATCCCGTGCTGTGGATGATTGTGGTCCTGCTGACTTCGTGGGTGGGCCTGATCATCTACATATTGTCGCGGCCGAAGGGCGAACTGGTTGTATGCGCCAGTTGCGGTCAGAAGCGCATGCAGGGACTTGCCAAGTGCCCGAGTTGCGGAAATCCCTGAAACGGCCTGAAACCTATCTGGCCTGTGTAGCCGTCTTACTAGCACTGGCAACACTCGACAGTTACCGCGACCCTTCGCGGCAGTGGACCGCCCACACTTATGTGTCGGCGGTCCACTCTTATCAGCGGCACATAAGCCCGCATTTGAGCGGCGTGATCACGTGCCGCTATCGCCCGACGTGCTCGCACTACTCCGTAGATGTTGTGGAAAGATTCGGAATTCGCCGCGGGCTGGTGCTTTCGGCCGAGCGCGTGTGGCGCTGCCGGGGGAGCGTGCCGCTGGGTACCTACGATCCGCCGCCGACCGAGTGACGTGACCGCGCGGCGAGAGCCAACGCTCAGATCGCGGGGTCCGGTTCAGCGACGAGATCGGGTTGCGCGCTGTCGACGGGCACGACCGGCGGCCAGTATCGAAACAGAATGTAGCCCAAAAGCCCCAAAACAACTGCGAGAAACCACACGGGCGCTTGCGTCGGCAGCGACGAATAGATGAAAACGTTGTAGATACCGTGCAAGAGTGCGGCGGGAACGATGGATTCCGAGCGAATCGTAATCCAAGCCAGCACGTAACCGAGCGCGACAGTGACGCCGATTCGCGTCGCAATCCCGAACAGAACTTGCACGTCCGTCATGGAGGAGCGGAAATCCGAAGAGAAGTGAAACGCTCCCCAAGCAACGCTGACAAGAAAAATCCCGCGCAGCAGCCCGTATCGCCGAATGAATATTGGCTGCAGATAGCCGCGCCACGCAAATTCCTCTACGAGGGCCGGAATTAAGAGCCACAACATACGGGGTTGCGGAAGGCCGAAATAGCTTAGGAACTGCGGGGGCTGAATTACGACCCAGCGTATTGCAGCCCAAGCGTGCCGATCCTGCACGTAGGAGACGATTGGCCAGACTTGGAACACCACAGTCGCTAACATGACGGCAAGAGCGGCGTAGTACACGCTCGGCAATCGAAAACACGGGTAGATAATCTCTTTTCTGCCCTTCCCTATAGCCACGAGGACGAACGCGGCGAGAAGCATTGCGCCCTCGACATCTTGAAGGCCCACAATCCATTTGAAAGCTGCGTGGGAGAGCCTTCCGGGAGTCACGAGAAAAATCGGCGACGTCACGAGAATCTGCAGAATGGTCAATAACGGCATTAGGCCAATCATCGCGGGGACAAATACCGCAAGGTCCCGAGGATTCACGCTTGGCACCGGCTCCGATTCGCTGAGCAGAGGAATTGCGGTCAAATGAAGCGGGAGTGTTGCGCGGTTTGTCCAAACCAATATGGCAAAAATCGCCACGAGCACCATCCCTGTCGATGCGAAACGAAGTCCCGGTCCCAAATCCGCGAGGAAGATTCCCAATTGTTGCAGACTCGATGTGTCCCGACTGCTGAGTAGCTCAAATACCGACTGCGCACTGCTTAGACGGCCCCATAGGACAAAATAGAACTCGCAGCATATCGAGAGCACGCCTGCGAGGGCGCAAGCGAGAATCAAAAGAAGCGTGCGGACTGAATTTCTCAGCAGCCGACGAAAGCATGCGAAAT
>JBEKDK010000181.1:0-3652 GCA_050014395.1 Candidatus Acidiferrales bacterium | reverse complement strand
CCTGATAATAAATTGTTTGTACGCGACGACGGGAAACGATAGCGAGCGCATTGGCGTGAATTGCGCGGACGAGATCGTCTACCAGCCGGATAAGTGGGGAGGTCTGATCGATGCGTTCGGTCCCTATATTGGAATGGGGCCGGATGAGGCCACTGTTGCGAAGGAAATCTTCGCCGACTTCTTGGACGAGACGACGGTGGACAAGATTAAAAGCGCCGACGATTATCTTTCGCAGATGTTCGACGGCATCTACAAGGTAGCGGTCTCAAACGTCCCCGCGAAGCCGTGCACTGCCGCTGCCCCCAAGAGGCCATCGGTAAACTCAAACGGTCAGCCTGCGCCCAACTGAGTACCTGACGGCGGCAGAAGGCGGGCCGCGCAGACGCGATACCTCGTGCGGGCGTAGAGGCGCGCGCGCTGCCGGAAGCGGAAAATTCGTTGTTTCCGGGGCCGAAGCAGCATACGATATTCGGTCTCGGGAATATTTGTTGACGCCTGCCCCTGGGCTTTTTCCTGCGACTGCAACTCAAGATTTCATAACTGGAGGAAGTTTCATGATCGTCGGCGTTCCGCGGGAGAGCTATCCGGGCGAGCGACGCGTCGCGATTGTGCCCGCGGTGCTGCCTGCGTTGGCGAAGGGCGGGCTCGAAGTGATCGTGGAGGCGGGAGCGGGCGTCGAGGCCGGGTATCCTGACGCAGCGTACGAGGCTAAGGGCGCGAAGATCGTGGCGGATCGCGCCGCGGTGTTTGCAGCGGCGGATATCGTGGTGCAGGTGCTGTGCTACGGCTCGAATGACAAGACGGGCGAAGCAGATCTGCCATTGATGCGGCGCGATCAATTGCTGGTGGGATTTTTGCGGCCGCTGGGAGAGCTGAAGACGATTCAGCAAATCGCGGAGCGGGGCGTGACGGCGCTGTGCGTCGAGCTGATGCCGCGAACCACGCGCGCGCAGAGCATGGACGTGCTCTCGTCGATGGCGACGATCTGCGGATATAAGGCCGTGATCCTGGCGGCGGACGCGCTGCCGAGAATTTTTCCGATGCTCACGACGGCGGCGGGGACGATTACGCCGGCGCGCGTGCTGGTGATCGGAGCGGGCGTGGCGGGATTGCAGGCGATCGCGACTTCGCGGCGGCTGGGGGCGGTGACTTCGGCGTACGACATGCGTCCGGCTTCGAAAGAGCAAGTGCAGAGCCTGGGCGGGCGATTCGTCGAGCTGCCGATCGAGGCCAAGGACGCGCAAGACGCACGCGGATACGCGCGTGAGCAAGGCGAGGAATTTTACCGGAAGCAACGCGAATTGCTGGGGCAGGTGGTTGCGGATAGCGACGTGGTGATTACGACGGCGGTGATTCCGGGAAAGAAGGCGCCACTGCTAGTGACGGCGGAGATGGTGAAGAACATGGCGCCGGGATCGGTGATCGTGGATCTGGCGTCGGAGCGCGGAGGAAATTGCGAGCTTACGGTGCCAGGCGAAAAAACTTTCGCGCACGGCGTGACGATCATCGGCTGGTACAACCTGGCGAGCACGGTTCCGTATCACGCGAGCCAGATGTATGCGCGCAATGTGACGGCGTTTCTGCTGAACCTGGTGAAGGATGGAAAGTTGCGGCTGGACGCGGCGGATGAAATCATCCGCGACACTTTGCTGACGACGGGCGGGGAAGTGGTGAATGCGCGGCTGCGGGAATATTATTCGCTGCCGCCATTGGTTCCGGCTTCGCAGGAGGGAACGAAATCATGAAGGGGGATTTGTTCACCGATCTGTACGTTTTCATGCTCGCGGCATTCATCGGTTTTGAAGTGATTCGCAGAATTTCGCCGTTGCTGCACACGCCGCTGATGTCGCTGACGAACGCTCTGGATGCGATCGCGGTGGTCGGCGCGATTGTGCTGGCCGGAGAGCACCGCACCACGTTTGCGACGGTCCTGGGGACGCTGGCGATCGTGGCGGCGACGAGCAACGTCGTGGGCGGATTCCTGATCACGGATCGCATGGTCGCGATGTTCAAGACCAGCGGGGGCCAGAAAAAACAATGACGCCCTTCGGCGGAAGCAATCCGTTCATTGAGATCGCCTATCTGATCGCCACGGCGCTCTTCATCATGTCATTAGTGTGGATGCGGGTGCCGGCCACGGCGCGGCGCGGAGTGCGCGCGGGCGAGCTTGGCATGGTGCTGGCGATCGCCGGAACGCTGCTAAATCGCGGGATCGTCGACTACAAATTCATCGCGATCGCGTTGGTGCTGGGCGCAATCATCGGCGTGCCGCTCGGCCTGGTGCACATGACAGCTGTGCCGCAGCGGACGGCGCTGAGCCACGCGTTCGGCGCATTTTGCGTGACGCTGGTGGGCACGGCGGAATTCTATTTGCAGGCGCCGCACGTGCCGCGCTTCACGATGTCTGTGCTTTCGATGGAGGTGATCCTCGGCGCGCTGACGTTCACGGGCAGCCTGATGGCGGCGGGGAAACTGCAAGAGGTGCTGCCGCAGCGGCCGATCACTTACAAAGGCCAGAACGTCGTGAACCTGTCGCTGCTGGGAGTGGCCATATGCATTGCGGTGGTCCTGGTGCACGATCCTCGGCACATGCATTTGTTTCCGGCGATGGTGGTGATTCCGCTTATTTTTGGCGTGCTGATGATCATTCCGATCGGCGGCGCGGATATGCCGACGGTGATTTCGCTGTTGAACTCGTACGCCGGACTTTCCGCGGCGGCGATGGGATTCGTGCTCGATAGCAAGTTGCTGATCATCGCGGGCGCGCTGGACGGCGCGTCGGGCTTCATTCTCTCCGTGAACATGTCGAAGGCGATGAATCGCTCGTTTAGCAACGTGCTGTTCGGCGCATTTGGGCAGGAGCAGGCGGCGGGCGCGGCAGCGCACGAGGCGCGGCCGGTGCGCAGCGCCACCGCTGAAGAAGCCGCCGCGATCCTGGTGGCGGCGCAGAAGGTGATCATCGTTCCGGGTTACGGCATGGCCGTGGCGCAGGCGCAGCACAAAGTGCGCGAGCTTTTCGACGCGCTGAACAAGCGCGGCGTGGACGTGAAGTTCGCGATCCATCCGGTGGCGGGGCGGATGCCGGGGCATATGAACGTGTTGCTGGCCGAGGCCAACATTCCATACGACAGTTTTCTGGAGATGGACGACGCCAACGGCGAATTTCCGCAGGCCGATGTGGCGCTGGTGATCGGCGCGAACGACGTGACCAATCCATCGGCGCGCACGGATGCGACCAGCTCGATTTACGGAATGCCCGTGCTCGACGTGGACAAGGCTCGCACGGTGATGGTGATCAAGCGCAGCATGAGCCCGGGCTTCGCGGGCATCGACAATCCGCTCTATTACATGGACAAGACGCTCATGCTGTTCGGCGACGCCAAGTCGTTCGTCGGCGGAATCGTGCGCGAGCTTGGTGGCGGCCACAGCGAGTCCTAGGGCTCGCAAATCCTACCGCAATACATCCGCACTACGGGCTTGCGAAAGCCCTTAGGCAGCGGTCCGCATTGATCCGAATCGAGTTATGGCACATCCGCGCTCGCGCGGAGTTAGGTGCTCAGATTGACAACGTTTTACTCTTAGGTGACGCCGGGGAGAGATGTTTCGATTCGGCACACACCACGGGGCTACGCTTGGCCTCAGTACCGAAGTG
>JBEKDK010000180.1:0-3658 GCA_050014395.1 Candidatus Acidiferrales bacterium | reverse complement strand
GAGCGTCTTGAAATCTCTCGTTGGCGCGGGTAAGCTTTTGCCACTTCCCTCCTTGGGTCGACCCCCGAGAATGTCCCTGTCTGCGTTTTGTGGAGTAACACATGCCCGCTGCCATTAAGCGTCTCGTTGTCCTGATGTTGGAAAACCGTTCCTTCGATCACATGCTCGGGTTTATGAAGTCTCCCGGCGGACTCCTTGGCGGCGTGCCCAGGTGGGAAGAATGTGGCTTTTACTTTTTATTGTGGCGGTCCCAAATCTGTTCCGAATTCGTGACAAATGACGCGATTCCAAAGGCATTAGTGTAATAGCAGTTAGGGTTGTAGTATCTGCGCGTTCGTATCTCAGAAAGGATTACCCATGGCCCAAACGAGGAGAAACAACCGCGAACAGAAGTTCCGAGTAAGTATCTCGGTTGCCGGATCGCTACGATCAGAGACAGACGTCCGGAAGGACGTGCGCGCCGCGTTGGCGGAGGCAACAGAGGAGTTTTCGACTGCCAGTCCTTCACCCGGCATCACGACACGGGGCGATGCGGTCGGAGGGTTTTTGGGACTCGGGGCAGCCGAGTGGCAATGGATCATTTCGGTGGCCGGGCCTATCGCTGGACATTTGATCTACAAGGCCGGAGAAGAAGCCGTTGGGGAACTGGGAAAGGAAGGGGGGAAGCAGCTGTTCACTTTCTTCAAAAGTGCCCTGCGCAAACGCAGCCTTAGCGTTAATGCGGTGGAGCCGGTCAAGCCAAGTGAGACCTCGCGGGATCCGCAATCGAAAAGCAAAGCGAGAAAGAAATCTGGGCGCCCAGCGAAAAAACTAAAGGCCGCAAAACCTGCCTCGAAGCGTAGCGACAGAAAATCTCGCCGCAAGCCTCGGTGAGGGCATGAAGGAGAGCGTCAAATTCGTTCCCGAGGCTATGCCCGCCTTCGAGGCGCAGGTCTGGATTCTACAGCTGCTGGCCGAAGCCCTCGAACAGCCGATGAATCTTCCCCGCCTGGTGTACGACTGCGCAGACCTCGAACTGGGAACGTTCGATGTGTTGCGGATTCTGGGTGGTTTCGCGGCACAACGCCTTCCTACGATCGGAAGCGACCCGAAGAAACCATCTTCGGAACAGAGTCAGGCTGCGCTGGCGCTTGTTTGGAACGACTTTTTCAATGACGATCGGATCTCTCGATTCTCGCCTGCTGTCCTGGCTGAGTTCAAAGACAAAGAGCGAAGAAGCTTGGAACGGCTGGCGAAAACCCCATTCAACTTCGCTTATCTCAACAAGGCGAATCGTGCCGCGCACGCGTTCGTCCGGGCGTTGCTCGGGACTCAGCAACTGGACGATCTGCTGGTAGCAGAACCCGCCCCCGTAAGCGTCGTCGAGGACCTTCTGTCAACCATGTTTTGCGCGGGCTCGGACCACTCGAGTGGAGAGATTCAGTGGGCGCAGCAGATGATTCCGCACGCCCTTAGTGCGATGGTGCTGGCCGACCGGATCTTGGCGCACGAATACCTGTCGCATCTCGTCCCACGCAATTCCTCTTTGGGCCGGATCGTTTGCGAGCAATGGCTGGTGGCGCTGCTCCAGGAAGCATTCCTGCAAAAATCCGGGGAGCCTACCTGGAGAAATCATCTCTGGCCCGTCTTTCGGCACGACTTCGAGGAACATGTGCATGCAGTGGAGAAGGCCAGAAATCCAGCGCTCGCAAGAATGCGATCTTTTGGCTATGCAGGCGTCGAAACCACTGCATCCTCTTTATACTTGAATGCGCCAGAGGAGTTTTGGAGGTTCACGGCAGAGATTCTGCGAGTTGACCAGGAAGAAGATGAACAGCAGGCGAGCCAGATCAAGGAGGTGATTCTGCACCTCACATACCTTGGCCCTGAGGAGTCCCAGAAACTTATGTCTTCTAAGTATAAGAATATAAATGGCTTATTGACATCGATCTAGTCTTTGGGTAGTGTCTATTATTTTATTGACATAAATCAATTAAATATGCGATAGTAGCAATCGAGATGAAGGACCCCCTCACCCAGTACCGCCTGCGCAAGTTCGCTGCCCAGTTGCGGCAGTTTACCGTTCCGGAGCTTGCTTCCGCCTCGAAGGCCAATCGCCCCATTGTCCAAGCGTTCGTGAACCGGCTGGAAAAGGCCGGTTCCGACTTTGTCATGAAGGCAAACATGGATGCGGCGGGGGTTGGGCGTCCCCTAGTGCGTTACGGTTTGACCCTTAAAGGGGTTGCCTTTCTGGCTTCGGAAATTGCCCCTATCGCCAAGCAAATGAATGAACCGGTACGGCTCGCCCCGACAGTCGACGTTGGCGCCGTCATGGTCTCGGAATCGCGACCTTCTTGGGCAGCCAAGATCGGTGATTGGCTGACGGCTTTCGCAGCCGACTTCCAAATCGCTCTGGAGATCGGGGCGAGTACGCTTCTGCTCAAACCCGGCGAGGTGGCATCCATTCGCATTGGCGAAGAGATTGAAGCGCTGCCCGGCGGCAGCGTTTGGAGTGAATCGCAGTTAGAGGATACTCTGCGACAGATATTGACGCCCTGGCAATCCGAGCGGCTTGCAACTCGCGGCTGGACGGTGAGCGCTTCCCGGTTGGAAAACCGAATCCTGTGGGGAATGCGCGTGCAGCGAGTTGCAGGCCATTCGGTCGTAGAAGTTCGAAAACTTCCGACCGTCGTACCCAAGATTGAAGATCTTTACCTTCCGCCCTTGGTGAGTGAGTTTGCCGGGCTGAAATCAGGATTGGTGCTCATCACCGGGATCGGGCGTAGCGGCCGGAGTGCCACCCTGGCGGCGATTGTTAACCGCATCAATGAAACTCGGCCCCAGCGCGTCATAACGCTCGAGGAGCCGATCCTTTACTGCCACCAGAAAAACCGTTCCTTCATCGAACAGAGGCAGATTGCCCTCGACGCTCCAGATTTCGCACCCGGGCTCAATCAGGCGCTCGATGATGATGCCGAAGTTGTCGCGCTGAGTGACCTCTCCGACCATGACACGCTAAGTACAGCACTCGTAGCCTCTGAACGGAGGCTCATTTTTGCTCGCGTCGCGGCCGCCGATCCTGAGGAAGCGTTCCGCAAGCTCACGTCATTCTTTCCGCCGCTGGAACAAACCAGAGCTCACGAGCGCATAGCCTCGAGTTTGGCCGGCGTGGTGGCGGTGACGGGTCTGGAGTCTGCCGCGGGCAGTCACTTTGTCCCGGCAACCGCAGTTTTGCGTGTCGATGAAGAAGTACGTTCCGTCTTCGCGGACCCGGGACAATTGCATCGGATTGCGCAGTTGTTCGAGGTGGACAGCTCTCGCGTGCACACTCTTCGGTCTTCGGTGCAAGAACTCCACAGAAATCGGCAGGTCAGCGTAGCCGTCGCAGAACGCTACCTGCTCCGGTCGGCATCTGCGGACAGCGAAGCCGATGCTGGAGAACAGTTGCAGGGCGCTGCGGGGTTCTAGATGAGGCACGCGGGCGCTCACGCCCGGTTTGTGACTGTTTTCGGGAGCATCTTTCCCAAAATCACTCGAATGACTTCCGGCCGATGCTCGCCAGCAGCACCCTCTAGCGTATAGGAGCGCTCGAAGGCATTCGGGCTCAGAATCTTCATCTCCCACCGGTCATTGGCCTGGGAGCCGATCATCGAAACCCGCCAATCTCCGAGCCTATCGG
>JBEKDK010000179.1:0-3718 GCA_050014395.1 Candidatus Acidiferrales bacterium | reverse complement strand
TTCAACTCTCAACAAGCGGTGAATGTGGTCGCGATTGGGCAATGCGCCATTTTGGATGTTGCGGCGTGCGCGAGGGTGGGCTAGCCTTGCGGAACGCGCGGAAGCGTGGGGTTTCGGGGCGCTTTCGTGAACCGGAGATGAGATGGAGATGAACTGGACGGGACAACTGACGGGGATTTACGTGGCGCGCGAGGCTAAGGGCGCGCTGGAAGCGGTGCCGACGGCGCGCGTCGTTGACGGCATGGGGATTGAGGGCGATCGCTATGGCGCGGGAGCGGGGTCATTTTCGACGTGGCCGGGCGGGGGACGGCACGTGACGCTGATCGAGGAAGAAGCGCTGGAGGCGATTGCGCGCGAATCGAAGCTGGAATTGCCGGCGGCGAGCGCGCGGCGCAACCTGACGACGCGCGGCGTGCCGCTGAATCATCTGGTCGGCCGGAAATTTCGAGTGGGGGCGGTGACGCTGACGGGAATTCGACTGTGCGAACCGTGCGAGCACATGGAGGGGTTATCCGGCGTGGCCGGCGTACGCGTGGCGTTGCTGCATCGCGGGGGGTTGCGCGCGGAGATCGTGTCGGGCGGGGAGATTCGCGTGGGGGATGCGATTTCGGAAGTGTGATGGCGCGCGAGATTTGGCGAATCGGTACGGCGGCCGCGGCTTCTAATTTCTCACCTAACGCTGGCGGATTTTTGCCAACAGGCGCAGGATTTCCAGGTACATCCAGACCAGCGTGACCATAATTCCGAAGGCGCCGTACCATTCCATATATTTGGGCGCGTTGGCGTGGACGCCGGTCTCCACGAAATCGAAATCGAGAATCAGATTCAGCGCGGCGATGATCACGATGACCACGCTGACGCCGATGCCGATCGGACCGGAGCTATTGAGATATGGCACGTGGTGGCCGAACATGCCCATAACCATGTCTACCATGTAGACGACGAAGATGCCGCCGGTGGCCGCGATTACGCCTACGGTGAATTTGGGCGTGGCGCGGATCAGCCCTGATGTGTAGGCGATGAGCATCACGAAGGTCACTGCGAACGTCAGCCCCATCGCTTGGATCGCGATGCCGGGATACTGAATTTCAAGCAGCGCGGAAATTCCACCCAGCGCCAGCCCCTCGCACAGTGCGTAGAGCGGGGCGGTAATCGGCGACCACGTCTTCTTGAAAATTGTGACCAGCGCGAAAACCAGGCCGCCGATCAATCCTCCGAACATCCAAGGGAGGGCCGCTTGCGGAGTGGCGCGGTGCACCATGCCCCACGTCCAAGCGGCGGTGGCGACGACGCACAGGAGCAGGACGCCGGTCTTATTGACCGTGCCCTGAAGCGTCATCGGCGTGGTTTCGCCGGCGATTGCGGCTTCACCCTTGAACGTATTCTCGTTCAGGGCGGGATTGGAGGTTTTGAAAAGGCCAGGCATTGTCGGACTCCTTAAGAGCAGCGCATCTCAGGTGGATGGACGAAGGCGATTCGCCGCCCAATTTTACGCGAATTGCGCCTGGCGGGCCAGCAAGCAAGGGTCGCAGAAGCGGGGAGCGAAATCCGTCGATGCCTTTACGAGCGCAAGAATCATCAAAGTGGAGCACGGAAAAACGCTGGTTTTTCTGGGACAAGACACTTAGGTACAATGCTGTTTCGGCCTGTTGGCTTTCCGTCAGACGAATGACATGAATTGTGAGGACAAAACAGCCATGAAAATAACGGCAGGCACTTTCGTATCGCTCGTTCTCGTTGCTTCTCTCGCTTTGGTCTCAACGGTCGCGCTCGTGCGCGCGCAGGTGGTGGATCCAGTTATTGTAGCGCAAGCGCCGCCCGTGCCGACCACGCCTGCGCCGGCCACGGAGGAACTGACAGCGCCAGGCTTCCACTTTGCGATGGTGCCGGCGACGATCGTGACGATCAATTATCAGCATCGCATGGGCGCAACGGACATCGGATTCGCGGGAACGCCGATCGAATCGTTCGCCACGGGGCACGCCGAGGTGAGCGGCAAGGTGGGACGAATCCAGATCGACGCCGAGTTCAGCAAACTCGATCCGGCCACCAACTTCGGACCCGAGTATTTGACGTACGTACTGTGGGCCATTACGCCGGAAGGGAAAGCGAACAATCTGGGCGAGATTTTGCTGAAGGGAGACACTACCAGACTGAACGTGACGACGTCCCTGCAAACGTTCGGATTGATCGTGACCGCGGAGCCGTATTTCGCGGTGTCGCAACCGAGCAACGTGGTGGTACTGCAGAACGTGGTAACGCCGAGCACGGTGGGAACGATCGAGCAGGCGCCCGTGAGCTATCAATTGCTGAGTCCCGGGGCGTACGCGTATCAGAACTCAAGCGATGCGCCGAGCGCGCACCTGAACCCCAAAACGCCGCTGGAATTTTTCGAGGCGGAAAATGCGGTGCAGATCGCGATCAACGCGGGCGCGCAGAAATACGCGCCGGACGCGCTGGACAAAGCCCAAACTTCGCTGACAAATGCGCAGCAGCTTGAGGCGCACCACGGCGATACTAAGATTATCGAGCAGGATTCGCGCGACGCGGTGCAGAACGCGGCGGATGCGCGTCGCATCACGATTCAGGCCGAAATCGCCGAGGAGCAGGCGGCCGAGAAGGCCGCTGCGGCAGCGCGCGTAGCGGCTTCCAAGGCGGCAGCCGACGCGGCGGCCGCGGCAGAGCAGCAGGCCGAACTCCAGAAGGCGCAGGCCGAGCGCGACGCGGCGCAGGCGGCCGCGGCGCAGGCACAGGCTCAGGCAGCGCAAGCGCAGGCGCAGGCCGCACAAGCAACGGCGGAAGCGCAGGCCGCGGCACAAGCGCAAGCGGCACAACTGGCCCAACAGCAGGCCGCACAAGCGGCCGCCCAAGCGGCCGCGGCGCAGCAAGCGGCGGCGCAGGCGGAAGCTGAGAAAGAGCAGTTGCGCGCAACGCTGCTCGCACAATTCAACAAGATTCTGCCGACGGTGGATACGCCGCAGGGCTTGAAGGTGAATATGGCCGATGTGCTCTTCGCATTCGGAAAATTCGACCTGAAGCCCGCGGCACGCGAGGCGTTGGCGAAGCTTTCCGGAATCGTGCTGGGGCATCCGGGATTGAAGCTCGCCATCGACGGTTACACGGACAGCGTGGGAAGCGATGCGTTCAATCAGACTCTTTCCGAGAAACGCGCCGAAGGCGTGCGCGATTACTTGGTGCAGCAGGGGCTGGACGCGGATTCGGTGACGGCCGCGGGGTTTGGAAAGGCAAATCCAGTGGCGAGCAACAGCACGGCGGCGGGCCGACAACAGAATCGACGCGTGGAGATCATTATTTCGGGCGAGGTGATCGGCACGGAGATTGGGGCGCCGGCTGCCGCGGCTCCGGATTCTGCGGAGCCGGAACCGGCGGCATCGGGGTCGGCCGCGCCGATGACGGCGCCGACACCTCCGCTTCCGCAGCAGATTCCGCCGAATCGATAGGTACAAGATCGGTCTGCGAAAAGCCCCATGTTCGCCCCATAAGCCGGGGCGAACATGGGGCACACACAGAAATCGCAATCCGCACCCACGCCCAAGGGCGGCGGGTGGGGAATCTGCAGAAATCCCAGTTCACACCAATGCCCACGTCGAAAAGTCCGCTGCGGCGGACGAAGATGGGGCGCCCCCCCAGAGATCATTTCCCGGTTTGAGCGAAGGTTAGGGGTCGCGCAAACGCCCGGAAATTGTGGGGGTACTGT
>JBEKDK010000178.1:0-3806 GCA_050014395.1 Candidatus Acidiferrales bacterium | reverse complement strand
TAGGGTGAAAAGCATGGACGGTATTCATATCGCAGCTTGTTGTCCCGGCCCCACGGGCTGGGAATTTGATCTTTGATGAGCTGACCACAGCAATCTAGCTTCAATTCTGACGGCCCACGAGCGCAACTCGTGGGCTTTTTTATTTCTACACCGAAAATACCGGACGAAACGAAGTGGCTTTACCGGATGGCTACGACGCCAAACGCGCCTCCGGTGTGTTGCTGGGTGTGTGGCTCGCGCGCAGAAAAACGCGGGCCTCAAGAGGATCGTTTCGATTGGCCGACTAACGGCGATCAATTTCTCGAGACGATGACGCCCACCAGACGAACTCGCGATTTGTTGTTTTTGTGAATCGAACAGGAATTCAAATTAAATGAAAGACCAAAGGAGAACATAGATGTCCGACTACAAGCAGCCTGAAGTCCCGGCGGTCCAGGGCAAAATGAGGATGCCTCGCCGCTTTACACTAACGTTCGGTGCGCTTCTCGGTGTTTTGGTTCTGCTAACGGCATCGTCCGCTTTAACGGACCCGTCGATCTATCCTACCGGTACGACCATCTATAATCCTCAAAAGGCCTACAATTCCTATGTCGTCTTCGGTGGGTCGGACGGCAAAACCCATCTGATCGATATGAATGGCCACGAAGTGCATCGCTGGGATAGGGTGGGGCAACCCAGCGAAATTCTCGATCCGGCGATTACCGGCGGTAAGAAAGGCGAGTTGCTGGTTGATGACCCATCCCAGGGCGCCCCACTGACCGGAATTGGCGGACATGACCTACCCATCGCGGCGGTGGCCCAAAGCCCCAGAAGTGTCACGGTCGGAGAGCTGGATTGGGATGGCAATACGGTTTGGGAATGGGGAGGCAAGCAGGCTCCCGGCGGTGCGGCGCGCCAGAACCACGACTGGGATCGGTTGCCGAACGGCAATACGCTGATCGTGGCCACCGTCGACCGCGTTGTTCCTTCCTTAAGCACTAAAAAAGTCAGCGACCAAGTAATCTACGAAATCACGCCAGGCGGCGACATTGTATGGAAGTGGTACGCCGCCGATCATATTCCGGAATTCGGCTTCACGCCGGAAGGGCTGAAGGAACTGCGCACGTTCCTGGCAAACGGCAATGCAGGTTATGGCTTTCTCACCATCAACGACATGCAGCACATCGGGCCCAACAAGTGGTTTGACGCGGGCGATAAGCGCTTCGACCCGGACAATATCGTAGTCGATTCCCGCGAGGGGAGCTTTATCGCAATTATCGGAAAAAACACCGGCAAAATCGTTTGGCGCGTCGGTCCCGACTATCCCACCAACCAAGGCCCGCAACTGAGGCCTATTCTAAGCGTTAATGTTCCCCGCCCAGTTGACCAGACCAGCGGTCAGCACGATGCGCACATTATCGCCGAAGGCTTGCCTGGGGCTGGTGATATTCTGGTTTTCGACAACGAAGGCGCATCCGGTTTCCCGGCGACGCGCCTAGGAATATTCCAAGGGTCGCGCGTTCTGGAAATCGATCCCACCACCAAGTAGATCGTATGGCAATATACGGCGCTTAATTCCGATTCTCCGACTTGGGATTTCAACAGCTCGTTCATTTCCAGCGCCAGGCGCCTGCCGAACGGCAATACCCTGATCGACGAAGGCACGAATGGACGGTTTTTCCAGGTGACGCCAAAGGGCGAAATCGTCTGGGAATACGTCAGTCCTTACTTCGGGCGATTGGCGTTTGTCCCAGGACAAGAATTCTCGACTAATTTCGTCTACCGCGCTCAACCGGTTCCTTACGATTGGGTTCCCGAAGGAACGCCGCACAGCGAAAAAGCCGTACCGGCAGTCGATGTCAGGACGTTCCACGTTCCCGATTCGCAGTAACTCGCGTGACGCGATGCGGCGGCCGATTTTGGTCGCCGCATCCGTCCGCTGGCCGAAAGTGGGAGCGACTTTTCAGTTCCGCTTGTCTCTCGAACATGCTTGAAAAACTGGATGATTCAGAAATTCGGCATCACACCAAGCGTTAGCCATCCACATAGATGCGGAAACACGTTGAAGTGTTACGGAGACGGCGGCGCCAAATAACGCAATCTCGTCGCCCTCCGTTCAAATTGTTTCGCCTGCGCCAACGCATGCGGCATTCTACGGAGTTCCGCTCGCGCCGGCTTTTTTCTGGCAATCCTCGTAGTACTTTTGTTCGCGCGCCACGCAGTCCTTCCACGCGTACAGCGCCGAAGTCGCTGTAGCCTTGGCTTGGTCGGCTTTGGCCTGCGCATCGCTCGTCGCGCTCCGCAACTGAGCGGCTTCCGTTTTCAGTCTCGTCGCTTCCATGTCGTATTTCAGTTCTGTAGCTTCCAGCTCGTTGGCGTACGCGCTTCTGGAATTTGATTCTTTCACGTCCGCCTGCGACGCATCGTTCCAGGAATTCCAATTCGGGCTCCCGGTGGGGTACTGATTCCGAATTTCCAAATCACGAGCGGCGATCGCGGCCATGTCCCCGGCCATGTTTCGCCACTCTTTTGCGCGTGATGTTTGCCAATTGGCGAAGTTCTGTGCCGTCGCCGCGTCTTTCTCCAGAGCGTCGGCTTGCTTGTTGTTCAAATCCTGTTGGGCCTTCGCGCGATCGGCCTCTGCTTGCGCCATTACGGCCGCGTTGTTCAGAAAGTCGTACTGCGCCTTATACCCATCGCAGTTCTCTGGAAATGGCGCGCAGCCCTTCGATTGCGTGTGCGGAGCGCCGCCGGTGGCGGCCGCCCTTTCCTTCCTCGCGCACTCCGCGAGCGCTCTTACACAATCGTCGTACGCCTGCTTCGCTGCGGCTGCGGCGGCTTTCGCCTGATCCGCGGCTTTTTGCAGATTCTCGGCGTTTTCTTCGGCTCCCGCCGCAATCGCCATCGCCGCTGCCGCATCTTCCACGCTCTTGCCGGCCTTCTGGCCCACGGACGCCGTCGCGGCGTCGCCCGCGGCCTTCCCCACCGATTTGGCGTAAGCCGTGGCCTCATCGGCATCGGCCTGCGCGGTGGCGGCTTCGGCCTCCTTCTGTTTCCAGATTCGTCTAAGGTTTTCGCAATCGTCTGGCGTCACCGGGCACGGAGGTTTTGTTTGCGTCGTGGGAGTCTCCACCTTTGGCGGAGGAAGCATAATCGGCGGGAATTTTGGCGAGGCCGATTTTTTCGGCGTGCCGCCAGTCGGAGCGGCGCTATCGCTCTCCGGCTCAACTGGCCATGGCTTCCACGATTTCGACGCATCCGGCGGATTATCGGTGTCTGCAGGAGTTTGGGGCGCGGGCTTGCACTTCTTTGGCTTGTGATTCTTGCATTCTTGGTAAGCTTCAAAAGCGGCTGACGCGGCGGCCACTGCCGCGTTCATCGCCGCTTCCGCTTCCTTCGCATTCGCATCGGCTGCATACCACTCTTCGTCCGACTCGCGGCAACCAGCCCACGCCCGATCGACCTCGTCCATCAGTGATTGAATGTCGAAATCCGTTCCCGGCAGCCATAACGCGTTTGCGGCCGCAAGCTGGTCGCTGAGCTGCTGGGCGCCATCGCAATCCGCTTCCGCCGCCCAATCGAGGGCGATCGCGTGGTCGCGCGCGGAGAGATACTCATCCAACGCCTTGCTCGCCTCTTCATTCGTGATGCCCACCTGACGCCCGAGTTCCTCGCAGTTGCGTGCCGCGTCTTCGCATTCGTCGGGCGCTACGGGTGTCTGCGGTGTGTCTTGCAACGTAGTGGGAGTGGCCGTCTCGGGCTTCGGAATTACGACAATATGCGGAGCCAGCAGTTTTCGATCTTGCACGCAAGGAGGAACTTCTTTG
>JBEKDK010000177.1:0-3961 GCA_050014395.1 Candidatus Acidiferrales bacterium | reverse complement strand
CGGGCCAGTCCCAATCCTCGATCAAGAATGCGTCGGCTTGATACTCACCGATCGGTTTTGAGGGAATGAACCAGGCAGGATACTCAGAGGACCAATCTACGGTCACTCCGTGCATCGGCGGATGGCAAGGGCTCAGCTCAAATGAGATAGGCCGATCCAAGTGCAGAATGTTGAATGTGCCCGGATTTCCGAAGGCTCTGGCGCTTGAGGTTGTGGCGAACGCCCCTTCCCTTCTGCCGGCCGCCGCCGCGCTAAAGACGTCCACCATCAAGCGCAGCTCGCTCACTTCGGCGGCGTTCAAGGGAGGAAACGCGGTGTAGGGGATGTCGATTTCAAAAATATACCCGGGCTTGCCCGGGCGAACCTCAGAGTGGAAACGGAGCGTTCCGTGCGGCTGAAGCGCGGCGATATTTTCACCATAATCTTTGGCGATGCGTTCGTATGCGGGCGTGGCGAAGGACTCGGCGGAGACCCCGTCCGCCAACAGCCATTGGCGAACAAAGAGGCGGCTGAAAAGCGGGCGATAATCCTGCAGCGTTTCGAACCATTCACGGCATTGTTGCGAGTAATCCGTTTGGGCCCCCGGAGAACCCCCGAGGTCGTTGCAGTCTTGCGCAGTTTGAGCAGTACCGGCCATTCCGCTGTCCCACGAGAGCGGCGGCATTTCGACATCGGCTGGGCCCGCGAGCCAAACCTCGACGTGATCTTTAGACAGAATCGAGTTGGCGTCCGTCGGCCAATCCGGTGCGGGGCCATCGACTTCGCCGACGATGCGAGTCGACGTGCCGGTATTGCCGATCCACAAGTGACCGTTGCGTGCTCCGGCGCCGTGCGGAATTAAATTCACAACTGCCGGGACGCCGGCGGCGAAATGAAAGCCTGGTTTGCCGAGCTCGCCGGGATCGAGCTGCCGAACCGGGATCGGCGGCTGGCGATTGTCTTGAGCCAGCGCTGGGAAACCGAACACCATTAGCAGGCAAACTCCCACCGCGTGCTTCAGGCGCATTGGGACTCGCGCTCCTTCCGCAATCTTTCGTGGCGAACGTTGGCGATCGAGCGGGTTAGTTGGGGTGTTCATTGGGCGTAAACACGGAGACCGGAATTTCGACGGTCACATTGGCGCTTGAAACTTGAACGGTCGCGTCGCCGAGTAGCCGTCCGCTGGAATATCCGCCGATCTGTCCGTTCCTCATGTGGATGTTTGCGGCTTGAATTATGATCCGGTAGTTCCCGGCTCGGACTCCGTGGAACTTCGCGACGCCTTGCGCGTCAGCGAGCACGTGGGAACGAGGATCAGCGCGCTGGATCTCCTGCTGATCGGGGTCGGCGGGAGAGATCGAGACCAAGCAACCAGTGTCGCTTCCGGCGTCTGCGATTCCAGCGACCTTGACGGTCACGCTATACGTCGGGTGCGCGGAGACCGTAAGATGAATTCCGGAAGTTTCTTCGCCGGCTTTCACGTGCACGATCTGCGCTTGCTCGATCGAGTCCGCATTTGGATAAAACACCGGGAAGTAGCCTAACTGAGACATGTCTGGGCCAACCGGATCGATATCGACGTAGTAGTCCCCCGGCGGCAGATCTGCCAATCGGAACAGGCCCTGCGCGCCCACAGTAGCATCGGACCGAGCCGGCATGTCCCGATCTGAGCCCGAATTCCTGACTTCGACCCTCATTCCCTCGGTGGGAAAGTTTGCGGCGTCTTGAACGCTGCCGGATATCGCGCCCGCAGGGGACAACTGAAAATCGATGCCGGTGACAGATTGTCCGGCCGTCACAGAAATGATGCCCGGAGAGGCGGCCCCACCATCAGCTGGCCTACCGTAATCCATCGCCACGAAGCCAGTGCGAGCCACGCGAAGCGTGTGCCCGCCGGGCACAACGGAGAAAAACCGGTAGGATCCATCGGCGCCGGATCGCGTGAGTTGCGGCGCGACGGAATGCTCGCGGGGCGTCCCGTTGTAAGCGCAACAAGACAGAGTGAGAATTGCGCCCGCCACAGGCGCTCCGGTATCTGCGCGAAACACGCTCCCCGAAACCGAACCCACCGACGCATCTTCGGGCGGCTGCGTTGGTGCGGGCTGCGACGCCGATCCAGACGGCGCCATCGCGCCGGATGGCGTGAAGGAAAAATGGAAGTCGATGCCGCGAGTCTCCGATCCCGGCGTTACGTGGACGATGTGCGCTTCCTCGATCGAAGTTGCGTTCGGGTAATAGACGATATGGTCCGGCCACCCGGGAGCAGGCTGCGGCATGCCCAGGAGATCTGCGTAACAATCCCCGGGCGCGAGACCGGCAATGCGAAAATATCCTTGCTCGTCGGTGGACTGCATTGCAACAGAAACCGGCGGCGCATTCGGCTTTCGCGGGTTAGGGCAACGAATCTCAACCTGGAACGCAGGCATGGGATCGCCGTCTTGATCGTGGACGCTGCCGGAGACCGTACCGGCAGGTTGCAAACTAAAATCGACATTCTCGATCGCCTGCCCCGCGGACACATTCATCGGCCGCGTGGACCATTGAGGCACGAAGGAATCGGGAGCGCGCGGGACAACCGTATATCGATCCGGATCCACGCCGGAAAATTTGTATGCGCCATCGGGCCCGGTGCGCACCGCGTCGACGGTTGGCCCGCCGTGAGACTGCCACTGGGTCAATTCGGGCACCTCGAGTTCAACGATGACTCCAGCCAGCGGCGCGCCTGTGTCTGCGCGACACACGTGTCCAGAAATTGACGCACCGGGATCGCTGGCTTGGGCGCTAGCGCTTGCTTGGTTGGGGCCGGATGCCGCGGTCGACGGCTGCGATTGATGGGCGATCGGGGCGGGCGGAGTGGATGCGCTCTGGCGCGCGAGCGCGATTGAGTCCCAATACTGCGACCCGCAGAGCGAAATTGCAGCTAGCGCGCACATTAAAGCCCCAGCTTGGAGAATGAATCGCCGCGCGTTGAGAATCCGCGCGACGCATCGTCGAAGGTCTATCGGAACTCCCATTTCGCCCCCGATATCGGCCGAGTATAGCTAAGCAAGCGGAGTTCCACGCGTATCGCCCCTACGCGAGGCCAAGAAACGTCCGCGGGAGTCACGTCGCGTGCGATAGCCGGACTGTAACCCACGCAAGGGGGCATTGCATTCTAAAAATTCATCCGGTCGTCGGCAACTGACCGCTGCCTTCGGGCACGGCGTCGAAGATTTTGGAGCGGCAATCGGGGCAGAACGCGGTGGACTTTAGGTCGATGCGCTCGACGGCGTGGGAGGAGGCCATCACGCATTCATAATCGTCACAGTGAGCGAGAGAGAGTGTGTGGCCCAGCTCATGGACCGCTTCTTTCAAGAGGCGCGCGCGCAGCAAATCAGGATGTGGCGGCAGGCCGTAGAATTCCTGCATCAGGCGATGCGCGGAAACCACGGCGCATGCGCCGCCGAGTTGCGCTTCGCCGAACACGAAGGTCAGAACAGGAATGTACAAGTCGAGCGAGGTGATGCCCAGAACGCACGATGTCTCCGTTGCGGCGTGCGCGCCGATCAGCCCCAAAATTTGCGTGGAGGAATACTGGCGGCGTTCGGCGTTATAGGCGCGCGACGCATCAAGCGGCGCGTCCAGAATTTCGCACGAAGCGCTCAACACGCGCGCGAGGTCCGTGGAGAGATCCGCGAGCAGCGCTTTATCAAATTCGCCGAACGGAAGCAGCTGGATGCGCTTCACGGGACAATGGCCGGTTTCTCAGTCTTCTTCCAGCCGTATTTCTTCAGCTTGTTGTGCAGCGTCACGCGATCGATATTGAGAATTGTCGCGGCCATGGTTTGATTGCCGTTGCATTGATCGAGCATGGAGAGAATGTGCGCGCGCTCGACATCTTCGAGCGATCGAGGCCCGGCTTCGGACTGATTGGCGCGAAGGGCGAAATCGCGGTCGGCCAATTGAGGGCCTTGCGTGACCACCATCGCGCGCTCGACGGCAT
>JBEKDK010000176.1:0-4053 GCA_050014395.1 Candidatus Acidiferrales bacterium | reverse complement strand
GCACCGCCACAATTTGTTCGACGTTGAATCGCTTCTGCTTCACGGCAAATCCCCCCTTTTCAGGCGTAGATTTTGCCGGAAACTAACCTTCAAAGTGGATCAAAAATACCGGGGCCGATCAGTCTTCTGCAGCAAGTGCGGTGCACCCGTTCAGGATGGACTCGCTTTCTGTTCCAAATGCGGCCATCCGGTCGCCCCGGCGCAGCCTGCGCCGCCGCAATACCACGCCCCGGGCGCTCAACCTCCAGCGCAGTATCAGGCTCCGGGCGCTCCGAGCACGTCGCAACTGCAGGGTAAGCAGGCGCTCGAGATTCTCCAAAAGGGATTGGGTGCGATTCTCACTCGCATGGGATTGGTCGCGCTGATCGGCACGATCGTCGTGTGGATCTCCTGGTTTTTCTTGACCGGTTTCACCATATCGGTGCCACTCCTCGGGACCACGCAAGGATCGTCATCCACTCTTTGGAGCGCCCTGAGTCTGGATCCGGCCAACAACATGGCCGCCGGCAGCTTTGGCTTTCTCGCCTTTGTCGTTTTCATTTGCATCGTGTTGCTCCCGTTCGCGGCGGCGTTTATTCCGCATCCGCTGGCAAAATTTCTTTACGGCGCGCCGCTGTTTGCTTGGCTGATTGGGTGGGGAACCGTTGAATATGAGTTCAGCCACATGCTTAGCTTGGTGAAACAGCAGTTGGGTGCGGATGTCACCGGCTTGCTAGCGCTGTCCACGGGCTATGGAGCGTATATCGCGCTGCTTGCCAGCCTAGCCGTCGCGGCGCGAATCGTGATGGCCCCGGCGGGTCAGAGCGCGCCACGCGTCGCCGCGCAGCCAGCCGCGCGTGGCGCTGCGCCACAAGCGCCCCACGTTGCACAACCTCCGGTAGCCTACGTGCCCGCGCCGCCTCCGCCACCGGCAGCGTATGCGCCTGCGCCCGCCGCCGCTCCGGCGAGCAGATTCTGTACGAGCTGCGGAAAGCCGCAGGCCGCCGGAACGCAATTCTGCACCGCGTGCGGAGCGCGACTCGCGACCTAGCGCGCGCCGATAATTTGACTCTGGTGACTGCGCCCGCGTTCTTCACAGCAGCGCTTGCGGGCAAGGCGTGCTTTTGGTAGCCTTCCCGCCATCAGTCGGCCCCACGGAAGTTTCAAGGAGATCTTCGATGGCTTTCTGCGGCAAGTGTGGTGCACAGAATCAAGATGGCGTCGCGTTTTGCGCTCGTTGCGGCCAGCCGCTCGCGGCCGGCCAACCGGCTCCGCAGCAATACCAACAAGCGCCCCCTCCGCAGCACCAGGGGCAAGGCGCCCCGAGCGGCGGCACGGGCCTTGAGGAAAATGTGGCCGGCGCGCTGTGCTACGTTCTGGGCTGGGTAACAGGAATTATTTTCCTGATCATCGACAAGCGGCCATCGGTCCGCTTCAATGCCGCCCAATCGATCGTAGTGTTCGGCGCCCTGCAAATCCTCTCAATCCTGATCGGAATTGTCACTGGCGGAAGCATGTTCTTCGGAGGTTTTGGCGGCTGGGGCTGGGGCCCGGAATTCGGCTTTCGCGCCATGCTCGCGATGCTAGGTGGGCTAGTGAACCTTCTAATTGGGCTGCTTGGGTTCATCCTTTGGATTCTGCTGATTCTTAAAGCGTACCAGCGCCAGCCATTCCGTGTGCCCATCGCGGCCGGAATCGCCGACAGTCTGGCTGGGAAGTCGGCGTAGGCTCGAACGCCGTTTCCCGATCGTTCTGCGAAGTTCACTGCGCGTCTGTGCGGCCCGTCTGCGAAGATGGGCCGCACCACGCGCGCGCTTTGTCCGCGTTCACTCCTGCCGCTTGACTTTCCTCTTCGAGCCGTCCATCTTCTTACGTTTCGGCTCCGGTTTCGCGCCGGAGAGGAGAGCTTGGCGTGCCGTCTCCGGTGAACGTTCGTCTCTGTTTCCACGACCACTGCTTCGACGGTGCGGCGTCGTCCGCGGTTTTCTATCGCTTCTTTCGCGAGCGTATCCAGTCGAACTCCGCATTTCACTTCAGTGGAATGACGCATCGCGCCTCCACGCCTTTTGAGGACGGCATTTTCGACGGCGATGAAAACGCCATCGTCGATTTCAAATATTCCAGCTCGCCGCGCGTCACCTGGTGGTTCGATCATCATCAAAGCGCGTTTCTCAGTCCCGCCGACGCCGAACATTTTCGCCAGGATCGCTCCGGCCACAAGTTCTACGATCCCACCTACAAATCCTGCACCAAGCTGGTGGCTGACATAACCAGCGCGAAATTCGGTTTTGACGCTTCGCCGCTGGCCGAACTGATCCACTGGGGCGATATCATCGACGGCGCGCAATTCGAGTCCGCGGAAGCGGCGACGGCGCTGCGCGAGCCGGCCACGCAGCTCGCTCTGGTGATCGAAGCGGCGCCGGAAGCGGGACTTTCGGCGCGGCTGATTCCGGAGATGGCCGCGCGCCCGCTCGCCGAAATCGTCAAGTTGCCGTTTATCGCACGCCATCTGGGGCCGCTGCTCGAGCGCCATCGCCGCTCGATCGAAATTTTGCGCGAGCGTTCGGAATCGCGCGGCGGCGTGATTTTCTTTGATGTGAGCGATCTCGACCTCGAAGGCCACAACAAGTTCATCCCCTATCTCTTGCATCCCGAGGCGACTTATTCGATCAGCGTCAGCGCCTCGCCGACGCGCACGAAAGTCTCGCTCGGTTCGAATCCGTGGAAACCCGACGCCGTCGAGCATAATCTTGCCTCGCTCACCGAAGCGCACGGCGGCGGCGGGCACCCTCGCGTCGCCGCGATCTCGTTCGCCCCAAACGATATCGAACACGCGCGCGCCGTAGCGCGCGAAATCGCGGACGTCCTCCGCACCTAGCCGGCCGCGACGTTCCCGCTGGACGTTTCGAGCGTCGCGCCGTACTCTCATTCGCGGAATCCGGCAGTGCGAGCAGGCCGGCAACGTGCATGTGGATCGTTTCATCTAACAGGAAGCCGGCTCGTACACGGTATCCCTTAGGGCACGAATTCATCCATGGCGAGATTTGTCGCAAATTCACGGGTTTAATCATTGAGGCCGGCAACGCAAACCGACCATGGCCACTCCGCCGACACAAAGCACCCGCAGCGAACGCCGCCTGAAAATCGCTCAGCCGGTCCGCATCCGCGCAGAAGATTTCGCGGCTACCGTGCAGGTGGGTGAGACGTTGAACATGGCGCGCAACGGCCTCTACGTTATTTGCCCGGAGAATCCCTTTCACATCGGCATGCACGTTCACCTGATCCTCGGTTACCGCGCTGGAGATCCCGTGCAGCACGAATGGGTGGGCGAAATCCTGCGAATCGAGCGCCAGGAAGGGGGCAAGTGGGGCATCGCGCTGCGCATTCTGCTTCGCTAACCGTGCGGAAGACTTGCGATCGGCGTGTTTTCGACTGACGGGGGACTTCTGCGAGCGTGAGCCTGCCGAACGAACTGCGAGACGCTGTCCAGTTAAACCGCTTTTACCTCTACTTCTTGTGTTTCCATCGCCTCGCGCAGCCTTTGCAATAGGGCATTTTTCGAGAATGGCTTCTGCAGCAGCGGCGTGCCGTCTTCCAGCAGTCCGTGAGCCGCACCAAAGCCTCCGGCGTAGCCGGACATGAAAAGAATTTTCAGCTCAGGTCTCATCGCCTGGATCTTTTTGGCCATTGCTGGTCCGCTCATTCCCGGCATCACCACGTCCGTCAGCAGCAGATGAATAGGCTGCTGTTGCTGCGCAATCTTCAGGGCCTCAGCAGGATTGGCAGCTTCCAAGACGGTGTAGCCGTATTGCCCAAGGATGCTGCAAATCAGCGCCCTCACGGATTCTTCATCCTCCACCACCAGGACGGTTTCGGATCGATTGACGCCCTCGGGGGTAACGTCTTTAGCCGGAGCGTGCCGCTCCGATTTATCAATACGCGGCAAATAGACCTTGAACACAGATCCGTGCCCAAGCTCGCTGTAGACCCAAACGTATCCACCACTCTGTTTCACGATCCCGTACACAGTAGCAAGCCCCAATCCTGTACCTTTGCCAACGTCCTTGGTCGTGA
>JBEKDK010000175.1:0-4111 GCA_050014395.1 Candidatus Acidiferrales bacterium | reverse complement strand
AAAACAATAATGATGTACGCAAATCCTACGACGCCGTAATCCGAGGGGCTAAGGTTCCTGGCCACCACGGAGGCCGTAACAGCAACGCAAACCAGCGTAGCGCCCTTAGTGAGGCTGGTGTAGATGACATTGCGAAATGTTTTGGCCTTGGACGTGATCATGAACGTCTCAGAGCGGCCAAATCACGAGTTGCAGTTGAGCCCGACGAAGGAGCGATTTGCCCCGCGGATGTCGCTGGCAACCATGGACTCCGTTTAGGGGTCACGCCCACAGGTTGTATCGCACCGACGCCGCGGGCGACTCCACCGGCGGCCACAATTGCCAGGAGAAGGAATATCCATATTGGGTTCAGTAGCCTGAAGCCAGCTTCGGTAATGCTGTAAAACGCCGCAGCGAATAAATAGGCCAGCCACAGACCGCCAACCGCCGGATCGCGTCGGAAGGCACCCACCACTCTCCCATAGCCTGTAATTAGAATCAGCGCAATCAGGCCGACGCCTACCCAGCCCAGATTCAGGTACATTTCAATGTAACCGTTATGCGCTTCGTTGACCGACATGTACCTAGGAAGATTGTGCCATACCGCATTCAGGCGCGGGCCGAGCCAAAAAGTTTCGTACCCGGCACCGACAATCTTGTTTGGGACGACTGGAATCACCGCCGCCCAGATGTCCGTACGGCCAGTAAGGTTCGATTGCCTTCCCAGCGCGTGCACGACATCGTCCCCGCCACCGAAGAAAAAGGTGAGCCCGCCGACGAGAAAAAGTGTGAGAACTAGCGCGTGTACAGCAGCGGGGCGGCGTCTGACGATTGGCAGTCTGGTCACGAGCATCAATGCGCCGCCAAGAATGAAGCAAGCTTGAGACGTGGCTGATTGCGCCATCACCAAAAGCGTCACGCCAAAAGCAAGTAGGACGCCCTGCGCCAGGAGATGACGGCCACGGTTCGGCCGATCCTTGGCACGGAGAAGTTCCAGTACATTCCACAGGACGCCCAGCGTTATGACCAAGGTGATGACGCCGAGAGAATTCTTGTTTGTCGTCACGCCGGTATTCATCTGGTCTCCACTGGGGTCATACCCGCGGCCCAGATAGCCGTAGTACTTGATCAGGAGGATGGAAGCAGGCAATAGGACAAAACCGACGCGCGAAATGAGACGCTTAAAGGCCTTCGCCGGCGAAGCGTCGGTTACAACAATGAGGACCATCGCCAGGTCACCAATGGCCTTAATCCACCGCTTGGCCGCAACTTCCTGGTAATCGGACCAAACGACACTCACGAGGCAATAGAAGAGATAGATCAAGATCGGCCAGTTCGCTGTAAGGAAGGCACGTGTCCGCTCGGCCCGGAAGATGAGCACAGTTATGGCTGCGACCAGCAGAACCTGGAAGATAAGCCGGTCAGCCGGGCTGCCATCAAGCTGAGCATCAGTTCCGGGAGCTAGGGAGATGCCGAACCAAACTGAGACGGGTCTCGATCCAGCGATCGCTAACCAGATGCAAGGCAGCCAAAGTGCCGGTGAAGTGTGTACAGAATTATCTCGGTCGAGATAGAAAAGTCCCGCAACTCCGACGATACAGATTAGAAGCGCGATCGAAGGGCTCATTCCATTGCCCTTTCAAAGGTGCCTTCACATGGGTGTAGCGCCGTCATCTGGCGTCCAAGAAAATCCTGTGCAACAGCTCAAGAGAAAGGAGCCGGTGAATCTCGGTCGTGTAGTTGCGGTTGCCCTTCAAATGATCGCGGACGATGGTTTCCAGGCCGCTTCGCTGCAGATAGGGGCGCGCGAGCGTGCGCGGATCGAGCAGAATCTCTTGCACGTATTTCGCAAGGGCCGTCCGATACCACAGGCGAAAGTGAAAGATCTTGTGGCGCCCCAACCAGAGGCGCTCGAGATGAAGCGCCGCAAAAAAATGATCGATTTGCGCGACCGATTGCGGCATGCCGTAATCGTACGCATACTCGGCTTTGAATGTGAACTCGAAATAGGCCCGCGCGATTGCAGAACTACCGAGTCCACGATCCGTACGCAACCTCGCCAGAGCCGGGTTGCCGTCCCGGATCAGCCGCATTCTGGATTCTTCGTTCGCTGCAACAGAGCCGGGCGCTCTGTAGATAGTCTTAACTAAATCGTTGTCGAGATATGGCGTGCGAACCGCGACCTGCGTCTGCTCCAACATAAGCACGCCGTAGTGGTACCAAGGCGTTTGACGAAAAGCAACGAACGAAACGGGGTGTGTGCGTCGACTCGCGTCGTAGGTTTCTCTGGCAGCACGAAGCTCCGGCAGAACATCTGGTCGGAACAAGCCCTCGGCCACTTCACCAGGCTTGAACATGACCGCGTGCAGAAGCATTTCGCTGCCATACGTCCCAACCATTCGCACCGGAGCGATTTCCCGAACCTTCTCGTTCGCATAAAGATCCGGAGAACGGCTGACGTCCACGCACGCGTCCGTCAGATAGATCGAGCGCTCGGCATAGTGCGCGAATTGGGACAGGAACTCGTCGCCGACGGTGATGACCTGATACGGCTGGTCACAAATCTCGGAGACTCGACGAGCGAGGTACACGTCCTGATTCTCGCGATACATGCTGCCGAACGTGTAGCATGGCAGCGAACCGGCAGGCGCCTTGCGCCACGCCATAATAATCCGCGTATCGAGTCCGCCCGTGAGCGAGACACCGATGCGTTCCCTGCCATTGAAATAACGCGGCAGATTCGCCGTGAAAACGTCGCGCAGCTGGCTATAGTGGCTTTCCGCGTCAAGTGGCTCTTGTTCTTCCCATTCGCGTGGCTCGAAATAGCTAGCTTTTTTCTCGATCGTGCCGCCGCGAAAACTCCAAGCCGACGCCGGCGGCAGCACGGAAATTCCACGAAAGAGGGTGCGATTCTCGAGAACGCAGCCGCACGTGATGAACTCACCCAATCCGCGCGGATCGGCACTCCGCAATTCGGGCCGGACCGCCAAGATTGCCTTGGCCTCTGCGGAAAAATAAAACGCATCCGCGGCCTCGTGGTAATAAATGCGCTGCAAGCCAAAACGATCGTTGAACAGTGTCGCGGTGCCACGCGCGAGATCGGCGACCAATCCTTGAAACCGACCGTTCAGGTTCTTGGGGAAGCAGGAATCTTCCTCATACAGATGGACTAGATAAGAGGGACCCTCAACTTCAAAATCATGCCCGCGTTCTTTGAGGCGTCGCGCGGTTCCGGGCTCGGGATACTCCTCTCCAGAAAAAGTGAGAGTGACGTCATGGCGTTCATTCCGGACGGGCATCCCGTCCGCAAAGGAATTTCTCCGTGCAACCCAGCCGACATATACCCCGAGCGATTCATCGATCCACGTTCCCGTCACGTAGAAAGGCTCGTGCCGGAGAGCCTCAACCATGCGCGTCAGTTGTGGCTCAGCCCAATCCCTCGACCTCTTGGTTACGATTCCAACGATTCCAGGCAAAGCACTTCCCTTTAAGAATCTTGCGTCCGGACGGGGAACTTGCGGTTGTACCACGAGTCCCGCATTTCTCGGGCCTTCAACAATACGGGTCCGGGAAGAAGATCAACGAGTTTGTGGTGAAGGCCCAGGCGAAACGCAATTCGCCCCAGAGCGGTCAATGGCACATAGTAGCGAGGCACATCGACTCGCTCAAACCCATTGCGTTCTTTAAAATCGCTCAGACTGCTGGTTTCCTTTTTCCCATAAGCGAAATTCGAGTACACGAGATACGGAATTTTCCGGTCCGCGCAAGATCGAACCGCTTGCGCAACCAGCGCATTCGTCGGCGCCTTATCTCGATGCTTGATCTTCGAGACGATGTGCATGATGCCCGATTGAGTCTGATTCTCGTCGTTCGTCAACTTGATGAAGCCGATCAGCTCCTCGCCAACAAACGCTCCGATGAAAATGCTGGAATCCAGGAATGTCGCACTCATCTTGCGCACAACATCAAAACTCTTTCCGTAATGCGGGAACGGTCGACCCTGACGAACAGGACTTTCGTTGTAGATCTCGCAAATCCCGCGCACGAGATCGTCATCGAACGGCACTTCGCGGACAACAACTCCCTTTTTCCCCGCTTGCTTGGCCTTATTCCGACCTTTGAAGCCCAAGCG
>JBEKDK010000174.1:0-4119 GCA_050014395.1 Candidatus Acidiferrales bacterium | reverse complement strand
TATCAGCGAGTGTTCTTCGGCCCGGTCACGCAGGATCGCAATCGCTCGCTGCCGGACGCATCGCTGCGCGAGCGCGGCCTGCTATTCGTGATGGCCGCGATGATTTTGTGGATGGGCATTGGCTCGACCGGATTCACGCGGCGCATCGAGCCTTCCGTAACCTACATGCTCAATTCGATGGAGCACGCGACGCCCTCGTATGACGCAGGCGCGGGCCCGGCGTTGCCACCCGTGCCGGAAATCGGGCTGCCGGCAGCCGCGCATTCGGCCGCGCCCCCGGCGAAGCCTGCGCGAAGGGCTGGCGACTAGTCATGTTCCCTTCGCACGCAGAGATCGCGCGCCTCGCGCCGGAGATTATCCTCACGTTCTTCGGCGTGGTCGTGATGATGGCTGCGCCGTTTTTCGAGAGCGCCATCGGAGCGGCGCAACCTCGCGGGGCGCGCTGGCTCACATACATTTCAATCGCCGGCGTGGCCGTGGCGTTCGTGGCCACAATTCATCATCGCGGAAATGCCGGCCCGGCTTTCTACGGCCTGATCGCGAAAAACGCCTTCAGCGTGTATTTGGATTGCGTGATTCTGGGCGCGGCGCTGCTGGTGCTATTAGGCTCGGCCGGATATCTCGAGCGCGACAGCATGGCTCCTGGCGAATTCTGCGCGCTGGTGCTGTTTGCGGCCACCGGCATGTGCGTGATGGCCAGCGCCACGGAGCTGGTGACGATTTTCATCGGCCTCGAGATCAGCTCCATCGCGAGTTACGTATTGGTTGGCTATCGCCGCGATTCGCCGCTTTCGGATGAAGCCGCGATGAAATATTTCCTGCTCGGTTCGTTTGCCACGGCATTTTTCTTGTACGGCATCGCGATGCTCTACGGCTCCTCCGGCACAACGCGCCTGGACCAAATTTCGGCCTCGCACGCCGGAGTCACGCCGGCTCTTCTACCCTTGGGCCTGGGCCTCGTGCTGGTGGGGCTCGGCTTCAAAGTTTCCGCCGCGCCATTTCAGATTTGGACGCCTGACGTTTATCAGGGCGCTCCGGCCCCGGTCACCGCGCTGCTTTCAACCGCGCCCAAGGCAGCGGCGTTCGCGGTGCTGCTGCGTATCCTCGCAAGCGTCGGCGTTGCATCGGGACTGTGGTTGTGGGCGCTGTGGACCGTCGCGATTCTTTCTATGTTTGCCGGCAACCTGGCGGCGCTCGCGCAATCGAACCTCAAGCGCCTGCTGGCCTACAGCTCCATCGCACACGCTGGCTACATCCTCGCGGGGCTAGCGGCCGCTGCAGCGGCATCCGGTAACGCGGACCTCTGGACGAAAGGCATCGCCGCGGCGCTGTTCTATTTGGCGGCGTACGCGCTGATGAAACTCGGCGCTTTCTTGATCGTGGCGCACATTTCCGGCCCGGGCGAGCAGCGCCAGGAACTTTCGGATTTCGCCGGACTGGGAACGCGTCAACCGGTGGCGGCGGCGTGCCTATCGTTGTTCCTTTTTTCGCTGCTTGGCTTGCCGATCACGGCGGGCTTCGTCGCGAAGTTTTACGTGTTTGGTGCGGCGCTCTCATCGGATATGATTTGGCTCGCGCTGGCGATCGCTGTCAACACCATCATCGGCGCGTATTATTACTTGCGTGTGATCGTCGTGATGTACATGCGCGAGCCGCAGGAGGAAACGCCGCGCTTCGCCGTGCCCGCCAGCGCCGTCATTGCCCTGCTCGCCGCCGCCGCCGGAACAATCTTCTTCGGCCTCTTCCCCGCCCAGCTAGCCGGCTGGGCCGCCCGCGCCGCCGCTTCTCTGCGCTGACCGCAAATCCCGGAAATCGCTGATCCCAAAAACAAATCGGCCCGAATCTCCGTGCAAGGGATTCGAGCCGTTTGAATCGAATTCGTTCTACGCGTCTACTTAACTTTGATGAAGATGATGGCAAAGGTGTACAGCGCCATCGATTCGATCAGCACCAGCGCCAAAATCAGCATGTTGGTGATCACGCCGGCGGCGCCTGGATTGCGCGCCATTCCTTCCGAAGCCGCAGCCGAAGCCTTGGCCTGCGCGAATCCGCCAGCCGCGGAGGCGATGGCCATCGCAAATCCGGCGGTGATCGCCACCCAGTTCACGGGCGTGCCCGCTGCGCCGCCCGCGGTCGATTGCGCAAACGCTGAAGGCGCCAGCAGCATCGCCGCCAGGACGATCAGCACGAATGTGGCGTAAGTCTTCATGTTCTTCTTCATCGATGTAATTCTCCTTTGCTCAGAAATTGCCGGCCGGAGGTGGCTCCCGACATCCTCATGCAGCCGGGATCGCGCAGCGCGGCGAATGATGCCTGTATCAATGAACTGTATGAATCACCACTATCAATGGCTTTCGCCGACGGCGCCGCTCAGATAAATCACGGGCAGAATCGTGAATACGAACGCCTGAACGAACGCCACGAAAACATGCAGCAAAATGAACACGGCCGGCGCCACCAGCGGCACCGGCGCCAAAATGTATCCCACAGGACTCGCATGGCCGGCGAAAAGGAAAAGCGCCAGCGTCAATCCCAGGAAGATCGTGTACAGCATTTCGCTCACCATCATGTTCACCCAAAGACGAACTGTGAGCGAGAGCAACCGCGCCAGATGGCTCACCGACTCCACCACGACCATCAGCGGCGAAAGATATACATTCGGCCCCATGAAATGCGCGCCGTAATGAATCGGGCCGTGCTTCCGCAGGCCGGACCAGTTGTAGTAGAGAAAAACCACGATCGCGCAGCCGAGCGGCACGGAAACTACCGCGGTCGGAGAAGCCAGGCCCGGCACAAGGCTGATTAGGTTGCAGATCAGCACGAACAGGCCGATCGAGCCGATCATCGGCAAGTAGCGCATGCCCTCGTGGCCGACGTTGTTATCCAGCAAGTCGGCGACGCCCATGGACATCGAGTTGTGCAGCAGCGCTTCCATGCACTGCTGCGTCGCACCGGGATTTTCCACGGAAAGCCGCGCCCGTAGCCACAGGAAAAAAACGATCGACACGATGAAAACCAGCAACTCCATAGCGATGTGATTGGGGATGGGATATTGCGGATTTGACGGCGTGATATGCAGCGCCGCCAGCAACGCCAGCGCCGGCTTCGCCAGCAGCCAATTCACCAATTTCGTGATGCCTAGAATTTGCTCTTCCATGTCCTCTCGTCCAACTCGGGCCCCGGGCGCTTACGACTTCCCTCCCGCGCCCTGCCCCGCTCCGCCCGCCGCCAGTTCCCACAGAAGCGCCACGACGACCGCGGCGGCCGATGCGAACAGACCAGCCAGAAGTGGAACGGCGGGAAGTGCGGAACGCGTGAGAATAACATACACAGCGACGAGCAGCAAAGCGAAGCGCCCGAAAAATTTCACGTACGCCGACTTCGGCACGCGCCCCGCCTGCGGATTTCCGCCCGCGGCTACCGACGCCGTCGCCGCGCGGCCGAACGCCAGTACGCTGCCCTTAAGCCATCGAAAATTGATCCAGGACAGAAGCGCGCCGATCGCCAGTCCCACCGCGCCGCGCCATCCCCAGCGCCAGCCCGCGGCCACGCATCCCGCGGCGCCGAGCGCCAGCGTCAGCCATTCGATGCGGCGCAGTGTCGCGCTGCCAAACGCCTCATTGCCCATCGCGCGCGCGCTTTCCCGTCAGCCGGTGAATCACCTCGTAAATGCCACCGGCAAAGCCGAGCGCACCGAATATCAGCAGGAAAATCGGCGCGGTGTGCAGCCAGCGATCGAGCAGATAGCCCAGTCCGCCGCCGATCACCACCGACCCAACCATCACAATCGGCAGGTCGAGCACATTGGCAAGTTGCCGGAGCGCACCGCCGCTCAGCCCGCCCGTTGGCGGGTCTGCGGACGGCGGACGTGGATCAGTGGCCAATCGGGCCAAACGGGATGAAGAGTGAATATGCGGCCAACTTTACAAATGGTTCGGGATAGATTCCGGCGGCCAGCGTCACAAAGCACAGCACCGTGAGCGCCACCGTCTGAGCCATCGAGATCGGAACGCGGCTCACGTCGGTGCTGTCTTTCAGCCAAGCGTGCACCACAACGCGGAAATAATAGTAGAGCGACGGCACGATATACAGCGCGCCGATGACGGCGAGCACGTAATG
>JBEKDK010000173.1:0-4156 GCA_050014395.1 Candidatus Acidiferrales bacterium | reverse complement strand
CGGCTACGTCGTAGATTACATTACGCCGGCAGGGACCTCGCTGAATGAGACCGACCGAATCGTCCGCGAAATCGAGCAGAAGATCGCCAAAATGCCGGAGACGGAATCGTTTTCTCGCCGTACCGGAGCGGAAATGGGTTTGTATGCCACGGAGCAAAACGTCGGCGACATCCTGGTACGCGTGAAGCCGCGCGCGCAGCGCTCGCGCACAACCGACGAAATCATCGACGACCTGCGCGGACAGATCGCCGCCAACATCACCGGCGTTCAGGTGGAGTTCAGCCAAATTTTGCAGGACATGCTCGGCGATTTGCAGGGCTCGCCTGAACCCATCGAGATCAAAATTTTCGGCAACGATTTGAACGTGCTAGAACAGGCGGCCAATCAAGTCGGGCCGCTGATTCAGAAAGTTCCCGGCGTCGTGGATTTCAAATCGATCGAGAAAGGCAATCCCGAAATCGTCTATCGCGTGAGCCCAAGCTCAGCAGGACGCCTTGGGATGACGGTGGATACAGTTTCGCAGCAGGTGAGCGCGGGGCTCCTCGGGCTGACGGAGACTTCGCTGCGCGAAGCCGACCATACGGTGGACATCCGCGTGCGATTCCCGGATTCCTTCCGCTCCGATCTGAACAACATTCAGCAATTTCCCATCGTCACGCCGGACCACCAGGTTGTGCCGCTCTCATCGCTCGCTTCGGTTACACAGGTGCGCGGGGAAAACAAGATCTTGCGAGAGAACCAGCGCTTGATGGTGGATTTGACGGCGCGTCTTGAAAATCGCGACCTGGGCAGCGCGATTGCAGACGTTAAGAATGTGCTGGCGAAAACAAAATTGCCCGATGGTTGCACCTACGAGATCGGCGGGCAGTACGCGAGCCAACAGCAATCTTTCCACGAGCTGTTGTCCGTGCTCGGACTCGCGCTGGCGGCCGTATTCACCGTGCTCGTGATCCAATTCCGGGAGTATCGGCCGGCGCTGATTATTATTTCGGCCGCACCGCTGGCCTTGGTGGGCGTGTTTGCGATGCTGGTGGCGACGGGCACGCCGCTGAACGTCTCGTCGTTCATGGGCATCATCCTGATGATTGGGTTGGTGGTGAAAAACGGCATAATCCTGTTCGAGTACATGGAAAAGCTCTGGAAAGAGCAGGGCATGCCGCTGGATCAGGCGCTAATCGCCGCCGGACGCATTCGCCTGCGGCCTATTTTGATGACCACGCTCGCCACACTGTTCGGCTTGCTGCCGCTAGCGCTGGGCTGGGGCTCGGGCGCCGAATTGCAGAAGCCGCTGGCGCTGGCTGTGATCGGCGGCCTTCTGCTTTCAACCTTCATAACGCTGCTTGTGATGCCGGTGATGTTTTCTTTCCTGGAAGGCCGCGCAACCGAAGCTGGCACTTAGCACGAGGCCGCGATACGGCGCGCGCTTGCCAATCACGTAGGGCGTTGCCGTGTGCGCGACGCGCGCGATACCGCCGATCTTGCGGCGGCACGTACCGTAGTATACGGTTGATTGTCAAAAGCCCGGGTGGCGGAATGGCAGACGCGGGGGACTTAAAATCCCCTGTCCGAAAGGACTTGTGGGTTCGACTCCCACCCTGGGCACCACTTTTTTTCGATTGCTTCGCGGCTCAGCGCCGATCCGATCGCCGCGCCGTTAACCCAATACAATGTGGAATCGATGCACGATGCCGTCGTCGGCGAGCTGAATCGTGGCGGGGCCGCGCAGCAATTTGCCATCGAGTTCGGCGAGCGCGACGCCGCGAGTGACGCTCGACGGGTTGTCAACGACGATGCGATACGTCGCCGAGTGATAGCGGAAGTCGATCGAGTAGCCCGGCCAGTTTCGCGGGATGCACGGATCGATGGAGAGCGTCGTGCCGTGGACGCGGAAGCCGAGAATCCATTCCACTCCTGCGCGATAGAGCCAGCCCGCCGAACCTGTGTACCAAGTCCAGCCGCCGCGGCCGACGTGCGGCGCCTCGGAGTAAACGTCGCCGGCGAGAGCGTAGGGTTCAACTTTGTAGCGCTGCACACTCGATCGCGAATCGGTGCGCGCGATGGGATTGAGCATGCGGAAAAGCTCAACGGCTTTATCGCCGTCGCTCAGCTCCGCAAACGCAATTACCGCCCAGGCCGCGGCGTGCGTGTATTGACCGCCATTTTCGCGAATGCCGGGAACGTAGGCTTTCACGTAGCCGGGATCTTGCGGCGCGTGATTGAAGGGCGGCGTGAGCAGCAGGACGAGGCCTTCGGGCCGGCGCACCAAATGTTCATCGACGGCGGCCATCGCACGGGCCACGCGGCTGGGCTCGGCGGCGCCGCTCATCACTCCCCAGGTTTGCGCGATGGAATCGATGCGGCATTCCGCGTTGACGGCTGAGCCGAGCGGCGTGCCATCGTCGAAGTAAGCGCGGCGATACCATCCGCCGTCCCAAGCTTCGCGCTCGAGCGCGGCCTTGAGCGCGCTCACGTGCAGACGCCAAGTTTCGGCGCGTTGGTGCTCGCCGCGCGCGGCCGCGACTTTCGCAAATTCCCAAAGAATCGAATGCAAGAACCATCCGAGCCAGACGCTTTCGCCCTTGCCGAGCTCGCCGACGCGATTCAGACCGTCGTTCCAATCGCCGGTGCCGATCAATGGCAGGCCGTGGCTGCCGACGGCGAGACTGTGGTCAAGCGCGCGCGCGCAATGCTCGAACAATGACGCGGAAGTTTCCGACACGCGCGGCTCGAAATAGGCATCGGTTTGTCCTGGGGCCAGCACTTCGCCATCGAGGAATCGCACGGATTCATCGAGCACGGTCATGTCGCCGGTGACCTCGATGAACTGGACGACGGCGTAGGGCAGCCACAGCAGATCGTCGGAAATTCTCGTGCGCACGCCGCGCCCGGAGGGCGGATGCCACCAATGCTGCACATCGCCTTCGGTGAATTGCCGGCTGGCAGCGAGCAGCAGGTGTTGGCGAGCGGCTTTGCGGTCCGCGACGCACAGCGCCATGACGTCCTGGAGTTGATCGCGGAAGCCGTACGCGCCGCTCAATTGGTAGAACGCCGCCCGCGCCCACACGCGGCACGCCAGCGTTTGATAAAGCAGACAGCGATTCAGGAGCAGATCCATCGCCCGATCGGGCGTCGAGACTTGCACTGTGCTGAGCACTTCTTCCCAGCGGCCGGTAACGCTCGCGAGAGTTGCGTCCAAGTCGGCGGCGCGATAGCGGGCCAGCAGCGCGCGCACTTGATCTTTGTTTTCGGCCTGGCCGAGGAAGAACACGATTTCGGCGCGCGCACCGGCGCGCAATTCGATCGAGGTCTCCAGCGCCGCGCAGGGATCAAGGCCGGCTCCGACCCTGCCGGAAAGCGGGCCGCCGCGTTCGAGCGCCACAGGGCTCTCCGGTGTGCCGTTGCGGCCCAGAAATTCCGCGCGATCTCCGGTGAACGATGTTTGTTTTCCGGCGAGATCCGCAAAGGCGATGCGTCCACCGAATTCTCCGCCCCACGCGCTGCGTGCAAACAGCGCCCCGGACTGCGCATCGAGTTCGGTGACGATCGTGGGCGCAGAGGCGCCGCGCGATGTACCCAGCACCCATTCGGCATAACCGGTGATCGAGAGGCGCCGCGGGCGTCCCGAACGATTTTCGAGAATCAGCCGGGAAATCTTGATCGGATCTTCGCGCGGCACGAACTGCACCAGGTCAAGCAAGATGCCGTGCGAGCCGTGATGGAATCGACTGTAACCCTGGCCGTGGCGCGCCATGTACGGAGCGAGTTCGTCGCGAATCGGGAGCGCGGTCGGCGTCCAGAATTCGCCCGTCGCTTCATCGCGGATGTAGATGGCTTCTCCGGGCGGATCGCTTACGGGATCGTTGGACCATGGCGTGAGCTTATTTTCGCTGCTATTGAGCGACCACGTGTGGCCCGAGCCGGATTCCGACACCAGGAAACCGAATGAGGGATTCGCAATCACGTTGATCCACGGCGCGGGCGTGCGCAGGCCTTCGCTGAGCACGGTGACGTATTCGCGTCCGCGATCCGCGAAGCCGCCCAAGCCATTGAATGATTCGAGCGCGGGCGGCGGGAGCGGCACGATATCGGCGGCGGCCACCGTTTCGTCTTGCAGCAGCACTCCCTTCGCCCGGCCGCCCTGCACGACGATCTCCTT
>JBEKDK010000172.1:0-4296 GCA_050014395.1 Candidatus Acidiferrales bacterium | reverse complement strand
AGAAGTGTCGTCTGCGCGGTGATCACGTTTAGATAGGGATCCACGCCGACTTTGTAACGATCCGTCGCCAGCGTCAGATTCGCTTGCGCGGAATCCACTGCGGCGTCTTGCTTCTTTGTTTCCTCCGCCAGAATTCGCAGCGCCGCAAGATTGTCCTCCACCTGCACGAAACCCGTCAGCACCGTCTGCCGATATTGCGCGACCGTCTGATCGTACGCGGCCTGCGCTTGTTGCACGGCTCCTCTTCGCGCTCCTGCGTCGAAGAGAGTTTCCGCGAGGCCCGGCCCGACCGACCAGAAGCGGCTCGGCCACGTAAACCAGCTCGCCGCCGACACCGCTTCAAAGCCACCCGCCGCGGTCAATGTGATCGTGGGGTAATACGCGGCTTTAGCGACTCCGATGTTGGCGTTGGCCTCCGCCATGCTGCGTTCCGCGGCGGCGACATCCGGGCGCCGCTCGAGCAATTGCGATGGCATTTCGGCGGGAACCGCCGGCGGATTTGCTTCCAGCGCGTGAGCCGGTAGCGAAAATTCCGCCGGCGGCTTGCCCACCAGCAAAGCGATGGCGTGTTCGTATTGAGCCCGCAAGATGCCCAGGTCAGCGGCCTGCGCCTGCGCAGTTTCCAGTTGCGTTTCCGCTTGCTTCACGTCTTCATTCGAGCTGAGACCCGCATCGAAGCGTTCTTTTTCGATGTCGTACGAGTCTTGGTAGGCCTTCACGGTTTGGTCCAGAAGCGCCTGCTGCGCGTCTTGCGTGCGGATGGAAAAATAATCGACCGCGACTTCGGCTTGCGCCGTCAGGCGGACACTTTCAAGATCCGCGGCGGAAGCCTGCGCCGCAAACACGGTCGCTTTCACGCCATTTCGGATGCGGCCCCAGAGATCGAGTGTCCATGAGGCATCGAATGGCAACACGTATTCAGCGAACGTTCCGCTCTCGAAAAGATTTCCGGAGCTGCTCGATCCCGACGTCCCACCAGTTGTGGAACTAGTTGGCGCGGCAACAACGAACGGTTGGTGCGTGTATGTGATCGAAGGCTGCGTCGCGGCGCTCGGGAACAATTGCGCCCGCGCCTGCTTCACCAGGGCGCGCGCGGAAAGAAAATTCGCGGCGGCCGCGGCGATGTTTTGATTCGAGACGTTGACCTGATCTTCGAGCGCGTTCAATTGCGGATCGTTGAAAGCTTCCCACCACTTTCCGCGATTCGTCGTGTCTTGCGGCTGCGCAACTTTCCAGTCGCCCGCTTCTTTGTAAGTCGTGGGCGTCTCCACCGGCGCCTTTTGATATTTCGGGCCGATGGTGCACCCGCTTGCGAGCAGGCACATGGCGAAAAAAGCGGCGCGCGCGGATGATCGCCCGGCCACGCTCACACGTCCGCTGCGGATCGCTCTAAACATTGGAGCCTTGCCCACCGCCCGCAAGACCGGGCGCTTCGCCCGGCTGTGGCGGGCGCTCGCGGTGCGAGCGGAAGAAAGTGGTGCGATCCAGCACCTTCTCTTGAAACTCTTCAAGATACAGATAAATCGCCGGCGTCACATACAGCGTGAGGAATTGAGAAACCACCAATCCTCCGGCCACGACGAGGCCCAGCGGACGGCGCGATGAGCCGTCGGCGCCAAAGCCCAGCGCGATCGGCATCACGCCCATCAGCGCCGCGAGCGTGGTCATCACGATCGGCCGGAACCGCTCCATGCTGGCGTCGTGAATCGCCTGATCGTCCGGGATTCCGTGCACGACGCGCTGCTGCGCGAAATCCACGATCAGGATTCCATTCTTCTTCACGATTCCCATCAGCATGAACATGCCGATGAAGGCATACAGCGACGCTTCGGCGTGGAACAGCCACAGCGTCAAAAGGCCGCCGACCAGCGCCACCGGCAGCGACGACAGCACCGTGATCGGATGCAAATAATTCTCGTAAAGAATCGCCAGGATCACGTACATCACGAACACGGCGAGGAACATCAGGATGGTCAGGCTGCGGACGGTATCCGAAAACGTCAGCGCTTCGCCTTGCAGCGAGCCGCGCACGCCTTGCGGCAACATTTGTTTCGCCGTTTTCTCCACATAATTGGTGGCGTCGCCGATGGTGTAGCCGGGCTTCATATTGAAAAACAGCGTCACGGCCGGAAACTGATCGATGTGATTCACGGACTGCGGCCCAAGCGAGGTATGCCAGCTGGTGACGGCGCTTAGTGGAATCATTCGCTGCCCGTCGTCACTCTTGATGTACAGTAGGCTCAGATTTTGCGGGTCGGAGCGATCGTTGTCCGCAACCTCCACGATCACTTGATACTGATTGGTGGGCTTCTTGATCAGATAGACGTAGTTCTGCGAATAGGCTTCGTGGATCAGGTTGAGGATACGCGTCTCGGAAACTCCGTAGAGTTTCGCCTGATCGCGTAGCACATCCACTTCCAGGTTCGGCGTGTGATTGAACAAATCGGAATTCACGAACAAGAATCCCGGGTATTGCATCATCTTCTGCTCGAACTCGCCGGCCACCTGGTAAAGCTGCGCGGAATCGAATCCCGAAAGCGCGTACGCGAACTGCCCCTGCGAATTCGACGTCGCGCCGGTGGAGATTTGCAACACCGGGCTCGGCTGCACAAACGTGACCACGCCAGGCACGGTCATCGCGCTCTGCCCCATCAACTGGTTGGAAACGTCCAAGATCGGCGGCCTCTGGCTCGGATCTTTCAAGGCGGCGAACAAGAACGCTTCATTCGATGGCAAAAACCCCGAGGCCCCGCTCACCGAAACGCTCATCAGTACAGCCGGATTCATTTCCATCGCTTGATCAACCTGGGCCTCGTACGCGTGCATTTGATCGGGCGACGAGCCTTCCTGAGCGATGATCACGCCCTGGACAAACGAGCTGTCTCCGACGGGAAGAAACGATTTCGGTATCACCACGAAAAAATAAATCGTTCCGGCCAAACACGCGGCCCAGATCAGCGCTGAAATCCAGCGATTGCGCAGGAAAAACCACAGCATCCGCCCGTATTGATCGAGCACCGCGTGCTCGATGCGCCCGGCGATGCGCTCCATCCACGTCGTCTTGGCTCCTTCGCCGCGCGCCGCCAGCAGCCGCGAGCACATCAACGGCGTCAGCGTCAGCGATACAAGCCCGCTGGCGAAGATCGAGACCATAATCGTGATCGAGAATTCGCGGAAGATGCGGCCCACGAGTCCGGACATGAACGTGAGCGGAATGAACACGGCGGCCAGCGAGATCGTCATGGCCACGATCGTGAAGCTGATTTCTTTCGCGGATTCCAGCGTGGCCTCCAGCGCGCCCAGGCCGGTTTCCATCAAACGCACGGTGTTCTCAAGAAACACGATGGCGTCGTCCACCAAGAAACCGATTGCGAGCGTCAGCGCCATCAGCGAAAGATTGTCCAGGCTGTATCCCAGGATCTCCATGACCACGAAGGTCAGCAGCAGCGAAAGCGGCAGCGTGATCGCCGGAATCAGCGTGTCCCGCACGCGCCCCAAGAACGCGAATATCACGAACACAACCAAAATGAACGCGATGGTCAGCGTCGATTCCACGTCCTGAACGCTATGAACGATCGTCACCGACCGGTCGTAAATCGGCACGATCTCGATCGAACTGGGCAACTGCGACTGAACGGTTGGCAGCAGCGCGCGAATTTCTTTAGACACCTCTACGGCGTTCGAGCCCGCCCGGCGGTAAACCGCCATCACCACGGTCGCGGAAGGAATCCGGTGCCCGCGCACCCAGAAATGCATGTTGACGCGCTCGTCCTCAAGGCTGTCTTTCGCCGTCGCGATGTCTCTCAGATGGATCGGCGCGCCGTTCGCCTGACTGACGATCAGATCGTTGTATTGGTCGGCATCGGTAAGCTGGCCTTGCGTCTGCAGCAAAAACGTGTGGTGCGCGCCGTCAAATTGTCCCGCTCCGGTATAGCTGGTGCCGGCGCGGACGGCGGTCACCAGGTCGTCAAGCGTGAGGTTGCGCGAGGCCATCGCCGAAGGATCGGCCTTGATGCGTATCGCCGATTGCGCGCCGTACACATCGATCCTGCTCACGCCCGGCAGAATGCTGATGCGTTCGCCAACTTGTGTGTTGGCGTAGTCGTAGAGCTGCCCCTTCGTCACGCTGTCGCTGGTGAGCCCGATATAAATCAGCGGTTCGTCATTGGGATTCGTCTTGCTGAAGGTCGGCGGGGCCGGCAAGTCAACGGGCAGGTATGCAATCGATTGCGAGATCGCGGCCTGCACGTCTGTCGCAGCCGCGTCAATATTTTTCGAGAGCGCAAATTGCAAGAC
>JBEKDK010000171.1:0-4325 GCA_050014395.1 Candidatus Acidiferrales bacterium | reverse complement strand
CAAAAGACTAGCAATCGCGGTCTAAGGAATGCATAAACAAGCCATACGAAATCTATAAGGGGGCCAGGGGTTGGAGTTACGGCGCTGGTGAGGGCGGGTTCCAGCGAGCGATCGCGCGCCTGGAAACCTCGTCGTCGATTTAGCGGCAGATTCGAGCAACGCTGTAGCGGGAAGTGTGCTATACTGTTTTTGCGCTTAACACTTCGGTTGTGGCAGTGCGGCTCTTCTGGTTCAGTACGTGACCCTCGAATACCCGCCTTTAGTCGCCTCCTGACGTCACAAGCGTAATTCAAACTAAGACTGGCAATTAAACGTTGCCACGCCGGGCCCACAGATGTGCGCCCCGCGATGCGCAATCGCCAGCAAGAAAGCAAAATGCAGAATTTTTCAGAATTACCGATTTCGTCGTACACAAAAGAAAGACTGGCGGCGGCTCGCTTCGCGATCCCCACGCCGGTGCAAGCCGCAGCGATTCCGCACGCGCTCGAGGGCAAGGATGTGCTGGCAACAGCGCAGACCGGCACGGGAAAGACGCTCGCGTTTTTGATCCCGATCATCGAGCGGCTGCTGCCGCAAACCGGGCGTGATGTCGCCGCGCTGGTGCTGGTTCCCACGCGGGAACTGGCCATGCAGGTGGTTGAGCAATACAACGCGCTGCGCGGCAGCAAACTTTCGCCCGCGGCGTTGGTCGTCGGCGGATTGGCCGAAGGCCAGCAATTGTCCACGCTGCGCAAGGGCGCGCGCCTGGTGGTCGCAACGCCGGGGCGCTTAGAGGATTTCCTTGATCGCAGACTTATCAACTTCGCCGGCCTTCAGATACTCGTCCTGGATGAGGCGGATCGTATGCTGGATATGGGATTTCTTCCCGCGATTCGCAGGATCGTGGCGGTGCTGCCAAAGGTGCGGCAAACGATGTGCTTTTCGGCGACGCTCGAAGCCTCCGTGGCACACCTGGTGAATGGATACATGAAGGATCCGGTGCGACTGGCATTCGGATCGGTACTCAAACCTTCGGAGAACGTGCGGCTTCAAGCGTTTGAAGTCTCACTCGACGGCAAACAAGACGCGCTCAGCCAGTTGCTCGCGAAAGAGACCGGGCGTTGCCTGGTGTTCGCGCGCACTAAGCGCGGCACAGAACGCATCGCGAAACATTTGATTCGCGATGGTGTGGGCGCCGCCATGATTCATGGCGATCGCACGCAGTCGCAGCGCATCGCGGCGCTCAGCGGGTTTCAGCAAGGGCGCTATCGCGTGTTGGTAGCCACGGATTTGGCATCACGCGGCATTCACGTGGAAAACATCGCGCACGTAATTAATTACGATCTGCCCGACGTGGCGGAGAATTTCATTCATCGCGTGGGCCGTACAGGACGCGCGGGGGGACGCGGCGTTGCTTCGACGCTGTTCGCACGCACGCAACGCAGCGAGATGGATCAATTGGAACGCACGCTTGGCATTCGGATGGAAAGAATGCAAGTGGAAGCGGGCGCGCCAAATAGACCTAATCTTTCCGAACGCACCAGCCAATCCGATCGAATCGATCGAACTGACCGCACGGATCGCACCCGTGACCGCTTCCGCGCCGTGGCTGCAGCGCGCGAACCGAGATCGGCGCAGAGAACGGTGGTTGCGTTGCCGGGAGAAATCCTGCAATCGCACAACGCCGCAACCGCGGCGGATTAACAGCTCGGCTCCTTAAGAGCGAAAGGCCGGCAAGATCGATGCTTCGATCGTGCCGGCCTTTTTTGTTTCAAATAGAAGCGCGAGATTCACGACGCGGAGCGAGCGCCATTCTTCTTAATGCCGATTCCCTACCGCGTCTCACCCTTCTCCAGGAATGTTCCCTTTTGAAGCTCGCTGAACGCGTCGCGGAGCTGCTCCTGCGTGTTCATGACGATGGGGCCATACCACGCGACGGGTTCCTCGAGCGGCTTGCCCGAAACGAGAAGGAACCGGATGCCGTCTTCGCCGGCCTGCACGACAACCTCGTCGCCGCGATCGAACAGCACGAGCGAGCGATCCTCCGCATCCTTTGGCGGCGCGGTATCCAGCCAGCCGACCGATTCGGTGGGCACAGCGAGCGGGCCGGACGCGTTGCAGAATTTGCCGTCGCCGGCGAAAACGTATGCGAACGCGTGGCGCATCGTTTCAACCGGCAACGATTTTCGCCTACCCGGCGGCACGGAGACGTCGATATAAACGGGATCTGCGGCAATGCCTTCCACCGGTCCGCGCTTTCCCCAGAATGAACCGCAGACCACGCGCGCGCGCGTGCCGTCGTCATCGATAATTTCCGGAATCTCAGGGGCTTTCACTTCCTGGTAGCGCGGCTCCGTCATCTTGAGCGCGGCCGGCAGATTCGCCCACAGTTGAAAGCCGTGCATGCGGCCATCTGGATCGCCCTTCGGCATTTCCTGGTGGATGATGCCGCGACCAGCCGTCATCCATTGAATATCGCCGGCGGCGATGGCGCCGCGATTGCCCATGCTGTCGCCGTGCTCGACGGTGCCGGCGAGCACATAAGTGATCGTCTCAATGCCGCGATGCGGATGCCAGGGAAAGCCCGCCAGGTAATCCTCCGGAACGTCGTTGCGGAAATCGTCGAGCAGGAGAAATGGATCGGTTTCTTTGGTGTCTCCGAAACCGAATGCACGGCGCAGGTGTACGCCTGCGCCCTCGATCGTCGGCTTTGACTTGATGAGTCGTTTCACCGGCCGGATGGACATGTTGCCTCCTGCCTCAAGAAATGTGGAAACATCTTAGATGCGCGACACCCGCGCAAGGATTCCGCCCCGCCTGTGGCATCGCTACTGCGATGCCCGAGATCGCCAACCCTTGCGGGGGCCAAGCCGCAATCTGCTCGATGCGCGCTATCTACGCCGACGCCGCGCGGTCCGCACCAAGAAACGCGAGCAGCTCCGCGTTGATCGTATCCTTCAGCGTCGAGCACATGCCGTGCGGCGCGCCGGGGATCACTTTCAGCGTCGCGCCCTTGATCAATTTGACCGAGAGCCGTGCGGAATCGTCGATCGGCACGACCTGATCGGCGTCGCCGTGCAGGATCAGCGTCGGCACGTTCATTTTCTTCAGGTCTTCGGTGAAGTCCGTTTCGGAAAAAGCCTTGATGCAATCGTACACGGCTTTGTGCCCGGCCATCATTCCTTGCAGCCAAAACGAATCGCGCAAGCCTTGCGACACCTTGGCGCCGGGCTTGTTCGCGCCGTAGAACGGCGCGCTGAGATCCTTCCAGAATTGTGACCGGTCGGCGAGGACCGCGGCGCGCTGCTGATCGAAGACCTCGATCGGCGTGCCGCCGGGGTTGGCAGGCGTCTTCAGCATCAACGGAGGCACCGCGCCGATCAGCACGGCCTTGGCGACGCGCTTCAGTCCGTGGCGGCCAATGTAGCGCGCCACTTCGCCGCCGCCGGTGGAGTGGCCCACATGTACCGCGTTCTTCAGATCAAGCTCTTCGGTGAGCGCCGCAAGGTCGTCGGCGTACGTGTCCATATCATTACCATTCCAGGGCTGGCCCGATCGGCCATGGCCGCGTCGATCGTGCGCGATGCAGCGGAATCCGCGGTCGGCCAGGAATAGCATCTGATCCTCGAACGCGTCCGCATTGAGCGGCCAGCCGTGGCTGAAAACTACCGGCTGCCCCTTGCCCCAATCTTTGTAATAAATCTCGGTGCCGTCTTTCGTGTTGAACGTAGGCATGTCCCACCTCCGCCCGCCTTAGATTCTGTTCAGGCACAACTGGGTGCGTAAAATTTCGATTACTTGGGCGGTGGTGCGCACCGGGGCGTTGACTCGCCCATAAGGTGCTCAATCGGCAAGAATTATTCGTTGAAGACGCGAAGAATCAGGACGCCGGTAGCGGACCGTCAAATCGCAAAGCGATTATGTGCGCGCCGAAGCCGAGCCCTTGCGCGCCGCTTCTGCCGAATGTTCCGAAGACGATAGTTGTGCGGACAGAGCACCCTGTAGCGCAACTGTTTGTAATATGAGAAATTAGGCAGAGAGCGCCCGTAGCTCAGTTGGATAGAGCGTCTGCCTTCTAAGCAGAGGGTCGCCAGTTCGAATCTGGCCGGGCGCGCCACTTCTTTTCGCAGTTTATTCTCAACAAATTCGGCGCAGATCCTCTGGCTCATTTAGAACTAAGAATAGACGTCAGCTGAGCAAGGGACCAACACTTTCACTTGTCCGGTTTGCGCGTGAATCGGGACTCGCTTGCCAGATGGGCAGGAGCCCGACCCAAAAGGCGGTGTCTGAGATCTATTTAGAGGAAGCACTGCACTGATTCAAACCGACATGCACAGGATTACCGA
>JBEKDK010000170.1:0-4781 GCA_050014395.1 Candidatus Acidiferrales bacterium | reverse complement strand
AAGATGCGACGCTCTCCGCCGATCTTGCCGACCTCACCGGCTTGCCCGATGGCGCGGCGCTCGACGTGAGCGCGGAAGAATTGCCGGTCGCGGCCGGCGCCAGCGTCGACGATCTTGTGAGCCAAGCGATCGTGAACAACTCCGAGATGAAACAAGCCGAATCCGAGAATCAGGCGAACGAGTTTCTTCTGAAGGGCGAGCGTGGCGCGTACTGGCCCACGATTTCGCTGATCGGCCAATACAATCTTCTGAGCCGCGCCAATCATTTTGATCAGTTCTTCAACAAGTTTGAGGACAACAATTTCCTGTTCGGCGTTGAAGTCCAGATTCCAATTTTCGCGGGGCACAACTCGGCGTCTGTGCGATTGGCGCAGGCCAATCTGGCTTCGAGTACGTTCGCGGTCTATAAAAAGCGCAGCGACCTATCGCGCGACGTCCAGCAGAAGGCGCGCCAGGAACACGAATACGACCTAGCCAGTCACGTGGCCAAGCTCGAATTGCAGCTTTCCGAAGACAACCTCAAAAACCTGGAAGCCCAGTACGATCAGGGCCGCGCGGCGCTGAAGGATCTGGAAGCCGCGCACATGGACGAAAGCCAGAAATGGCTGGCGTTCCTGGACGCCGATTTCGCAAGGCAACAGGCGCAACTCCAATTGCTGCAAACCACCGGGCAGATTTCGACCGCGCTGCAGTAAATTCCTCGCCCGGTGGCCTGAATCGCCGCAAAATAGCGCGAATCGAGCGCGGCCGGCGAGAATTGAGCCGTCGAGCAACCCACCCGTTTCCCGCGCTATCGGCCGGACCACCAAATCGCGTAGAATGGAGTCTTACCTAGTGTGTGCCACGCTGGCCGTACAGGCCGGCCTTTCCAGGGGGACCGAATGCCGGAGTGGAAGAAAACTCTTTTTTTGAGTCCGCCGAGCTATGAAGGCTTTGACGGCGGCGCCGGTGCGCGATATCAGGCGCGCCGCGAAGTGAAATCCTATTGGTACCCCACGTGGCTGGCGCAGCCGGCGGCGATGGTGCCTGGCAGCAAGCTGGTGGATGCGCCGCCCGACGACCTGACGGTCGAGCAAGTGGCGCCGATGGCTCGCGATTACGAGCTGGTGGTGATGCACACCAGCACGCCATCCTTCCAGAATGACGCGAAATTCGCCGCGCGGATGAAGGAAGAAAATCCCAAGATTCAGATCGGCATGGTTGGGGCGCACGTGGGCGTGCTGCCGATGCAGTCGCTGAACGGCGCGCCGGCGGTGGATTGGGTCGCCGTGAGCGAATTTGAGTACACCTGCACGGAAATCGCGGCGGGGAAGCCGCTGGCGCAAGTGGCGGGAATCGCCTATCGCGAAAATGGGCGCGTGCAATTCACACCGCCGCGGCCGGCGCTGGAAGATTTTGACTCGCTGCCGTTCGTCGTGGACGTTTACAAGCGCGACCTGACGATCGAGCACTATTACAACGGCTACCTGAAGCATCCCTACATTTCGCTGTACACCGGGCGCGGCTGCCGGTCGAAGTGCACATTCTGCTTGTGGCCGCAAACCATCGGTGGCCATCGTTACCGCACGCGCAGCGTGGATAGCGTGGAAGCTGAAATGACTCTGGCGAAGAAATATTTCCCGCAGGTGAAGGAATATTTCTTTGACGACGATACGTTGACCGACGATTTGCCGCGCACCGAGCTGATTGCGCAGCGCATGTCTAAAATTGGGCTGACGTGGTCGTGCAACGCCAAGCCAATCGTGCCGCGGCGAACGCTTGAGATCATGAAGGACAACGGGCTGCGGTTGCTGCTCGTGGGCTTCGAGTCCGGCAATCAGGAAATCCTGAACAATATGAAGAAGGGCACGCGCCTGGATATCGCGCGCAGGTTCGCCAAGGACTGCAAAGAGCTGGGCATCCTGGTCCACGGCACGTTCATCTTGGGCATGCCGGGCGAAACGCCGGAGACGATTCGCAAGACGCTGGAATTCGCGTGCGAAGTGGACCCGGAAACGGCTCAGTGTTCGCTCGCCGCGCCGTATCCCGGCACGGAGCTGTATCGCCAGGCGACCGAAAATGGCTGGCTGCAGATCCAAACCGAAGGCTTGGTGGATAAGAATGGCGTGCAGATCGCGGCGCTGAATTATCCGAACTTGACGTCCACGATGCTGTTCCATTCGGTCGAGGAGTTTTACAAGAAATTCTATTTCCGTCCGCGCAAGATGTTTGCGCTGGCCGGCGGCATGCTCCGCGACGGCGAAGTGATGCGCCGCCGATTGCGCGAGGGCATGGAATTCTTCCGCTTCCTCTACGGCCACACCAACGCTGCGGATCGCGTCGCTCCGGCGCCCGCGCTGGCCGGCGAGACTCCCGGGTCCGGCGCGGGAGATTGAGCGAGCCGGGCCGCGGAAGAGCCGCCGTGCGAACGGGTTCGATTTGCGCTCGGCCTGAATCCTGAATAATGTAGTGCCACGCGGACCTCGTCCGGCTATCTTGCTTCCATACATCCCATGCGCTCCGATCGCAGCCTGAGACGCAAGACGTACGTCCTGCTGGCCCTGATGGTCGTGTTCGGGTCGGTGGGAAATACCATCTTAGACAAAGGCATGAAGGCGCTGGGCGCGCTGAGTCTTTCTTCGCTCGCCGCGGTTCGCACAGGATTCATCGCCACGATTTCGAGCGCAACCGTTTGGCTCGGCATCGCGTGCATGATTGTTTTCTTCGTCAGCCACATGTTGGCGCTGTCCGGCGCCGATTACAGCTTCGTCATGCCGTTTTCCGCGCTCACCTATGCGCTGGTGCCGCTGCTGGCTCTGCTTTTTTTGCACGAGCCTGTGTCTGCGCTGCGTTGGGTGGGGATCGTGCTGATTTTCTTCGGCGTGGTGCTGGTGAATCGCACGCCGCCGCGGACCACTGGCGCGGCGCACTCCGAACAGAGTGGGAAGGCGCACTGATATGCGCATTGCCGCCATTTTGCTGTTCGTCGTGTTCACTGGCACGGGCGGCGAACTTGCGCTGGCGCACGCCATGCAGCTTGTGGGCGAAGTGCGCACGCTCGGCCTGCGCGACGTTTTGCACGTCGTGGGGCGCGCGTTCACGATCGGCTGGCTATGGTTGGGCGTCGGCCTGATGGCCGTTTCCTTCTTCGCATTTCTCACGATGCTTTCCTGGTACGCGGTCGGGTTCGTTGTGCCGGCAACATCGCTTGCGTATGTCGCCGGCGCGATCGGCGCGTGGTTGTTGCTGCGCGAGCAGTTGAGCGCCGTGCGCTGGGCCGGCATTTTGCTGATTTGCTGCGGCGTGGCGTTCGCGTGGGCCGATCGCACGCCGGCATGGCTCACGGCACATGCCGTGTTCGTCGCGCTGCGCTGGGCCGTGCTGGGCGCGGCGCTCGGGCCGCTGATCTACTACGCCGTCGGCACTTTCGCCGCGTGGCGATTTTTCCGCTGGGCGCATCGTGCGGAGCGCTCGGGTCGCGCCGCGGATCATGCCTCGCCGACGGCGCTTCCTCCCGCGAGTATCCTCAAGCCACTGCGCGGCCTCGATCCTGATGCGTACGAAAATTTTGCGAGCTTTTGCCGGCTGGATTATCCCGAATACGAAATCTTGTTCGCGGTCAGCGATGCCGCCGATCCAGCCGCCGCGATCGTGCAGCGCCTGATCGCCGATTTCCCGCATCGCGCGATTCGCCTGATCGTCACCGGCGCCGCGGCCGGGGCGAACATCAAAGTCTCAAATCTCTGCCGCCTCGTTCGTGAAGCTCGCTACGACCTGCTGGTCGAAAGCGATAGCGATGTTCGTGTCGAAGCCGACTATCTGCGCGGTGTGGCCGAACGCATGACCCTCGCAGGCGTGGGCGCAGTCACCGCGCTCTATCGCGGAATCGCCGCGCCCAATTGGGTGGCGGCGCTCGATTGCGTCGGCTCGTCGTCCGCGTTTTGCGGCGCGGCGCTGGTGGCGCGCGAACTCGAAGGCTTGAAATTCATGATGGGCTCGACGATCGCCACCACGCGCCAGCGCCTCGCCGAAATCGGCGGCTTTGAGGGATTGCTCGATTTGCACTCCGACGATTACGAACTCGGTCGCCGCATCGCCGCGCGCGGCTGGCGCATCGAGCTGACTGCCAAGCCCGTCGGCATGATTTTCCCCGCCGAGACGCTGGCCGAATATTTCCGCCACGAGTTGCGATGGGCCATCGGCATCCGCAACATTCGCCCCGGCGGCCATCTGGGCCTTTTCTTCACCCACGGATTGCCACTGGCAATCGCCGCCGCAATCCTCGCGCCGTCGCACGCGATCGCCGCGGCGTATCTGGGCGCCTACCTGGTTCTGCGCTTCGCTATGGCTTGGACAGTCGGAGCATGGGGCTTGCGCGATCCCGTCGTGCGCCGCGCGTGGTGGCTTTTTCCGCTGCGCGACGCGCTCGCGTATATCGTGTGGCTCGCCAGCTTCGCCAGCAATCGCGTCGAATGGCGCGGCAATCGCTTTCGCCTGGAGCGCGGCCGCATGATCCCCCTCGCGCCGCGCGGTTGACGGTTTGCGGAATCCTGCATAAAGTAGAGAGTGGGTCGTGGCGCGGCGATGCCGAATGCTACGGCCCGTTTCTTTCGGCTCGCACTGCTGGGAGGTCGTACAATCGGCAGTACATCAGATTCTGGATCTGATTATCCTGGTTCGAGTCCAGGCCTCCCAGCCAAAATTCTTATCCTCTCGCCGGATTCAACAGAGATTCAGGAAGCGCTATTCAAAGCGGTCCAGGCAGCCAGAGAGTCCATGTAGTCTCTCCAATGGATGATCTT
>JBEKDK010000169.1:0-4786 GCA_050014395.1 Candidatus Acidiferrales bacterium | reverse complement strand
GAGTAGACGCCCTTAGCCCAAGGAGTGGCGAACTGTGACTACGCGTCAACCCAAGCATCACGCCCACCTCGGCCGAGCCGCGGCGCAGATCTTTGCCGCCAACGAGCGCATGAACCAAATTCTGATCGAACATCTCGACCCTGCGGCCTGGAAAGCCCAACCGCCCGGCAAGGTCCGCAGCATCGCGGCGATCTTTACGCACATGCACAACGTCCGCACCAAGTGGATCAGGCTTACCGCTTCGCACCCGAAGGTTCCGCGACAACTCGACCGCGCGCACTGCACGCCGCGGCAGGCCCGTGCGGGATTGGCCCAGAGCGCCGCTCGCTGCATGGAGATGCTCGCTGAAGCACTCGGCGATTCCGGCGGCCGCATTGCGAAATTTCGCAGGGACGGCTGGGGTTCGCCTTGGCCAGTTGGCGTGGAAATGCTGTGCTACATGCTTGCCCACGAAGCCCACCATCGCGGCCAGGTGTGCATGCTCGCGCATCAACTCGGATTCCCGTTGCCGATCAAGGTGACGTCCGGGATCTGGAATTGGGAAAAACTGTGGAGAGAATGCGGGTTGCCTGGCGGCCCCGGCGGCGATTCGTAAGGTATCGCTCAAGTGCACATGCTGTTTAGGGACAGCTTGCACTCAAGTGAATACCGCGAATAATTACGCGCTGATGATTTACGCGCGCGCGAAGCGCAGAAAACGAAGACCCAGAAGAGCCGCCAAGCCAGTCAAGAGCTGAAGCAGGCTCGCTGGCTCAGGAACGGTAGCGCCGGTTGCGGCCGCGACGTCCCCCACCGGGAGCGACGGGAATGTTGTTGTGCTTCCGCCGTAACCGAGAGCGATGACAAAGTCGGAGCCACCGCAGACCTCGTCAGGAGTATTGCCGCAAGAGGAAGCAAATGGATTGTCGTACAGGCCCGTGGGGCTGCCGAAATTGTAGTTCACAAAGCTGTTGGCTGCACATTCCACGTTGCCGTGGATCGCAATCGAGTTTGAATTGATGTTATCGAAGCATCCGATTCCGTTTCCGCCGCCCTGGCTGAAATCGATCGTAACTGTCTGCGGGGTGGTGCTGCCAACAAGCTCGCTGCTTAATTGAGCGCAATTGTTGACGGTGAAGAAGGTTCCGCCGTCACAGTTCAGCACGTTTCCACCAGTCCAAGTCGGCAAAGTCAATTCAACATCGAGAGAATCCCAGGGCGTGCCCGTATCGTTGATTCCCGCAAATATTTCTTGAGGCGCAGTGGGGCCTGTTCCGAAAAGATTGCAATCCGCCAGTACGCTGCCGCTAGCGCCTTGGCAAGGAAGGAAAGTTAGGGGGAATTCAAGAGTTGTTATTTGAGTGCTACCGGATCCGCCCTTAACTCCGACAATGCCGTCCGGAGGGTTAAGCGTGTCGGCGCGAGCGATTCCCGAACACGACAATACAAGGACTGCCGCAAAGACCCATTTGGCGAACCGCATCAATTCCCCCTGAACAACCGGCGCACTCTACACAACTACAGCGACCCTGTAAGCAAAATGCACCTGCAGCTCACCGACAACGGGACCGCGCCAGTCTACGCGAAAAAAAATTAGCGTCAAGCAAAATCAGGGGTACTAGAAGTACCAATCTTTTGGGGCGCTGAATTCATTATTTCTATAGGTCGCAGAACGAAAATTACCCCTCACGAAAATTTCGGCGGTCCGCGATGACTGGGGCGCTTTCACTTTTTAGCTTGCTCGACAAGCGCGGTAAAGCGTGGATCGCCGTGCAGCGACTTAAGGTCTGAATCCTCTTCCATGTGTAATGCGGAGTCTTGCGAAAGCCCGTGATTCAATGCGTGCGTCAGCAGCGCAATGGCTTCGTCCCGCTTTCCGCTGAGGGCGGCGTTGCAAGCCAGATTGTATTCCGTGCCGCCAGCGTCGGCATTTTCGGGCCCCAGCGTGCGACGCTGAATTTCCAGCGTTTCACGAAGCAGCTTATCGGCTTCCGTGTATTTCCCTTCCTCGCTGAGCGTATTGGCCAATTCGCTCATGGTGAAAAGCGTCCAGGGATGCTCCGGACCCAGGATCTTCTGTTCATCCGCGAGTGTTTCCCGGCGTAGAGCCTCGGCTTCGGAAAAGCGGTTTTCCGCCTGCAGAATGCTTGCCAGATCGTCCATGGAAGTCAGCGTGTCCGCGTGGTCCGGACCAAGCACGCGCCGGCGGCTTTCGAGCGTCGCGCGCTGCAGGCTTTCCGCTTCGGAAAGATGGCCTTCGTCGTTCAGCACCGCGGCGAGGTTGAATTGCGTGCGCAGAGTATCCGGGTGATCCGCGCCCAGACTCTTGCGTTGAATTTCCAGCGCCTGGCGCAGCAACTGCTCCGATCCGCTGTAATTGCCCTCGGCGCTTAGCGTATCCGCCAGATTGTTCATAGATCTTAGCGTGTCGGGATTGTCCGCGCCCAGAACACGGCGCTGCAATTCAAGAGCCTGGCGCAACAGCGATTCCTGTTCGCCGCGGCGGCCCTGCTCACCCAGCGTAGTTGCCAGCGCGACCATCGTTAGCAGCGTGTCGGGATTGTCCGGGCCAATCACTGTGCGCTGGGAATCCAGGGTTTCACGCAGCATTTTCTCGGCGTCGGCAAGTTTGCCTTGCCGGCGCAAAGTCGTGGCGAGAGCGACCTCCGTAAGCAACGTCTCCGGATTTTGCGGGCCAAGAACGCGGGTCCGCGTTTCGAGGGCTTTCTCGAAGAGCGTTTGGGCAGGACCATAGAGTCCCAAAGACTGGTAAACATTTCCGATGGTCATCATCAGCCGCGACTGCACTTCGGGTTGCGCGCCCAAGCTGGATTCGATTTGTTTCGAGCCTTTGTCCAGAATTTCACGCGCGGTGATGGAATTGCCGCGCGCTTCGCTGGGATCGGAAACTTTGAAAAGGCCTGTCAAAAAATCCAGGGCGCTGGTGGCGGCCGCCGCTTCGCGATTGGCGCGATCGCGTTCGCGCGAGATGCGAACCGCCTGGACCGTCATGGACACGGCCAGAACCACCAGCATCACTCCCACAGCGGCCGCGCCGAGCACCGCGACGCGATGGCGACGAACAAATTTTTGCGCGCGGTAGGTAGTCGAAGGCGGCGACGCCAAAACCGGCTCATCGTCCAGGTAGCGCTGGATATCCGCGGCCAGCGCGTTGGGTGAATCGTAGCGGCGCGCGCGATCTTTCTCGATCGCCTTCATGGTGATCCAGTCGAGATCGCCGCTCACTTGTTGGATCAGCTGGCGCGGTTCCACGCTGCGCGCCGCGGCAAGTTCAGCCAGCTTCTTTGGATTCGACTTCAGCTTCACGCTCGGCCGCGGCGGCTCGACCTCGCGAATTTGCCGAAGGATTTCCAGCAGCGACTTGCCCTGCCAGGTCTTCACGTCAAACGGCAGCCACCCCGCCAGCAATTCGTAGAGGATCACGCCGAGCGCATAGACGTCCGTGCGCGTATCGATATCCTGAACGTTGGAATCGGCCTGCTCGGGACTCATGTATCCGGGCGTGCCGACAAATGAACCGATCTGCGTGAGCAACACCTGGTCGGCGCCGGGCGTGGCGGCCTTCGCGATGCCGAAGTCAATGATGTGCGGCGCGGGCTTGCCGTCAATTTCGGAGATCAGAATATTGGAGGGCTTCAAATCCCGATGGATCACGGCCTTCTGGTGCGCGTGCTGCACGCCTTCGCAAATCTTGATGAAGAGTTTCAGCCGCTCATTCGGCGTCAGGCGCTTTGCGTCGCAGTATTGCGTGACGGGCACGCCGGGCACGTATTCCATCACGAAATACGGCTGGCCATCCGAGGTGCCGGCATCAAAAACCTTGGCGATGGCCGGGTGATCCATGATCGCAAGGGATTGGCGCTCGGCCTCGAAGCGCTGGATCACGGCATCGTCATACATTCCGCCCTTGATCAGCTTCAGCGCCACTTGCCGCCGGACCGGCGCCGTCTGGTCCGCCAGCCATACTTGCCCCATGCCGCCTTCGCCAAGAGTTTTTATCAGCGTGTATGGCCCGATGGATTTCGGACTTCCGCCAGCTCCGGCCGCGCGCGAGAAAGCAGTGGAAATGGAGACGTGTCCCGCTTCAATTGTGGCGTTGGGATCGGCGGGAGGCGCGGGCGGCGCGGCCGCCGCTCCGGACGAGCGCGACGAGGGAGTGGCGATGGGATTATGCCCCGCCTCAATTGTGGCGCCGGGATCGGCAGGAGGCGCAGGTGGCGTTCCAAGCAGTGTTGCGTCCGCATCGTGCGGAGGCGGAGTGAGCGCGCCGACCGCGGCGCCCCCCTCGATCGTAGACAAATCCGCACCGTCAGCCTGCGGACCGACCTGAGTTTCGAGCGCGTCGGGTCCGCTATTCTTGGCGCGAGGATCCGGTTTGCTCACGTCCATTTCGCGAAAAGCCCCTGCAGAAGATCGGCGAAGTCTATCACTTTGCCCGCGGAAATGGTGCAGCCTCAAAAAACTATTCGAGATAAAACCAGCACGCGAAAGTCAGACTGCCCGGCACGCGGCGTACTAGAGCCCACTTCTTCGGTGTATGCGTTTATCAGGCGCTAGCAGTACATACTGGCTTCACTTGTTCGTTATCGGTCTTCGCGGGGAGTCTGCCAAATAGGTAATTAGGAATTCACTCGTTCCCGACACAGGCGCAAACTCGACAACCGTACTTGGGTCGGAGATTCCCTCCCACCTAACAGTGCAGCAGCGATCTGGTCAGTGGCTGGAATAGGGCGTCATAGAGCTGCAAGAAGCGGGCCCTGTCTGTCGCGACCACTTGCTGTCCGCC
>JBEKDK010000168.1:0-4833 GCA_050014395.1 Candidatus Acidiferrales bacterium | reverse complement strand
GGACCTGGAGAACTTTGCTCGAGACCTGGTGGATGCGGTTGGAAATGGCCCATCCGTGCTCGGGTCCGAGCGCGAGCGTGCGGAGGATGAGCAGGTCCAGCGTGCCCTGCGGAAGATCGATGCGTTGTTCGGTCATGGGTTCCCCTAAAGCTTCTACAAGGGAGAGTACATCTTCTCTTGTCGAAGCGCAATAGGAAAGAGTTGGTATCGACTGTCGCGACGGTCGGCAGAGAGATGCCTCGTCGCCCGCCGCGGCGGCTTTGCGGCACGACGGAAGTGAGATTGAAGATTGAGGCTAGAATAGGGCGCGATGAAGGTGAACGCGCTTGCGGTGGGGGCGGTGGAGTTCGGGCTCGCGCTGGCGTTTCTTGGCTATGAGCTGCGGAGAATTATCGAGGGAGGCCTTTCGCGGCGGCCAAAGCTCAAACTGCCAAAGCTTGTTCGAAGCGCGAGGAGTCGCAAGGATCGCGCAGGCGACGGCGGGCGAAAGAGTGGCGGAGGGGGCGCTTCTTGACCGCGCACGCACCTTGAGCGGCGCACGGGCGCGTGCTACTTTGCTTTTCCGCGGGCACTCAATCTATAGCAGCGTTTCGTTCAAATGTGCCGCATAATGGCCGGCAACTAGGAGCGCTTCCGTGCGTGTTGCTGTAGTCGAGATCGAGCGGCATTGCGGGTCCATCTTTGCCATTCTGCTGATGTTGTCATCGGCGGCCGTCGCGCACGCTGCGCAGACGCAGGTGGCGCCTGCGGAGCCCGTCACGAGTGTACAAACCACCGCAGCGCAGGCGCCTGCCATTCCGCCCGTCCAGCAGCGCTTGAATCTGGCATCCGCACTCGATCTGGCGCAGAAACAAAATCTCGATCTGGCGGCGGTGCGCATGGAACGCGATATCACCGCGGCGGGCATTCGCAGCGCGCGCGAGCTGTCGAATCCTTCCGTATCATTCTCAGCCACGCGCGACGAGCCGCACGAATCGCTATTCTTCGATGAGCCGATTGAAATCGCGGGCCAGAGGGGGCGACGCATAGATGTGGCCCAGCAGGAGGCCCGCCTGACCGATCTGCAGATTTCGACGCTCGAGCGCCAAATTCGCCGCCAAGTGCGCGAGGCGTTTTACGGCGCCGCGCTTGCGCTGGCGAAAACGGCGCAGCGCGTGGAAGCGCGCGATCTTGCCACGCGCTTGCGCGATATCGCCCAGGCGCGGTTTCAAGCCGGCGACGTGCCGCAACTGGAAGTCTTTCAGGCGGAGCTTGAAGTTTCGCGCGCGGACGCTGCTTACCAAGTCGCGGGAGAGGAAGAAAAAATTGCGTGGAGCCAGTTGGACGTACTGCTGGGCGAAGCGCCCGAAACCGTGTGGGAAATCCAAGGCTCGCTCGAGGATGAGACGTCTCCCATGACTCTCGATCAGCTTCTGGCCCGCGCAGGCCAGTCGAGCCCCGAATTGCAGAATCTGGCCCAGGAACTTGAGGTCGAGGACAAGAAGGAGGCGCTGCTGAGCGCCGATCGCGTTCCGGACCTGGTTTTGGAGGGCGGCGTGGATTTCAATTCTCCGCACGATTTCAAAGTTGGCGCGCGAGGGCAAGTGACCATGGACGTGCCGCTCTTTTCGCGCAACCAGGGCGAGATCGCGGAGGCACTGGCAACGGCGCGCGAGATGGAAACAGAATTGCTAGCCACGCGCCGCTCCGTGAATGCCCGCGTGGAGCAGGCCTATTTTGAATTCGAGGCGCGGCGCACGGAAATTGATCTGGATCGCACGACGCTGTTGCCGGCCGGCCGCCATCTTGAAAGTCTAGCCGAGGACAGTTACAAGGCGGGAAAGTCCGACATACTTTCAGTGCTCGACGCGCAGCGCGACGTGCAACAGCTCGAAGGCGATTATTTGGATAACCTGTTTGCATTTCAATCGGCGTTCGCGGAACTCGAAGAGGCGGTGGGGGAGCCGCTCAACTAATGACGCGAAATGCGCGGATTCAATTTGTTTGGCTTGCTGCGCCTTTGTTGGTGGCGCTTGCATCGTTCGGATGCTCGAGCGGCTCATCGGGCGGCGAGGATGAAGCTACGACCTCAAGCAACGCGATCGTTGACGTCACGTTGACAAAGGTTACCCGCACAGATATCAGCCAAATGCTGACGATCACCGGCAGCATCGCGGCGCCGCCCAATCGCGACGTGAAAGTGAGCTCGCTCGTTGCCGGACGCGTGACCGATCTGCTTGTGGCCGAAGGTGATCGCGTGCGCGCAGGGGAAGTCGTCGCGCGGATTGACCCGCGTTCTTACGAACAGCAGCTGCGCCAGGCTCAGGCCGCTGCCGATCAAGCGCATGCCAGCCTGGCAAACGCCAAACTTTCAGTGACGCGCAATCAGGATCTTTTCAGCCGCGGCATCGCCGCCCGCAAGGATCTTGAAGACGCTCAGACGCAGGAGGCCGTGGCCGCCGCGGCTGATGACCAGGCCGACGCCGCGCTGGCGATCGCCAAGCAGCAAGTGGCGCGCGCCGTGGTCACGTCGCCGATTGCGGGACAAGTGGCGAAGCGCTTCGTGAGCGTGGGTGAACAGGTTGACGGAACCGCGGCTCAACCTGTTGTCGAGATCGCGGACGTCAGCGCAGCCGAGATGCAAGCCAACGTCCCGGCGAAGAATCTCGCCGCACTTCATGCCGGTGAAGCGCTCACATTTTCCATGTCCGACTTTCCGGGCCGCAAATTCGAGGGGCGCGTGGTCGCCATTTCTCCGGCCGTGGACCCCTCGTCGGGTGCGGGCATAGTGCGAATTCGCATTGCGAATTCCGACGGTACGCTCAAGCTCGGCATGTTTCTGACGGCGCAGGTGGCGGTGGAAACGCACGCCGACGCGCTGGTGGTTGCGCCGGCTGCGATTTATCTGAATGATCAGGGCCAGCCGCGCGTTTTCCGCGTGACGGGCGAAACGGCCACGGCGGTTCCGGTGAAGCTCGGAATCGAAACGCCGAATCTTGATGAATTGTTGTCCGGGCCCGCGGAAGGCGACTCCGTGATCCTGACCGGGGGCTACGGGCTTGCAGACAATGCCAAGGTCAACGTGAAGGGCGCCGGCCAGCCATGAATCTGGTCCGCGCGTGCCGGGGAAATCGTTACGCGGTGATTCTGCTGACGCTGTTCCTGGCCGGCGCGGGCTTGGCGGCGATGTTTCAACTGCCGAGCAACATCTACCCTGAAACAAATTTTCCACGAATCATGATTTTGGCCCACTCGGGCGACCTGGACCCGCAAACGATGTTGCTTTCCGTCACGCGGCCGTTGGAGGAAGCGGCCATCACTGTGCCAGGAATGCAGCGTGTGAACTCGAGCACCATTCGCGGCGCGGCACAAATATCGGTTCTGTTCAGCTCCAGCACCGATATGCAAGCGGCGCTGCAATTGGTGCAAGGAAAAGTGAGCCAAGTCGAGAATTCACTTCCCGCGAATACGCAGGTGGATGTGGAGCGCGTCTCGCCCACCGTTTTTCCCGTTCTGAGTCTGATTCTCAACGGCAATGTCCCGGCGTCGGATTTGAACGACTACGCGACCTATGTGCTGGCGCCGATGTTCAGCAGGGTCTCCGGCGTCGGTGGCATCGAGGTGCAGGCCAGCGACATGCGCGAAGTTTCCGTGATCGTGAATCCGCAGAAGCTGCTGGCGCGGCACTTGTCGCTCGTTGACGTCGCCGATCGGCTGCGCGCCACCAACCAGGTTGAATCCGTCGGCAAACTGCAGAAGGACTACCAGCAGTATCTCCTGCTGGCCAACAGTCAATTCCAGAATCTCGACGACATTCGGAACACGGTGGTGGCCGTCGACGGCGAAACGCCGGTGCGATTGGGAGAGATCGCGGAAGTGAGCGACGGCGTTGCCGATCGCAAAACGCTGATCACCGGGAACGGCCAGCCTGCTGCGCTGATCAATATTTCGCGGCAGATCGGCGGCAACATCTTGCAAGTGGCGGACGATGTGAAAGCGATCGCGGGAAATCTGGGCTCCGCGATTCCGAGCACGCTGCATATTTCGGTGGTTTACGATCTGGCCGAGTTCGTGCGCGACTCGATCGACAGCGTGCGCGACGCCATCCTGATCGGCGCGTTTCTTGCGGTGCTGATCCTGTATTTGTTTCTCCGCGACGTTCGCGCGACGCTGGTCGCGGCGACTTCGCTGCCGCTTTCGGTGGTCGGCGCATTCTTCTTTGTGTGGGTGTTCGGCGGTACCTTGAATCTGATGTCTTTAGGCGGCCTGGCCATCGCCATCGGCCTGATCATCGACGATGCGGTCGTCATCATCGAAAACATTTATCGCCATCTGAGTCATGGCGAGTCCTCGCAACAAGCTTCCGAAGACGCCACGCGAGAGCTGTTCGGCGCCGTGGTCGGCTCGACGACCACGACTCTGGTGGTATTTCTTCCGCTCGGTTTTCTTTCCGGTTTTGTGGGGGATTTCTTTCGCGCGTTATGCCTGGCGCTTGGTGTCTCGATTCTGCTGTCGCTGATCTTCGCGATGACTCTCGTGCCGTTGCTGGCGGAGCGATACCTCTCACGCGAGCGCAAGGTGCCGCGCGGCGACTTCATGGTGCCGATCGGCCGCGTGTACGAAAAGGGAATCCGCTGGGCCCTGGGGCATCGCGCCATCGTCGCCGTCGCGAGCCTGGTGCTGGTAGCCACGGGCATTTTTCTCTATACCAGAATGGAAACAGGCTTCTTGCCGGAGATGGATGAAGGCGGCTACGTCGTAGATTACATTACGCCAGCGGGGACCTCGCTGAACGAGACCGACCGAATCGTCCGCGAAATCGAGCAAAAGATCGCCAAGATGCCGGAGACGGAA
>JBEKDK010000167.1:0-4890 GCA_050014395.1 Candidatus Acidiferrales bacterium | reverse complement strand
AAATGCCGGCCGTATTGGTCTCCACGGGGCGTAACTTGGGATGAGATTCCATCAGGAAGCCGAACTCGTCGCATCCGATATTCAGCTTTTGCGCCAGTTCTTCCACGCCATCGGCCGGCCGCATTGCGGCGGCAAGCACCACCAGGTCAGCGGCGATAGTCACCGCTCCTCCCACCAGAGTGTCGGCGCCGCCCACAATGAGCTTGTCTTTCTCTTGCGTGATTTTCGAGACGCGCCCGCGGTAGTACTTGGCTCCGTCCTGCTCGATCGCCCGCCGCACGAACTCGTCGTACCCCTTGCCGCCGGACCGGATGTCCATGTAGAAAACGTGAGCCTGGCCTTCGTGAACTTTATGTTTGTAGAGCATGGCGTGCTTGGCGGTGTACATGCAGCAGATCTTGCTGCAGTACGGAAGGCCCTTGGCGTTGTCGCGCGATCCGACGCAGCTTATGAACACGACATTTTGGGGAATCGCTCCGTCGGATGGACGCTTGAGCACCCCTCCGGTCGGACCTGAAGCGGACACCAGGCGTTCGAACTGAAGAGAATCGATAACGTCCTTATATTTGCCGTAACCATACTCTCCGTAGCCTACGAGCGTGGGTTTGGGTTGGGTCTTGCCGATGCTATAAAGTTTGTAGCCGGTGGCGACAACGATTGCGCCAACGTCTTCCGTAACGATCTTGTCTTCGTCCTGGAAGTTGATTGCGCCGGCCTTGCATTTCTTCTCGCACAATCCACAACCATTGCGAATCAACTTGGCGCAAGTCTTCTTGTCGATCACGGGACGCGCAGGAACCGCCTGCGGGAACGGGATATAGATCGCCGGGCGCATACCCATTCCGTAATCGAATTCGCTCGGGTTTCTCTTGAGAGGGCAAATGGTGCAGCAGTCGCCGCATCCGGTGCATTTATCGATGTCAATGTGCCGGGCCTTTTTCCGGATGGTGATCTTGAAATTGCCCACAAAACCGTCAACCGCTTCAACTTCAGAGTAGCTGAACAATTTGATGCGCGGATGCTGCCCGACTTCAACCATGCGCGGCGTAAGAATGCATTGCGAGCAATCCAGCGTCGGGAACGTCTCCGAGAGCCCTGCCATTTTGCCGCCGATGGAAGGCTCGCGTTCCACCATCACGACTTCGTAGCCGGCATCGGCGATGTCCAGGGCCGCCTGGATTCCCGCCACGCCGCCGCCAATCACAAGGGCGCGGCGTGTCACCGGGACTCGAATGGGAATGAGCGCCGCGTCGTTCCGCACCTTTTCAATCGACAGCCCGATGATCTCAATCGCTTTGGCGGTAGCCTCGGCGCGATCGTGATGCACCCACGAGCATTGCTCGCGGATGTTCGCCATCTCCACTAAATAGGGATTCAGGCCGGCTGCTTGCGCCGCCTTGCGGAATGTCCTCAGATGCATGTGGGGCGAGCAGGAAGCCACGACGATGCCGTCGAGCTTCTCGGACGCGATCTTGTCGCGGATGGTCGCTTGGCCCGGATCGGAACACATGTACTTATAGTTCAGCGAGCATCGCACGCCGGGCAGACCCGCGACTTGCTTCGTGACCTCGTCCACATCGACGGTGCGCGCGATGTTCTCGCCGCACCAGCACGTGAAGACGCCAATTCGTGACATTTCTTAAGCCTTCGTAACGAAGTGCCTGCCGATTCCCAACTGTTCCGGCGAAAGTCCTAGCGCCAACCCAACCAAATCCGACAGGTAATAAACAACCATTCCCAACTTCTTTCCGTAGCGCCGCTCGACGGCCGCCTGCTTCATATCCAGGTTCACGTGGCACATCGGGCATGCGACCACCACACAATTCGCGCCGTGCTCGGCCGCGTTGTTGAGAATCTTGTGGGCGAGATCCAACACGGCGTCTTCGTTCGCCATCGTCATACCCGCGCCACAGCATTCGGTCTTGTAGTTCCATTCGACCGTCTTAGCGCCCAGCGCTGCGAGTACCGCTTCCATCGATGTGGGCTGCTCGAAATCATCGAAGTGCACCACATCCGGAGGACGCGTCAGTAGACATCCGTAGTAGCAAGCTGCGTTGATGGATTCGAGCGGGGTCTTGACGCATGCTTTCAGCCGCTCCAGCCCGACGCCCTCGAAAATCTGGATCAGATTCAGAATTAGGCTGTCACCACGGACATCGGCCTCGACCGTTTCAGACAGTTCGCGGCGAACTTTCTCGTCGCCAACCGCTTTTTTCACCTTGAGCAGTTGCATGGAACACAACGGGCACGGAGCGAACACTTGCTTGAAGCCGTCCCGCTCGGCCAAGGCCAGGTTCCTCGCGGGAAGCGCCAGTGAAAGCTTGTGATTGAGCGAGTGCGCCGCCGTGGCTCCGCAGCAAATCCAGTCGTTGATTTCCGTGAGCTGCACATCCAGCGCGCCCAGGCACGCGCGCAGCGACTGCTCGTAATCGTTCGACGATCCATGCAACGCGCAGCCGGGATAGTAGCCGATGTTCATGGTTCGGTCCGGTTCGAGCACCGCGCGAAGATTCGTTCCACAATCTTGCGGTCGCGCGCCTTTTCCGGGAGAAAGTGCAATTTCTTGCGCCTGCTGAGTTGGGGTGCGAGACCTGCGTCCTTGAAGAGAAACCAAAGCCTGCCCGTTCCGATGACGACTTTCGCTTTGAACGAGCCGATCAGTTCGAGTTCATTCAGCCGCCCGTTACGCCGGATGTTTTCCAAGAACGATTCTTGGAACGAAATCTCCGGCAGCCGCGCCCGTGAAGCCATTTTATGAACGAGGGCCACCTCGCGCAGAGCGTCCATGATCCCCGCACAATCAACCGATTTCGGGCAGCGCGTCGAACAAGTCTGGCATCCCAGGCATTCCCATATCGCCTGGGACCTCACGGCTCTTTCCCAGTGATCGAGCTGCATCAACCGCACAACTTGATTCGGCGCCAGGTCCATGTCTTGGGAAACCGGACACCCTGCCGTGCACTTGCCACACTGGTAGCAATCGGCAATGTGAATGTGATCGGGGAATCGAACCCGAACCGGTGGGGATGCCGCTTGGCCTGGAGCCCTAGACTCCACTTAGAGACCTCCGCCTCATGCTAGGAGGCGGACAGCCCTCTGTATGTGAGCATAATCACATCTGGTTGTGACGTGTGTCGCTCCCTCCCCTTCGCGCCCGCAAGGAAGGCCTCGGGCCATAGGACGACGCAACGCTCTTACGACTGCTCCCGGAGGGCCAGCCTACTAACGCGCTCGATTTGAGGAGAAGTTCCCGCGAGTTGATCGCGAGTTAGGCAACTGCAGTCGAGGAAGGAGGTCACAATGAAGGTTTGCAAACGAACCGCACTGGGACTTGCGGCTTCGCTGGCGTTCGTCGTCCGAAAAGCGAATGTCCGCGTCCGCGTCCAGATCCTTACACCGCTTGGCGCACACCCACTCCGCCACTCCATCGCTGCCATTGCCAGCCGGCTGGGCGAGATCCGTCTAGATGTAATGGATTCTCTGCCTATTTGGTCTTGCCCGTGCTCGCCGTTCCTTTTATCGCCTGCTGAATTCGTGCGGGGTCGCCAAGATAATAGTGACGTATGAATTTGAGGTCGTCATCAAGCTCCTCCACCAGCGGTACGCCCGTAGGTATGTTCAGCTCAACGATCTCCTGGTCCGGGACGTTCTCCAGATACTTCACCAGGGCCCGCAAGCTGTTGCCGTGGGCCGTGATCAATACTCGCTTCCCCGATCGGATGCTCGGGGCGATCAGCTCATGCCAGCACGGCAGAAATCGCGCCACCGTGTCCTTAAGGCATTCCGTGACGGGAAGTTGCTGTTTTGATAGTTCCTTATAGCGCGGGTCATTCCCAGGATAGCGTGCGTCGGTCTCTTCCAGCGCCGGCGGGCGGATGTCGTAACTTCGGCGCCAGATTTTCACCTGCTGTTCCCCATACTTCGCTGCGGTTTCAGCCTTGTTAAGGCCTTGCAACGCCCCATAATGTCTTTCGTTCAACCGCCAGTCGCGTTGAACGGGAATCCACATTAAATCCATCTCGTCCAGCCCGATCCACAGCGTGCGTATGGCCCGTTTCAACACCGAGGTGAAGGCTACGTCGAAGTTATATCCCTGCTCCTTAAGCAAGAGGCCCGCTTCCCTGGCCTCCTGTCGGCCCTTCTCCGAAAGATCAACATCCGTCCAACCGGTGAACAGATTTTCTTTATTCCAAACGCTCTCACCGTGGCGAAGTAAGACAACTTTGTGCATCTAAATGCTCCTTTGTTTCGAGAGATCGCTACTAGAGAGCGGCGCACGAACACCCGCCCAGATCGTTACGTTCATAGCTGTGTGGCATCACGTTGAAAGTGGTGCGCCCGGGAACTCCCGGCCTTCTGGTTTCCGCCGCAGGCGGACTCTATCCAGATGAGCTACGGGCGCGCTCGCAAATCGCCTTTACTTCTTCCCGGCCCTTTCCGCTCTTCAAAAACCGTTCTCGCCGCATTGCCGCGGCCCGGCTCGCGAATTGCTCTTGGTAAGCAACCTCCCAAGTGCCGCGGTTCTTCGTCGATTTTGTGATTCCGTGGTTGTGCTGCCCGAGGCGCTGAACCAGGTCGGTCGTGTACCCGACGTAGGATCTCCCGCTCGCCTGGCTTCGCAGCACGTAAACGAAAAACGTAACCATAACTAAGGAAATGGCGCGCCCGGAGAGAGTCGAACTCCCGACCTTCTGGTTCGTAGAGTGATTAGGACCAAATCTAAGTCGTGGTCCGCCTTGCTTTTCTGCACTTTACGAAGCGGCCGTAGAGACAAAAATAGCACCTTTTGCTCCTGAGTTGCTCTCAAATTCAGGACGCGAGTATTTGGTGGAAAAATAGAAGGTCACGATAGAGCGTTGAAATTGTCCAAGCGCCGCAATAGATGCTCCC
>JBEKDK010000166.1:0-4990 GCA_050014395.1 Candidatus Acidiferrales bacterium | reverse complement strand
GGAGGCATGTCCTCGCGCCTGTTCCAGAATATTCGCGAGCGCCAAGGCTTAGCCTACGCGGTCTTCAGTGACGTCAATCCGTATTCCGACGCCGGCCTGCTTTCGGTATACGCCGGCACCGCGCCGAAAACTGCCGAGCAGCTCATCCGCAGCGTGCTGCAAGAATTTCGCAGCCTTCGAGACGAGCCGCTCAGCGCCGAAGAGCTGCGCCGCGGCAAAGATCAACTAAAAGGCTCGCTGGTGCTTTCGCTTGAATCGACCGGCTCGCGCATGTCGCTTCTCGCGCGCCATGAACTCTATTTCGGCCGGTTCTTCACCGTCGAAGAACTCCTCGCCGGCATCGAAGACGTCACCGCCGATGAAATTCAGCAAATTGCCCAGGAAAGTTTCCAGGTCGAGCGAATCGCCGCCGCTGTCCTGGGCCCCGACGATTCGTTCCGCCTAACGCCGGAGCTGCTCGCCTCCTGATGCGGAACACGCGTCGCCCCGCATCCACCGTTGACGCCCGATGCGCAGTTTGCGATCATCCTCATCGGACGCCGCGCGCGCGTCCGCACCATCGGGGGCAGGCATCTCGTTTCGGATTTCAATTCTCGCTTCGGGCAGCTCAGGCAACTGCACGTTGCTTGAGACCGAGCGGACCCGCCTCTTGGTTGACGCGGGCCTCAGCAAAAGGGAACTCCTTCGGCGCCTCGATAGCCTGGGCCGGCGGCCGGACACTCTCGAGGGCATCGTTCTTTCCCACGAACATTCCGATCACATCGGCGGACTGGTGCAAGCATCGGTGTTTTGGCGCGCTCCCGTGTACCTCACCGAAGCGACGCATTACGAAATCGAGCGGATTTTGCCGGATGGTGCGGCGAAGCGTATCGCTCACATCGAACACATCCGCGCCGGCCAGAAGTTCATCGTCGGGGATATTGAAGTCTCGCCGTTTTCGATTCCGCACGATGCCGCGGATCCTTTGGGCTTCACGTTCTGTTCAAATGGAGCGAAGGTGGCCGTGGTCACCGATCTTGGATATTTGCCCGAGCTTGTCAAGCATCATCTGCGCGATTCCGATTGTCTGATTCTGGAATCGAATCACGATCTCGAGATGCTGAAAGTGGGACCGTATCCGTGGCACGTGAAGCAGCGCGTGATGAGCCGCACCGGCCATCTTTCCAACGATACTGTCAGTGAATTCTTGGCCGATTCCGAGGGCTTCGACGCGCGCGCGCAGTATTTAGTTCTCGCGCATCTTTCGGAGAACAATAACAATCCCGACGTAGCGCGAATATCCGCGGCAGAAGCGCTCGGTCGCCGCGCCGATTTCGCGGGCAAGCTGTGGATCGCTTCGCAACAAACCCCGCTCGACCTCATCGAAGTTTAGTTTGTTTGGTTTCTGAATCCGAATTCAGCCGCCTGTGCGCGCCGTCAGGGTTTCGTTTCAACTCCGCCCGGCGGCGAAGGCAGATAGCCAAGGCTCTTGCGCGAAACCGTGAGCATCACTTCCGGCAGGCTCATTGTGTAGCGAATGCGAGCATCCACGATGTGGTGCGTTGCGTCGTACACCGGCTCGATTTCCGGCGGGAGGAACGCGCCGCGCGTGGGAAGTTGAATCGCTTTGGCGCGTGCCACCACCTGATCGCGCCACGCGGAATCGAACTTCACTCCGTACGTGTTCACCAGCGATTGAATCGCAAGATAATCGCCTTCCGCTTTGATGCGCATCAGCTCGGCCAGCAGCACGCCGATTCCTTGGCGCATTTTGCCGTAATCGGTGACGTGTAAATAAATTTTGTTCTCGCGCGTCACGCCCTCGATGCATCCGCAATTCTTCATCAGGTACTGCACGATCATCTGCGTGCCGCGATCGTGATCCTCCACCACTTGATCGCCTTGCGGATAGTGAGTCAGCAGTGTTAGCGCCGAGCGCGCCTCCGTGTCGTACGCAGTCTTCATCAGGTCCTGTTGATTTTGAATGCCGAGCTCGGCAAGTTTGGGATCGGCGAAATCCCACAGGGCCACGAGATCCGCGCGTGCTTCTTCGAGCGTCGAATAGTATTCCTTCAAATAACTGCTCGGGTCGGCCGTGAGTTTGCCACTTACCTTTCCAGAGCCGTGCCCCAGGACCTCGTGCATTGCGATATGAAGGTTGCGCGCCTCGAGCCAGTATTTGCGTCCACGTTCTTTTTCCTCGTCGCTCGACGAGAATTCCTCGAGTGCGCGTTGCCCGGTCGCTGCGGCCCACGCGGTGGTGACGTTGAACAGCAACATGCTCTTAGTTCCGTATTGCTGGCGAAGTTCCTGTTCGTTCGGCAAATTGATGCCGCCAGCGGAAATCGGCCCGCCGTCGCCCGTTTCGGAAACCACGGTAATGGCATTGGCGACCGGCGGGTGAACATTTTGCTTCTTGTAGACATCCAGCCACGGCGTACGCTGCTCGAAATACTGCGCGTTGGCAGCGAGCTGTTGCATCAATTGCGTTTCGTTCGCGTCCACGAAGCTCACCACGGATTCGTACGCGCCTTTTTGTCCGCGGGGATCGAGATACACCTCGATGAAGCCATTGATTGCGTCAACGTTGGATGGCATTTGGAGCCAAGCGGTGTTGTAGGCGTACCAATCGGCTTTGTCGCCGGTTTGGTAGTAGCGAATCAATTTCAATAGAGCCGCGGATTGCAGCGGCGGAGCTATCGACGCAGCTTCACCCAAATGTTCAATGATGCGTTGAATTTGTGCCGCATAAAGTCCGGGGGGAACGCTGCGATCGGAAGTTCCCGCTCGCCAGACGTTTTCAAAAACGTGGCCGCCGCGTTTTTCGAGCCGCGAATTGAGCGCGTAACGCTCCTTGAATCCTGCGAGGTCGTCCATCGCGATGTGATCGTAGAAGTTGTTGGCGCTGGCGGTGAGGATGTCCTGGCCCGGCGGCGGATTTTTCACTGTGATGCGCGGGCGATAGTTCGCATCAAAAATCGGTTGATCGAGGCGAGCCAGCAGAAAATCCAAGCTTTTGTCGCCCTTCACGCCGAAATCCGCGCCGTTTTGCATTGCTTGGCGCGCGGCATCGCGCAATTCAATCGGCGTAAAGTCCGGAAGGAATTTCTCGGAAGTGTCGGCGTCGTAATTGCCGTGCGAAATCCAGAAGAGTTCGGTGTAATTCTTGATCTTCTCGAGTGTCGCCGGTGGAATGCCTTGGGGATGCGTCCAAATTCCTTCGAGCAGGCGCTTCAAATCCAGTCCGTACGGCGCGATCTGATCGTAGTAGATCGGATCGCCCGCGATCCCGGCCTCGGCTAAGTAGTAGGCAAGCACGCGCTCGCTCGGCGTCAACTGCTCGAAGCCGTCGGCGTAGAGCTGAACCACGGCGTACTGGCCGACTTGGCCCAGCAAATAGATGCGGCCGGGCGGGGCTTGTTGAGTTTGCGGCGCGGCGGTGGGAGTGGTGGCAGCGAACGTCATGGCAAGCAGTACCGCGGCGACCGCGGCGGGTGTGAACCGGCGCATGCGCGCCTCCTGCAAGTTCCTCGTTTGGGGATGTGTCCGTGAGCCGGCGCGACGGTTCAAGGCGTCGCGCGAAGGGCCCAAGCGAATCGAGCATAGCATCCTTGTTTGCAACCGGAGTCCGGTTTTTGCCTCGAAAATCGCGTGGCATCGGGTATCATAGGACAGGGAATTTCCCCGCCGTTTTCGTGCTTCACCCAAAGGAGTTCATTTGATTCCGCGATACACACGCGAAGAGATGGGCCGTGTCTGGAGCGAGGAGAGCAAGTTCCGGCGCTGGCTGGAAGTTGAGCTGGCTGCGACGGAGACGCTTGCGGAGCGCGGCGTAGTGCCCACCGCGGCTGCTGAAACGATTCGCAAAAATGCGCGCGTGGATGCGGGAGTAGTCGCGCGAATCGGGGAAATTGAAGCGCGCGTGCGCCACGACGTGATCGCTTTCACGATGGCGATCGGCGAAACCGTTGGCGATCCCGCCGCGGCGCGCTGGCTGCATTACGGCCTCACGTCAAACGACGTGGTGGACACCGCGCAGTCACTTTCAATTCGCGACGCTTCGCGCCTGATCGAGCACGATCTTGTGCGCCTGGGCGAAGTGCTGCAGCGGCGCGCGCGCGAATTTCAGCACACGCCGCAAATCGGCCGCACGCACGGAGTGCACGCCGAGCCGATCACGTTCGGGCTGAAGCTCGCAACGTGGTTCGATGCCAATCGCCGCAACCTGGAGCGCTTCGGACATGCCGCGCGCGATCTGGCGGTTGGAAAAATGTCCGGCGCGGTGGGGAATTCTTCGCATCTCGGTCCGGAAATTGAAGCGGCGATCTGCGCTCGACTTGCGCTTGATCCAGCGCCGGTCAGCTCGCAGGTGATTGCCCGCGATCGGCACGCTCATTACGTTTGCGTGCTCGCCGAAATCGCGGCCACGCTCGAGCAATTCGCTCTCGAGATTCGACATCTTCAGCGCACTGAAGTGCGCGAAGCCGAAGAGCCATTCGCAGGCGAGCAGCGCGGTAGTTCGGCAATGCCGCACAAGCGCAATCCCGTTGGGTGCGAGCAGATTTGCGGCTTGGCGCGCGTTGTGCGCGCGAATGCGCTGCCGGCGCTGGAAGATGTGGCGCTGTGGCACGAGCGCGACATTTCGCACAGCTCGGTGGAGCGCATCATTCTGCCGGATTCCACGATCCTGGTGGATTACATGCTGGCGCGGATGACGGATATCATCGCCGGGATGCGTGTTTTTCCGGAGCACATGCTGCGCAACATTGAGGCCACGCACGGACTGGTTTTTTCAGGCCAACTTTTGCAAGATTTGGTGGAAGCCGGAGCGCCGCGCGAAGACGCTTACAAATGGGTGCAGGCGCACGCGATGGCGGCGTGGGAAGCGGAATCGAGTTTTCGGGTTCTGATCGCGGCCGACGCGCGAGTCGCTAAGTTTCTCGACGCCGCGGCGATCGCGCGCGCTTTCGATCTCGAGCGGCAACTTCGCTCGATCGACGCGATCTTTGTG
>JBEKDK010000165.1:0-5039 GCA_050014395.1 Candidatus Acidiferrales bacterium | reverse complement strand
CAAGAGTGTTTGGACCACGTTCAATTTCGTGCAGCCCTCTGTCATTACATCGATGTTGTTAAAGGTTTTTACCTTGAATGGAATCCCAGTCCAGTCTATTTCCTGGCCGGGTTTCTGATCGTCCTTGCTGGCCTCTTTCTCCCACCAAACGACGCCCGAGCCGATGGTGTAACCTTGCCAATTGCCCCAGACGTCCGAGTCTGCTGCCGCCGTTATTGCACAGCGCTCAGCAGGGTTGACGATCTCATCGTAATGCGCAAGGAACGATTGCCGCGTTGCTATCCACACCGGCTTATCGTCGATTTCCGTCCGAACAGGGTACCGAACCATGAGCGCGACCGAATCGCGCTGATTCGCGGAGACAGCCGCTTTTAACTTATGGAAGAAGGAGAACGCGTCCTTGCAGTCGGCGGCGTCCCCTTCATAACGGCAGCCCAGGGGCGGCGAGCTTGTCTCTTGACCACTGAAAGTGATAGCCGAAACCGTGAGGAGGGCAAGAACGACGATATCGCACGAGCGACGCATCACATTCAGTATACGAGCCCTGACGCCTGCTATAGACCTTCTTTCTATACCACGGTTACATGCAGCGTCCCTACAAGTCGGATTGCCGGCCATAACGAGGACGTTTATCGGAGACGCGCCCGTTACGCTGCGCGTTGGGCTTCAGACCGGACGGAAGCGCGCCCGGCCCAGGCGAAAACGAACAGTGTCAATCCACCAACCCAACCGCCGAGGCTGAACATGTGAGGCAGGTAAAGCGCAATCGCGACGCCGCTGCAGACCAGGATCGCGGATAAGGGAATGAACATGCGCATGCCGTACAAAAATGTGAAAGGAAGATAGTGCGCCCCAAGCAAGATCATTAACGCCGGATAAAACCAGTTCAAGCGAAAAATCGTCACGGGCACCAGAAGCAGCATCGATAGCGGCAAGATAAACGCGATCTGCATCCCAAGATTCCACAATGGGTTGTCGCTGGAGAGCGACGCGCTCGGACTGGTCAAACGCAGCAGCAGCCGCGTGATCGGGAAAATGAAAAAACCGCCGATCACCACGGCGTAAATCGCGGCGCGTGGAGATACCCAAACCCCGAGGCCCGCCGACGCTAGCCAAATTGCAGACGATACGAGTTGACCCCAAAATCCGCCGACGAACACCGTACGCACTTCGAGTTGAGCGTCACGCACCAGCATGTTCGCACCGTCCTGCGAGAAAACTAGCACGGTCAATGGCGGAATCACGAAAGGAACTTGAGCCAACCGAATCCGTCCGGGTCCAAAGTCCTAACCATCCGGATCGCCGGACAAGGGCCGCGGCCGCATTGCGGACAGCTGGCCTCGCGCTCTCAGCCTCAGCCCGGATATTGGCCGGTGATGTAGCCGTGCAATTGATCGATGGTTTGCTTGTGCGCGGAAATAATCCACTTCACCAGATCGCCGATGGACGCCACGCCGAGCACTTGGTCGTTTTCCACGACGGGCAAATGGCGGATGCGCTCGGTGGTCATAATGCGCATGCATTCTTCGACGGTGGTCTCCGGCGTCACATAGATCGCCGGCGTGGACATAATCTCCGACACGTGAGTTTGCTTTGAAGTTTTATCGTGCAGGATGCACTTGCGCGCGTAGTCGCGCTCGGAGAAAAGTCCCACCAACTTTCCCTTGTCCAGCACCAACAGCGCGCCGATATCTTTCTCCGCCATGATTTCGATCGCGTCGTACACCCACGCTTCCGGCGCAATCGACCACAAATTGCCGCTCTTCTCTTTCAAGATCGATCTGACGCTATCGACTAATTCCATCGGTCTCGCCTCCGACGGTGAAATAAACGCCAGCCCGGCCCGTCCCCTATCCTACCGCTTCTAGCGCCAATGCATCTTGTCGAACCGGCTCACTTCCAATTGCCCGGCTCGCCGCAGCACGTCGCGCACCGCTTTCGGGTCCTTGATCCCCTGTAGTACCACCACCTGCGGCACGGTGATCACCAGATTGCCACGCCCGACCAGGCGTAGCAAAATCGGCATCGTGATCGTGGGATTTTCTCCCATGCGCATCAACTCGTACGTTTGCGTCGTCTGCGAAAATCTCCCCGCCGTCACTTCCAATCGCTGGCTGCTCACGCGATACGACGTTGATGTCAGCTCCCAATATCGCCAGCCGATATGCACGATCGCGATGCCGATGATGATCAAGTTGTATTCCAGCTCCCACCCCTGCACCTGCGTCGCAAGATAAAAACTCGCCGCGATCACGATCGCCCAACCCAGCACCAGCTTCGCCAGCAGCATCGCCGTCGGCGAATCCTCCCACACCAGCAGTTCCGTATCGGAGTGCAGTAGCGCCGGCGCCACCGGCGCAAACGCGCCATGCTGCCCCGGCTGAATCTGTTGGTCGAAAGTGCTCATCGGCGCCGCGGCTGCGCGCGGGTCCGGGTACGCGATCTGCCCCGTGCGCGGCGCTGAAGTCACCGGCTGTCCCGCCGCCACCACAATCTCACTGGCATGCGATTGCCGCGTCCCGCAGTTCGGGCAAAACGCGTCCGCCGCGGATATTGCCGCCCCGCAATTCGCACATCGTCCCATTGCCTGAGTTCCCTCCCTGCTCCGCTTCCGATCCCCGGCGAAAGCCCCTCGCCCCACCCCATAGAGTCCGGGCAGTATACACCTCTCCCACGCAACCAGACTTCCGGTTTTGTTAGATGCTTTTTCCCGCCTGTCCGTGCGGAAAACAGTTGCAAGATATACCCGCAGGTGCGCGAAAGTGATAGACTCGCCGCCAAAATCCCAGGCCGGCGCCCCGCCCCCAGGGCGAGACGCCCTCTCTCGGACTTCCTCACAATCGGAATTGTCGGAGGATCCTCTCATGAGTACGGGAAAAACGATCGGGGCCATCGTAGCCGGCTTCGTGTTGCAATCGGCCGGAGGGTATTTGCTGCACGACATCTTGCTTATGCCGGAGTATCAGGCCACCGCCTCTCTTTGGCGCGCTCCTGCCGCGATCAATCACCATATGTGGGCAGTCGTCCTGGCGAACGCCATCTTCGTCATCGGCGCCGTGCTGCTCTACATCAAAGGCGTCGAGCAGAAATCGCGGATCGGCCAGGGCATTCGTTTCGGAATCTTGCTCGCGCTGGTGACCACGGTCTTCGGCTCGCTGACGTCCTGGGCGACGATGCCCATGCCGCACCAGTTGGCCGTGCACTGGATTCTCGGCGAAGGCGTGCTGTGCATCCTGCTTGGCCTGGTCATCGCCATCATCGCCCAGCCCAAGTCGACTGCGTAATCTAGCGCCGCGCTCCGCTCGGTCAGTTGTTCGAGCTCCCCGCCGGCGCGCTCGTCGCGCCCGCCAGATCGTTCAGCACTTGTTTCACCGCATCCGCCGCGACCACCCCATTGCGGCTGTAGTTCGTGATCAAGTCATAGCGCTGCTGCGCCGGATCGGGATTCAGCTCCCTGTTGTATTCATCCGAAATCTCCTTACCCATTTGCTGCAGCCACTCGCCGGACGCGGCCGCCAGATCCGCGCCGGACACAACCTCTTCCCTGCCGATGTATCCCGTCGCGATCCGCCTCGCAACCTTATCGGCGTCGCGGTAGTAGTATTCCGAAATCTCTCGATGTCCTTGCTCGTGACCGAGCACGTGCTGCGTCACGTCGCTGGGCACCCAAATTGTCAATTCGAGTTGTAGCGTCACGTGAATCTGCGTGATCGTCACCGTCTCGTGCGTGCCGTCGCCCGGATGAGTCCGCCCGCTGACGTTCACGCCGGACACGAAATTGGAATCGGTAACCGCCTCTTCCCCGGGATTCATCGCCGGCATATCCGCCGGCGGATTCGCGGCATCAAATGTGCGCTGCGCAAAATTCTCCGCCTGCTTATCGATCGTCACCGCAGCCGCCCCGTCGTCCCGCCGCAGCGCCGTCGCGCGCCGCCACGCCACCCACCCGAGCGCAATCACGCCCGCTAACGCGCATAGCAAAATGAGTGTGCCTCGCGACAATGAGCCCGCCTCCGCTCCCCATTGTGCGAAGAACGGCGCAGCCGCTGTGTCAGTTTTTGGGACCCCGTGCCGCGTTCGCCACGGGTAAAAGGGCGCCTTCTATTTCCCCACCTGCTTCTCCAACTCCTTCACCAACCGCTCCCCCGCGCTACTTTTCCCCGTCAGCAGCCCGCCCCAGACGTGACTATCGCTCCACAGCCTTTCCCCGCTCGCGCGATCGACCACCGTCAGATACGCGTCGCGCACCGGAGCCGCCTTGTTCGGATTGGGGATCGCATCCTTCGTGATGTGTCCATCCGCGTCGATCGTCCCCGTCTGCCCGCTCGCCAGGATGATGCTGCCGCCGTGAAACGGATCGGCCGACAGCAAAAGAATCAAATCCGCGTGGCTTTGATCCGCAACGATTTGAAATCGTCCCCATTTCTTCAGCTCGTCCAGCGCCGCGCCGCCCACCGCCGCAGCCCCCGTCTGGTCGTCCCAGTACACGGTCTTCGCCGACAAAATCCTCGGCGACTTCGCCGCATCCTTCTGCGCGCGAGCCGGCCCCGACGCCGCCAGAATTGACGCCGCGAGAGTGAGCGCGGCATGGAGAACTGTCGTCCTTCTCGTAATTGTCTTGGATGCCTTCAGCGCGCCCGCCCGCCGTAGAGGGGGATCTCTCCGCCACCTTTGTTCCGTTCCGTCTTCCTCTGTGCGCTCCGTGTCCTCTGTGGTGAAACTCTGTTCTTTCCCTTCGCCTTCTCTGCGAGTCCCTGCGTTCTCTGCACCTCTGCGTTATCCTTGCAATAGATTCACTTCTCGGCGTCCGAATCAAACCTCACCGGCTCCTCCAGCGGCGGAGCGCCCTTCCCTCGCAGAAATCCCAGCCATCGCGTTTTTCGCACGCCGAAGCCCTGCGTCGGCACGCCCCGCCAATTCGTCGTCAGCGTCGGCCCCGCCGCCTTCAACTCGCGCTCATCCTTTTCCAGCCTCGTAAATGGCTCACGATCGACATACGGCCGATCCGTCACCCTCAGCGAGGGCTTGAACACACCCAT
>JBEKDK010000164.1:0-5041 GCA_050014395.1 Candidatus Acidiferrales bacterium | reverse complement strand
ATCGGCGAGACTGGAGAGCTGAGCGGCATCGGCCAGTTCGCTTTCGCTGACGCCCTCGACGGTTAAGAATTCGACGGCTTGGCGATTGCCAAGAGTGATTGTGCCGGTTTTATCGAGCAGCAGGGTGTTCACGTCGCCGGAAGCTTCAACAGCTTTTCCGCTCATGGCAAGAACGTTGTGTTGCATCACGCGATCCATGCCCGCGATACCGATCGCGGAAAGCAATCCGCCGATGGTCGTCGGAATCAAGCAGACGAGCAGAGAGACGAGAACGGCAACTGACGGCATTGTGCCGCTGCCAACCGCGCCGATTGCGTATTTCGCGTAGGGCGGCAGCGTGGCAACGGCCATAAGGAAGATCAGCGTGAGCCCGGCAATCAGGATGTTGAGCGCGATTTCGTTGGGCGTCTTCTGGCGGACGGCGCCTTCGACAAGCGCGATCATACGGTCGAGGAAAGTTTCGCCGGGATTGGAAGTGATCTTGATCAGGATGTGGTCGGACAGGACTTTTGTGCCGCCGGTGACCGCGCTGCGATCGCCGCCGGATTCACGGATGACGGGAGCGCTTTCTCCCGTGATGACGGACTCATCGACGCTGGCAACGCCGTCGATTACTTCGCCGTCTCCGGGAATCAGGTAGCCCGCCTCGCAATAGACGATATCTCCGGAGCGCAATTTGGAGGCCGGAACCATTTCAAATTTGTCGTCGTGCAGAATCTTGCGGGCCATCGTGTCGGTTTTGGTTTTGCGCAGGGCGTCGGCTTGCGCTTTGCCGCGCGCTTCAGCCATGGCTTCGGCGAAATTGGCGAACAGCACGGTGAACCACAACCAGAGAGCGATCTGAACGCCGAAGAGCATGCCGCCGGCATGCGTGACGGCGTCCTTGATCACGAAAACCGTTGTCAGGGCCGCGCCAACCTCGACGACGAACATCACGGGATTCTTGGCGACTAGCGCCGGATTGAGCTTCACGAACGCCGCAATCGTGGCGCGCTTCACGATTTCCGGATCGAACAGCGGGCGTGATCGCACGCCGCGGGAAATCAATTGCGCGGCGTCCTGCTTCGATTCGAACTTGCTCTCCGCTGGAGGCGTACTAGGGGTCGGCATTTTCAATTCCTCGCTGGCACGAACATTAAAATAATTTCCCGTTGAGCATTTGCAGATGCTCAACAATCGGACCCAAGGAGAGCGCGGGGAAATATGTGAGCGCGCCCACAATGATGACGGTGCCGACCAGCAGCACGACGAATAGCGTGCCGTGGGTCGGTAACGTGCCGCTGGTGACGGGAATCAGTTTCTTGGCCGCTAAACTGCCGGCGATGGCGAGCGCCGGGATGATGAAGAGGAACCGTCCGACGAGCATGTCAAGACCGAGCGTCAGGTTGTACCACGGCGTGTTGGCGTTGATTCCGGCGAAGGCGCTGCCGTTATTGCCGGCGCCGCTCGAATAGGAGTAGAGAATCTCGGAGAAGCCATGCGCTCCATTGTTATTCAAATTGGCCGTGGCGGGACCGGGCGGATTCCAATAATGATTCGGCTGAAACTTCGCTACCGAGCTGAGCGCACTGAACCCGAGAATGCAGAAAGAGGTGGCGAGAACAGCGATAATGGCCATCTTCACTTCTTTCTGCTCGATCTTCTTGCCGACGTATTCAGGCGTGCGGCCGACCATCAGGCCGCCGATGAACACGGCGACGACGACATATATCAACATGCTGTAGAGACCGGCGCCGACGCCTCCGAAGATCACTTCATCGGTTTGAATGTTGAAGAGTGGAACCAGGCCACCGATGGGCGTAAGACTGTCATGCGCGGCGACAACCGCACCGCAACTGGCATCGGTGGTCACGGTGACAAATAGCGCCGTCATCGCGTTGCCGAAGCGGACTTCCTTGCCTTCCATGTAGCCGCCGGGCTGGCTACCGGTGTAGGCGTGCTGGATACCCAAATTGTTGATGATCGGATCACCGCGCGCCTCAGCCCAGTAGCAAATCAGCGCGCCGGCAAAAAACATGATGGCCATGGCAGAAAAAATGGCCCAGCCCTGGCGGGGATCCTTCACCATTTTGCCGAAGTTGTAGGAGAGTCCGGCGCCGAGCAAGAAGATCATCAGCATTTGGAACAGATTCGAAAGAGGTGTGGGATTCTCGTACGGGTGAGCGGAGTTGGCATTAAAAATTCCGCCACCATTGGTGCCGAGCATCTTGATGGCTTCTTGCGACGCCACGGGGCCGCGCTCGATCACTTGAGTGATGCCTTCCAAGGTGGTTGCGGTAGCGGGCCCTTTGAAAGTTTGGGGCGACCCTTGCCAGACCAAGAGCAACGTGGCCACGACGCAGATGGGAATCAGGATGTAGAGCGTGGCGCGAGTCATGTCCACCCAGAAATTTCCGATGGTCTTGACGGAATGGCGCGCGAATCCGCGAATCAACGCGATCGCGACGGCGATGCCCACCGCGGCGGAGACGAAATTCTGAACCGCCAGCGCAACCATATTCGTGAAGTAGCTGACGGTGGTATCCGGAACATAGGACTGCCAGTTGGTGTTCGTGAGGAAGCTAACCGCCGTGTTGAAGGCCAGGTCCGGCGTCATCGGCGTGGCATTTTGCGGCGCGTTCGGCGTGGAGAAGTGCATCGGGTTCAGCGGGAGATGGCCCTGGAGCCGCTGAATCACGTAGACGAAAAGCACGCTGAAGATGCTGAACGAGATCATGGATGCCGCGTAGGCGAGCCAAGATTGCTCCTCATCCTCGCGGACTCCGCCTAGCCAATAAATCAGGCGCTCGAACGGGCGAATAATGGGATGCAGAAAGGTCCGTTCGCCCTCGAAGACGTGGTACATGAAAAGACCCACGGGCTTCGTCAGCGCGAAAACTATCAGAAAAAAGACAACGATCTGAGCGATACCGAGAAAAGTCATCTCACCACCTCAAAATTTTTCCGGCCGAAGCAACGCGTACATCAAATAAATGAACAGACCCGCGGCGACGATTCCCGCAATCAGGTATTCCATGGAATTCTCCCTAAAGGCGTTCCGACGCCTTGGTGAAGCCCCAGAGCAGAACAAAAAAGCCAATCACAACGATCAAATAGAAAGCATCGAGCATAATTCACCTCATCCGATGGTCGAGCGGCACGATATTAAGATTTATTTGCAGACTCTTCGAGCCTGTTCTTCGGGGACACGCACGAAGCACGGCAGCGCGTCCGAGTTATCGCTCTCAAGCGCGGCAACGTGGTTCGTCGCGGAATCCACGAAGACAACGTGATGGCCCTGCGTGCGCAGCCAATTCGCCAGCTTGCGTTCCCTTCTATTCCACCAGCTCGCGCTTCCGCCGATGACGATCACGGAGTGCGGCGACAATACATGCTGCAGCGACTGCTCCGGGTCTCTGCACAACCAAATTTGAATCGCGATCAGTTCGTCGGTGATTCCGGCGTCGGACACCAGGGCCAAATAGCGGCGCTTCAGGAATTCGATCGACACGGCGGGCTTTTCGAGCGGCAAGCGCATGGGCACAACTTCCGGGGCCACAAGCGCAATGTGTGAGCTGAGATGTTTCGTCAATTCCGCCGCGGCACGCAACGCAGCCACGGTTCCCTCAGACGTCGTGGCGACCACGGTGACGCGCAGCTTCGCGTCGGAAGCAACCGGCAACGCGTCGCCGACTTCACCGTCTGACGGAGTGTCGTGCAGCGCGTGTGTTCGAGCGCCGTTCATGGCCGCCACCTTAGACCCGGACATCTAAAGGAATCATAAACAACACATAAAAGTTTCATAAACGCACCGTCAGTGGGCCGCGCCGACCGGCAATTCCAGGCGATATCCGACCCAGGGCTCCGTCAGGATGTACTTCGGGTTCTTGGGCGATCGCTCGATTTTCTTGCGTAAGCGATTGACAAAAACGTGCAGGTACTCTTGCTCGTCGCCGTGATCGGGCCCCCACACGGCTTGCAGCAATTCTCGATGGGCGATCGTGCGGTTGGCGTGGGAAGCGAGATAGGAAAGGAGATCGAACTCCTTGATCGTGAGCCGCAGCGGTTCGCCGTGAGCGACGATGCGCCGCGCCGCGAAGTCGATCTCGACATCCCCCAGACGCACGCTGGTGGGCTCGGACTCGGAAGCAGAAGGGATCCTTCTGAGCGCGGCGCGCACGCGGGCCAGCATTTCCGGCATGCCGAAGGGCTTGGTTACGTAATCGTTGGCGCCGGCATCGAGCGCGGCGACTTTATCCTGCTGGCCATTGCGAACCGACATGATGATGACGGCAACGTCCGACGTGGCGCGAATCTGGCGACAGGTTTCGATGCCGCTGATGCCGGGCAAATTGATGTCCAGCAGCACCAAATCGTAATGCTCCGCGCGGAGGCACTCCAAAGCATCTTCGCCGCTGCGCGCGTCCGCGACTTCATAGCCCTGCGCGATCAGCGTTGTGCGCATTACGCGCCGGATCTGTGGTTCGTCGTCAACGACCAGAATGGGACCTGAGCTCATGTCCTCACCTCGTCTGAACTGGGCGGAACGGCGTCATTGCCGCGCCGCTTCGCGCCCCGAAACCCACCATCGCCGCAAAGCGATTCCCGACCACACGATCTCCACCAACCCGAACGGCCACGCGCCCTGCAGAAATCCGTATGCCGAACCGAGTACGCAAGCCCCGGCGAATGCCGCGGTGAACCAGCGATTGCGTTTCTCGAGTGCGTAGCAGACCACCATCGCCGTCACGGCAAACAAGCCGAAAATCGTCAGTCGATTCACGCCGCTCCTTCGAGTCGAGATTCATTGCAAGGCCCACTTCCCTTCGCACGCCCAAAAGATTAGCTTTCGGGGTCTAAGGAAAGCATAAACAAGCCATACGGAATCTATAAGGGACAGCGGTGGTTGGAGTTACGGCGCTGGCGACGGCGGGTTCATGCAGGCCATCGCGCGCCTGGAAACCTCGTCGTCGAATTAGCGGCGGATTCGGGCAACGCTGGATCAGGAAGTGTGCTATACTGTCTTTGCGCTTAACACTTCGGTTGTGGCAGTGCGGCTCTT
>JBEKDK010000163.1:0-5086 GCA_050014395.1 Candidatus Acidiferrales bacterium | reverse complement strand
GCTTCATCCAGCCACGGACCGGTGCACTTCGGCCTTGGCGCTGAGAGCACGGTGAAGCAGATCGAGATTCGCTGGCCCTCAGGAATTGTTCAGACGCTGCAAAACGTCGCTGGAGATCGATTGCTCTCGGTGAAAGAGACGTGAGCGTTCAGAAATCGACGGGCGGCGACTATTGAGCGCTTGTCAGCGGCGGACGCCGATAGCCTCCGCACGATTCTTCAATCTTAGCCGCTACAGCCAGAATCGCTTCTTCCTCCCAAGGCCGCCCCACAATTTGCACTCCGATTGGCAAACCCTCCGGTGATTGACCCACGGGCACAACCACAGCCGGATTTCCCAGCAAATTGAACCACTGCGAATACGCCATGGCCTTCAGGTATTCGACCTCGCGTCCGCCGACATTCCACTTTCTCTCGCCGTGGCGAAAGGCCGGGATTGCGCAGACAGGGCAAATGAGAATCGGAAAAGTTTCCATTTTCGCGAGGAGCTTCGTTCTGAGATCGTCGCGATCGAGGAACGTATCGAGCAGCTCGTCTGCACTGAGCGGCGGTTCGGCCGCGACCCACGCGCGAAACTCCTTGAATAGCGGACTCAAATCGTTCTCGCGCCCCGCGAGCAGCGACGCGAAAGCCATTTGGCCCGCTCGTCCGAATAAGTTCCACCACAATTCCCACACTCGGTCGAGATTCTCGGGCCGCCACTCTTGAACGTTGAATCCCTGTTGCTGAAGCGCTTCCGCGGCCCGGCGAACGGCCGCGGCCGTCTCAGGAGTCGCGGGCGCAAAATCGTGCGATTCAAAAAATCCGACGCGGAGCTTTCGGACTTCGCGATCGCTCCACTTCCGCAGCGCAACAGGAGCGGAACACGGATCGCCAGGGTCGGGTCCCGCTATGATCTCAAATAGTTTTTTCACATCGGCCACGCTGCGCGCCATCGGGCCGACGACTCCGAGCTGCGCAAACGGTCCGGCGGACGCGGGAAAGTGGCCCGTGGAAGGCACGCGGCCCGGCGTCGGCTTCAGCCCGCAGATGCCGGAGTAATGCGCGGGCACTCGAATTGAGCCGCCGCCGTCGCTGCCGACGCCTCCGGCGGAACAGCCTGCGGCGATAGCCGCTGCTTCTCCGCCGCTGGAGCCGCCCGGCGTTCGAGCGAGGTCCCAGGAGCTATTCGTCCGGCCATAGAGAAGGTTGTCGGTTTCATACGCCATCAAGAATTCCGGCGCGTTTGTGTTGCCGAGGATGATCGCGCCTGCCGCACGCAGCCTCGCAACGAGTGGTGCGTCGCTGACGGGCCGGTTCCCTTTGCGAATCCGGCTGCCGCATTCGCAAGGATAACCGGCGACGTCGATCGAGCTCTTGATTGTGATCGGCACGCCTTCGAGAGCGCGAGGCGCGCCATGCCCTTTTCGCGAGCGCCGTGTCTTCTCCGCCGCGCGCGCCTCTGCCCGAGCTTCGTCGAACGCGAAGTGCACAAACGCGTTGAGCTTAGGATTCAGCCGTTCAATTTGCGCGATGTGCACATCAACCAATTCCGCGGGAGAGATCTTCTTCGTCCGAACAAGATTTGCCAACGCCACGAGGGGGCTGTAAACAATCTCGTTCGGATTGGCCCCTGGTTTCCTCACGATTTTCGAGTCGGATCTTAGCATGGGCGCCCACGCGAGTTTTCGAGATGCGCGGGATTCCTAATGTCTTTGTACTATTGTGCCCGTTTGCGAGCCGTGTCGTAATTCTGCGCGCTTTCTGCGGCCAAATTCCATTTCGCGCGTCGACTTTGCTCACTCAGGTGATAAAATTCGCGGCTGAATTTGGATTCTGGCGAGGGGGGAGCTTGTTATTTCTCACGTCGATCGTCCCCCTGTATCCCAACCGAGGATGAGAAAGCTCGCGCGCATACTGCTGGCAGCGCTTTTCCTGTCAGCCGCGTATCTTTTTGCGTGGCCATCGGCGACGCTGCCGTATTTTGCGGCCGTCGTACTGCACCTCGTCGCAGGAGTGGCCTTCCTAATCACTTTGGTTTTTATATTCCGCGCGATCTGGCAGGAAGGAATCCTGATTGCGCGCGCTGCTTGGCTTCTCCTCGCCTTCGGCGGGATCGCCGGCGCCATTCTCGCGTACACCGGCACACCTCATAGCAAGAATAATTTGCTGTACGGCCATATCGCCGCGTGCGTTGCGGGCGGAGCCTTGCTGCTATCGGAGTGGGCCGGCAAGCGATGGCTGCAACGAAGCGGCAATTTCGCCGCTGCTTTTCGTGCTGCGATTTTCGTGGCCGCCGCCGGCCTCGTGACGATGGGCGCGTGGTGGGTCCGCACCGTGCCCTTCGAGCGCGCAAACAGGATCGAAAATCCTTCGATCGCTCCGGCGTCGATGAACGATGAAGGCGATGGTCCGACCGGCCCATTCTTCCCTAGCTCGGCCCAGACCGAGGCCGGCGTGCGCATTCCGGCCAACTACTTCACGGAATCCGACAGTTGCAAGCGTTGCCACGCGGACATTTACAACGAATGGGAACAATCGGCGCACCATTTTTCATCGTTCAACAATGCGTGGTACAGAAAAAGCATCGAGTACATGCAGGATACGGTAGGGATCAAGCCATCAAAGTGGTGCGCCGGCTGCCACGATCCCGCTCTACTGTTCAGCGGAATGTTCGATCGCCCGATCCGCGAAGTGGAGGACACTCCCGCGGGCCAAGCCGGCCTCGGCTGCATGATGTGCCATTCCATCGCGAAAGTGAAAAGCACGATGGGTCAGGGCGATTTTGAGCTGGAGTACCCGGCGTTGCATCGCTTGGCGGCCAGTAAGAATCCGTGGGTGCGCCGGCTGCACGATTTCCTGATTGACTTGAATCCGGAACCGCATCGCCGCGTGTTTTTGAAACCCTTCATGCGCACACAGACGGCGGATTTTTGCGCCGCGTGCCACAAAGTCCACCTCGATGTGCCGGTGAATCACTATCGTTGGGTCCGCGGCTTCAATGAATACGACAATTGGCAGGCCAGCGGCGTCTCGGGCGAAGGATCGCGCTCATTCTATTATCCGAAGACCGCACAGATGTGCGCGGACTGCCACATGCCGCTGACGAATTCCACGGACGCGGGCAACGTCGCGGGCTTCATCCACTCGCATCGCTTCCCCGCTGCGAACACCGCACTCCCCTTTGTGAATGGCGCTGCCGCGCAACTGAGCGCCACGGAAGATTTCCTTCAAAACAATCAAGTGAGCGTCGACATCTTCGCGATTTCTCCCGAGAGCGCGACGCAAGTTGCCAGTGAATCCGGCACGGTGGCGCCCGCTCCGGGATTTGCCACGACATTCGCGGTGGGCGAAGAGGCCGAAACAACCGCGCCGGCCAATGCCCCGCAGCAATCGGCAACGCCGACGGCCCTGCTCACGGCTCCGATGAATCGCGCAAATGTCGAGGTGCGCCAAGGCGGCACCTACCGAGTAGACGTGGTCGTGCGCACACGTGGCGTCGGCCATTTCTTCCCGGGCGGCACGGTGGATGCGTTCGATTGCTGGCTTTCGCTTCAGGCCACCGACGACAAGGGCCGCGTGGTTTTTTGGAGCGGCTATGTGCAAGACGGCGGCAATGGCCCGGTGGATCCCAGCGCGCACTTCTACCGCTCTCTGCAAATCGATGCGCACGGCAACCCTATCAATAAGCGCAACGCTTCGGCCACGCGCGCGGTGGTTTACGTTCATCTGATTCCGCCCGGCGCCGCGGATACGGTCCACTATCGCATTCACATTCCGGCCAACGCGGGAAATCATATTCATTTGCGTGCGCAGCTGAACTATCGCAAATTCGCTTGGTGGAACACGCAGTTTTCATTCGCCGGCGTGCACGATCCGAGCCAAATCAATCCCGCGGTCTCGCCGGACTTCGACGACACGCGATGGGTGTTCACAGGCGATCCATCTCGCGTGCCCGGCGGCGCCCACGGCATTCCTAACTTGCCGATCGTGACCATGGCCGAAAACTCCATCACGGTGGGAGTAATCCCGGCCAGCGGAAAAGAGCCGGAGCCGAACATCGTGGTGAATCGCGACGATTGGACGCGCTGGAACGATTACGGCATCGGCCTGTTAGCCCAAGGCGATCTGACCGGCGCGGCATTTGCGTTCGGCAAAATCACGGAAGCGGACCTGGCGAATCCCGACGGCTGGCTGAATATCGGCCGCGTGCGTGTGCAAGAGGGCAATGACGCTGCCGCGCAGCAGGCCATCGAACGCGCGCTTTCGTTGAATCCGAATCTAGCGCGCGCGCACTATTTCTATGCGAAGGCACTGCGCAACGAAGGCAAATACGAAGACGCCATGACAAATTTGCGCGAAGTGCTGGCTCAGTATCCGTACGACCGCGTTGTGCATGACGATCTCGGGCGCATTCTCTTCCTCGAGCGCCGCTACATCGAAGCGATCCGCGAATTTCAAACTACGATTTCGATCGACCCGGAAGACCTGGAAGCCAACTACAATTTAATGCTGTGCTATACGGGGCTGGGCCAAACCGAAACCGCCGCGCAATTCGAGAAAAGATATTTGCGCTTCAAGGCCGACGAAGCTTCGCAGACGCTCACTGGTCCTTACCTGCGCGCGCACCCAGACGACAATCGCGAGCGCCAACTGATTCACGAGCACACATCTAACTTCGTTGCGCCGTCTCACCAGGCAGGCTATCAACCGGCTGCCAGCCTTGAAGGCGGGGCCAATTGATGCGTCCGCGTAGCTTCTGGCCGTGCGTGGCGGCGTGCTGCGTCGTGGTCTCTGCCGCAGGGATGAGTGCCGCGCTGCGGAATCCAGCCGCAGTCGCGGCTCAGCCGGCTGCCATCCATTTTGAGGACATCACCCAAGCCGCCGGGATTCATTTTGTCCACAACAACGGCAGCTTCGGCAAAAAGTGGCTGCCCGAAACGATGGGGCCCGGTGTGGCCTTTCTCGATTACGACAATGACGGCTGGCAGGACATTCTGATCGTCAATGGGATGGACTTCCCGGGGCACATCCGGCATCGCTCAACGCTGGCGCTCTATCATAACAATCACGATGGCACGTTCACGGACGTGACCAAGCAAGCGGGT
>JBEKDK010000162.1:0-5101 GCA_050014395.1 Candidatus Acidiferrales bacterium | reverse complement strand
TTTCAACACCCCGACGATCTGCTCGTCACTAAAGCGGCTCCTCTTCATGGTGCTTCTCCTCTCGTGGTCTTATACCCGGAGAAGCTAACTTTTGGCTGGACTAAATTTCGGGGAGCAGGTCATCGAGGTTCGGAGTGTTGATTAGCTTAATGATCGTATCGCGGAAAAGATAGAGGGCCACCGGACCGAACACGATTGAATACAAGATCGGCGAGATTTTCGGGGAGATTAAGAACAAGATTCAGAGCGGCTACAACTTGCGCGAAATAATCGATCACATCGATGAGCTGCGCTTTCGCTCGCAAACGGAAAAGCACGAGCTAAGTTACCTCTACGAAGCCAAGATCAAGAACATGGGCAACGCGGGCCGCAACGGCGGTGAATATTACACGCCGCGGCCGCTGATTCGCGCCATCGTGCAAGTTGTGCAGCCCAAGCTCGGTGAACGCATCTACGACGGCGCGTGCGGCTCGGCGGGCTTCTTGTGTGAATCGTTCGTTTATCTCAAGGCAAAGAAAGGCCTCACGACCAGGGACCTTACGACACTCCAAACTCGCACGTTCGTCGGCAAGGAAAAAAAGTCCCTGGCCTATGTGATCGCGATCATGAACATGATCCTGCACGGCATCGAGGCGCCGAACATCATCCACACGAATACGCTGACGGAGAACCTCGCAGACATTCAGGAAAAAGACCGCGTTGAGGTAGTGATGGCCAATCCGCCATTCGGCGGCAAGGAACGCAAAGAAGTGCAGCAAAACTTCCCCATCCGGACCGGCGAGACGGCATTTCTGTTCCTCCAGCACTTCATCAAGATGCTCAAGGCGGGCGGACGCGGCGGCGTGGTTATCAAGAACACCTTCCTATCGAACACCGACAACGCATCCGTGGGCCTGCGCAAGCTCCTGCTTGAAAGCTGTAATCTCCACACCGTGCTCGACTGCCCCGGCGGCACGTTCCAGGGCGCGGGTGTGAAGACCGCGGTGCTCTTCTTCGAGAAAGGTGCTCCCACTCGTAAAATCTGGTATTACCAACTTGACCCCGGACGCAACCTCGGTAAGACAAACCCCTTAAACGACGATGACCTAGCCGAGTTCGTGAACTTTCAAAAGACATTTGCCGAATCGCCAAAGAGTTGGAGCGTGGACGCCAAGACCATCGACAAAGAGAACTTCGATCTCTCGATGAAGAACCCGAACGGCGACGACGAAGTGAAACACCTCAGCCCGCAGAAAATCATGGATGAGATTGCCGCGCTGGACGCCAAGAGCGCGGAGGTGCTGGAGAAGATCAAGGCGCTTCTATGAAGAACGGGTGGATAAGAACACCGCTCTCTGAGGTGGCAGCGGTTCAATCTGGCGCTGGATTTCCGGACCGGTATCAAGGTCACGCGGACCGCGAAATCCCGTTCTACAAAGTCAGCGACATGAATATCGCGGGCAATGAACATGAGATGGTCTACGAAAACAACTCGATCACTGAAGAAGTCAGACGCAAGCTGAGAGCGTTCTTGTTCCCTAAAGGAAGCACTATCTTTCCAAAGATCGGTGGTGCAATCGCTACGAACAAAAAACGACTGACCACCCGTGACTGCTGTGTGGACAACAATGTGATGGGCGTGATTCCGAGGCCCGGGAAAATCGAGAGCGATTTCCTGTTCTATTTCTTCCTCGCGCACGACTTGTCAGAGTTCGCAAACGAAGCCCATCTTCCATCGATCAAGAAGACCGTTGTCGAAAGTTGGCCTATCATTCTGCCGGCATCACTCCCCGAACAGCATCGGATCGTCGGCATCCTCGACGAAGCGTTTGAGGGCATCGCCACCGCCAAAGCCAACGCCGAAAAGAACCTCCAAAACGCCCGCGCTCTTTTCGAAAGCCACCTCCAATCCGTCTTCGCGGATGCGTGGCGAACATGCGAACTGGTGAGGCTCTCGGACTTGGCATCCGAGATCACAGACGGCGACCATTTGCCACCGCCGAAATCCCCGACTGGCGTTCCGTTTATCACCATCGGAAACATCGTGAAGCAAACTCGCAAGATCGACTTTGCCGATACATTTATGGTGCCACACACATACTTCAACGCTCTGAGACCAAACAAAAAGCCGAAGAAGGGAGACGTGCTTTACACGGTCACAGGATCTTTCGGGATCCCCGTCATGGTGAGCGAGACTGTCGAGTTTTGCTTCCAGCGGCACATTGGCCTGATTCGCCCGAAGTCCGAGACGAGTAGTACGTGGCTTTACTATCTGCTCTTGTCTCCACAAGTATTCAAACAAGCAAACGATGGAGCGACAGGCACCGCACAAAAGACAGTTTCCCTGAAATTACTGCGTAATTTTGAGGTGCCGAAGGTCACGCCCAAACAACAACTGTCAGCGGTGGCGAAGCTCGATACCCTTTCGACAGAAACCCAACGCCTCGCCACCATCTACGAGCACAAGCTCGCAACGCTGGAGGCGTTGAGAAAGTCGCTGTTACACCAGGCCTTCGCTGGACAACTTTAGAAACCAACTATGAACGAAGCCGAGACCAGAGCCGAATACATTGATCCCGCGTTGAAGGCGTCGGGCTGGGGTGTCGTCGAAGACAGCCGCATTCTGCGCGAGTATCCCATCACGATGGGCCGCCTTGAAGGGCTGGGTCGGCGTGGTAAGTCCTTGACGGCCGATTACGTGCTTGTCTATCGCAATCACAAGCTCGCGGTGATCGAAGCGAAGGCGTGGGATGAATCGCTGACCGAGGGTGTGGCGCAGGCCAAGAATTACGCCGGGAAGCTGGCCATCCGCTACACCTACTCCACGAATGGCCGCGAAATTTACGGCATTGACATGACCGAAGGCAGGGAGGGCGTACTGGATCGGTATCCGGCGCCGGAAGAGCTTTGGAATTTGACGTACGCCGAAGCGAACGCATGGCGCGATCGATTTGCCGCCGTACCGTTCGAGGATAAGGGCGGCTACTTCCAGGGCCGCTACTACCAGGACTTGGCGATTAACCGGGCGATGGAGGCGATCGCCGCGGATAAACCAAGGATTCTGCTCACGCTCGCGACCGGCACGGGCAAAACGTTCATCGCGTTTCAGATCGCGTGGAAATTGTTTTGTAGCCGCTGGAATTTGAGCCGCGAACCTACGCGGCACCCCCGCATCCTGTTCCTAGCGGACCGCAATATCCTCGCAGATCAGGCGTACAACGCATTCTCGGCGTTCCCAGAAGATGCGATGGTGCGCATTGAGCCGGACGATATCCGCAGGAAAGGCAAAGTGCCGAAGAATGGCAGCATATTCTTCACCATATTCCAGACGTTTATGAGCGGACCGCCGAAAGATGGCAAGCCCTCGCCTTATTTCGGCGAATATCCGCCGGACTTCTTCGACTTCATCGTGATCGATGAGTGCCATCGCGGGGGCGCGAACGATGAGAGCAATTGGCGCGGGATTCTCGATTACTTCGCGCCCGCTGTGCAATTGGGGCTGACGGCGACGCCGAAGCGCAGGGACAACGTGGACACCTACGCTTACTTCGGCGATCCGGTGTTTATCTACTCGCTCAAAGAGGGGATTAACGACGGCTTCCTGACGCCATTCAAGGTGAAGCAGATTTCGACGACGCTCAATGAATACGTGTACACGCCGGACGACCGGCTGGTCGAGGGTGAAATCGAAACCGGAAAACGGTACACGGAGCCCGACTTCAACAAGATCGTCGAGATCATGGAACGTGAAGAGCATCGCGTGAAACTGTTCATGGAACAGATCAATCAGGGCGAGAAGACGATCGTTTTCTGCGCGACGCAGAATCACGCGCTGGCCGTGCGCGATCTGGTGAACCAGATGAAGACGAGCAAGGACCCGAACTACTGCCAGCGCGTGACGGCGGACGAGGGGGAGCTAGGCGAGCAGCATCTGCGAGATTTTCAGGACAATGAGAAAACCATCCCCACGATTTTGACGACTTCGCAAAAGCTGGCGACCGGCGTGGACGCGCGCAATATTCGGAACATCGTGCTGATGCGCAACATCAACACGATCATTGAATTCAAGCAAATCATCGGGCGCGGGACCCGGCTGTACGACGGCAAGGATTACTTCACAATCTACGATTTCGTGAAGGCGTACCACCATTTCAGCGATCCGGAGTGGGACGGCGAGCCATTGGAGCCGGAGCCAAAGGAGGAGAGGGAGGCGCCTCGTCCGGTGGCTCCGCCGCCACCGGAGCCGCCGGCTCGTCGCCCGAAAATCAAGGTGAAGCTTGCCGACGGCAAAGCCCGCGCGATTCAGCACATGATGGTGACGAGTTTCTGGCATCCGGACGGCACGCCGATTTCAGCGCAGCAATTCATGGAAATGCTGTTTGGCAGGCTGCCGGATTTCTTCAACGACGAGAGCGAATTGCGGACGTTGTGGAGCGCTCCGGACACACGCGCGAAGCTGCTGCGGGGCTTGGCCGAAAAGGGCTTCGGCGGAGAGCAAATGGCGGAGATGCAGAAAATTATCGGGGCCGAAAAGAGCGACCTTTTTGACGTGCTGGCGTATGTGGCGTATGCGTTGCCAACGCTGACGCGCGAGGAAAGGGCCAGCAGAGCGAAAATCGTGATTAGCACGCGGTTCAACACGAAGCAGCAGGTCTTCTTGGATTTTGTGCTCTCGCAGTACGTGAAGATTGGCGTGCAGGAGCTGGACCAAGAGAAATTGTCGCCGCTGCTGAAGCTCAAATACAACAATGCAATCGCCGATGCCGTGGCCGATTTGGGCAGGCCGGAAGAGATTGGCAGAGTCTTCGCGGGATTCCAGAAGTACCTCTACGAACGAGTGGCGTAAGTCGAAGTGCACCCCACAGAATGTCGCTGCGGTCTGCGACCTCCGCGACCGCCTTCGGCAGAGCGGTATGCTCCGCGGATTGGGTGCGTACCCAGGACTGGCCCTCCACACGACTGGCGGGCAGGCGTCCTGGGCTAGTTTTTGTCGCCCCTCTGAGTGTGCGTGAGAACCAGCTTGAGTTTGAAAAGGAAATAGTGCAGTAAAGAAGCATGAGCCGATTTCTACCGTACAGCCCAGATCAGGCGTATTTGTTGCCGCCCAATGTGCAGGATGTGT
>JBEKDK010000161.1:0-5492 GCA_050014395.1 Candidatus Acidiferrales bacterium | reverse complement strand
CTCGGTCCCACCGACGTCGAAAACTTGGTCATCGCCACCGGCCACTTCCGCAACGGCATCTTGCTCGCCCCGATCACCGCAAAACTCATCGCCGAATGGCTCACCGATCGCCGCGTCTCATTCGACTGGGAAATTGTCAGCCCACTGCGATTTGCCACGCCTCGCGAGGATTAAACTAGCGCGCCAAGGGTCCATTACCAGTTGATTTCGTCCTCAGGCATCAAAACCAATCCGAGAATGTCGTGGGTCGCGGGATCAAATTTCACGGGAACCAGGTGTCCTTGAAATTTCCGGCGGACGGTCAAAGTCGTTGGCACAATCGGATTCGGACCGCGCAAATCCATCGCGTCTCTTACCGTGCCCGCCACACCGACGAAAGCCTCGTGTCCGTTTACGCGCACGCGAATTTCCGCGTTGACTCCGAAGTCCGAAGAAAACGTGATGCAGTTCGCGCCGGGCGCGGAAACGCCTTGGCAGGATTCCACCGGACCCGATTCGCGCTGCTTCACAGCTTCCTCGAGGCTGGCTTTGTCCGTCGCGCTGATAATCGTTGCGACGTGATCCGCCGACGACAACGCCGTCCTGAACAGCAAACGAAAATAGCCGGGCGCCTCGGGAAATGACACGCCGTTTTGAGCCTCGGAGTTCTTCAGCGCGGTCGTCTCTCCCTGATCGGCCTCAGCAACCGACGCGCGCGAGATTTTGACGCGATCGTCCTTTCCCGAGGGAGTGAAAACGTAGTACGCCGTCTCATACCCAGTGGGCTTGTTGGAAGGGTTCGTCGTGGCCGCGGCGCCCTGCGCGGAGGGCGTGTTGCTTGAATAGACCGGGCTGATCACCTGAAGGCGAAAATCGGAATTCAGATCGAGCCCGCCGCTAATGCCGTAAGTACCCAACCGGAAGACATAAGCGACGTACGTCGGAAGCGGAAACTGTTCGACCACGGCGCGCAACATTCGTTGGTCCTCAATAGGCGTGAGACAACCCTTCGTTTCAAGGTTGAGCACATCACTTCGCGCCTCCGCAAGATTCTGCAGCGAGCCCAAATACATTCCAGGCTGCGGGACGCCTCCTCGCGAAGCTTCGCTCTCAGGCTGCGTGTAGTAGGTGGTGACCGTGAGGCCGACACGGGCTGTGTTCCCGTCCCAGTGAAGCGTGAGGATCGGGCCCTCGATATCGCAGCCTGTGCGCGACAGTTCCGCCGCTCGAGCGTCCTTGATTTTGACTTCGTAGGCGGACGCCGTGTCGCTCGCGGTTCTCGTCGGCGGCATCAAGATCGCCGTCGATCCCTGCCGCACCAATTGATAGGTCACCGGCGTGTGCCGGCAACCGGCCAGCAGCACGAATGCGGCAAGCGCGGGAACGATTTTTCGCAACGCTATCATTTTCAGCGGGACTGTCGGATCGCTGCGCTTCGCTCGCTGCCGAATTGTCTGCTCCAACTAGAACGGGAACGTGTTTGTCTGCGTCTCGCGATTCGGCGGGCCGGGGAGCGTGGAGGCTTTGCCGGGATCCGTGAAATTAATTTTGCTGGGGTCCAGGCGCAGCTCGCGATCCAGCGCGACGTCAAGCGTGGTGCCGCGCGGCAATTCGAGATCCGGCCCGCGCGTGAGCATCACCGCGATCAGGCCGGCCGCCGCTCCCGCCAAGGCGCCGATGCCCGCGCCTGTGCCGCTTTGCCCGATAGCACCTCCGATGATCGTTCCGGCGGCGGTGGTCGTGGCGACCGTGCCGACTTTCTGCCCCGTATTGCTGCCGCCCTGCATGGTGCCCTCGTTGTCCACCGATTCGTTTCCGCCGGTGCCGGCATTGGTGGGAATGGCGTCAAAGTGCACGGTATATCCGTTCGGCAGGATCATGGTCGTCAAGCGAATACGCACTTCAGCGCGGCCCTTGCCTTTGCCGGCGCGCTTGGCCTCTGCAATTTCCCCCTGCACGTAGGAGCCAGCGGGAATCAAAATCTTGTCGTTCTGCACGATAGGGAAGAGCGTTTCGAGATAAACGGGATCGCCCGGCTGCGCGTTGCGCGTGGTGATGGCGTTGTGCAGCACGAGCGGCAGTCGCGTGCCCACCGGCAAGATGATGAACGCGTCCGGTGAACTCGGCGTTGCGCTTGCGGTGGGCGCGGCGTTCGCGGCAGGAGTTGCAGGCGCGGCGGGAGTGGCCGGAGCAGCTGCTGGCGGCGTGGCTGTCGACGATGCTGGCGCTGTCGGCGCTGGTTGCTGCGCTGCCGCCGGCGGAGGCGAAGTCTGCGGCCCCTGTTCCTGCGCATTCGCACGCGCGCCTAGCACCAACAAACAGCACACCAGCAAACTTAGGGAAACGCTTCGCATCGCCTTTCCTCCTTGCAATTTCACCATTGCGCGATTCGATGCCTCATTGGAGGGGACGGATGCCCGGAGTATACCGCCGCGTACACCGCAACGAAACGGGATACCTCCGTTGTTCGCATCCCGGCGCGTTTGCATCGCACCGGCCACGCATCGTACCCTTGAAATTATCCAGGAGGAACTACATGGCAAAGCTGGCGCTGGTTTACGGCATGCGGCTGTTCCCGGCCGACGAAGTTGCTCGCGTGGAGGAAGCGACACTGACGCTGAAGGACGGCCGCACCGCGCGCGTCACAATGCACGTGATCGAAGGCAGCAAAGAGGAAATTCAGGGCACGCTAGGCCAATCGGTGGAAGCCTTCTTCGATCTCTATCCGGAAATCTAGCGATTGCCGAACGTTTCGGGATCGAAATCCGGCGAGCCGGGTGCGGCGGCGCCGGAAGAGACCAGCACGACGCTTTGCCCCGTCAACTCGAATCGCTTGCGGCACTTGCGGCAGGCGACCATTTCGTCCACGCGCACCATATAGGACCGCGCCGCGGCGAATCGCTTCTTATCTTCTTCACCCGCACCGCGCGGCAATTCGTTTTTCTTGGTGCGCACGATCCAGCGAATCGGATAGGAATCTTCTTTGTGGCAACTCGGGCAAACCAGTTGCAGGGGCTTCGTGTCTTGCTTCTCGATGTAAAACTGGCGTTCGTCCATCAGCGCGCTCCGACGGCCTCGCCGCCAACTTGGTCGATTGTAACAAACTCCACGCCTTCGTCGCGCCATCGTGGCAGCCAATATTCCAGAGCTGCCACCACATGTGCACGGTCACCATTCAGCGCGCGATGATCGCCATCGTGCAGCAACACGATCTCTCCCGCGCGGCCCGGGCGCGCCAAGCCCTGTAAACGTGCAATCAATTCCGCGGCCGGCTGCGGCTTCCAGTCGTAACACGTGCGCGACCACATCGCCACGCCCGCCAACCCCGCGCGCCGCACCGCGCCCGCCAGTTGCGGTCCGCGAAATCCGTACGGCGGACGCATCCAGCGCGGCGGCGCGGCTTGCGTCGCCGCGGCGACAGCTTCTTGGCAGCGCGCCAGCTCGCCGGCTATGCTCCGCGGCGCGCGCCACACAAGCGATGGATGTGTATCCGTGTGATTGCCGATGGCGTGCCCGCGCGCCGCGATTTCGCGCACCAGTTCCGGACACGCCCGCGCGAATTTGCCGATCACAAAAAATGTCGCGCGCGCCGCGTGCTGCTCCAACAGCACCAGCAGCCGCGGCGTCACGCTGGGATTCGGCCCATCGTCAAACGTCAACGCAATCGCGCCGCTGGTCTTCGTGCGCCGCAGCGTCGCCCCAAATAGTTGCGACCCCGGATACACCGCTCCCCACGCCGCCGCGCCCACCGCAGCAACCGGAACGCATCCCAACGCAATGGCGATCGTGTTCATGAATTGTTTCGTCGGAAACCGCACGCAGAGTTAGTGTAGCCGAGCCACGTCATCGCAGGCATTCTTCTCGCCCAATCCGCACGCCGTCTTGTAAAGCTCCCGCGCGCGGGCTAGATCCTTCGCCACGCCCATACCACGCTCGTAGCAAAAGGCTAGAAACGCGCAAGCGCCACCCTCGCCTCCGTCGCAGGCTCGTTGATTAAGTTCGGCAGCGCGCGCGAAATCCTTCGCAACCCCACTGCCGTTTAAATACGAGCCGGCAAGGAAGAAGCAACCCGGAGCATCGCCCGCGTCGCAGGCCCGTTGATAAAATTCGTTAGCATGCGCCTGGTCCTTGCCAACGCCAGTGCCATCCTCATATAAAACGCCAAGCGCTTCGCAGGCTCGAGGATAGCCGCCATCGCAGGCTCCTCGGTAAAGTGCGACGCCGCGCGCCTCATCCTTAGCGACGCCACTACCGATGAAATACATCCGGCCGAGCTCTCCGCAGCTCATTGCGTTGTTTCGGTCGCAACCTTCTTGGTAGAGCTTCACGGCGGCCGCTTGATCTTTCGCTGTTCGCTCACCACTGTCATACATTGCGGCCAGGTAGCCACAGCCCAAACCATCGCCAGCCTCGCACGCCTTTCGATAGAGCGTGACAGCACGTGACGTGTCCTGCGCAACTCCGCGTCCAAGTTCGAACATGAGGCCCCACACACTACAACCCTGAGCATAGCCGCCGTCGCACGCCCGTTGAAGGAGCGCGACACCACGTGCATCGTTCTCAGCCACCCCGTCGCCAGTCGCATACTTGCCGCCCAATGCGAAACACGCTTGATAGTTCCACAGATCGCACTCAATCGTGAGAAATGCCGTGTCACCAGGAGATTTTTTCTGTGGACGATTGCGGCATCCCGCGCCGAACAGAAGAGTGATAAACGCAGCCGCAAAAATGGCCGGAGCGCGATATTCCTGGGTCATGTTGACTCGAATACTAACGCGGCGAGTTGAGACGTGCAAATGTCCGGGACGATCAGAAGCCGGTCGCTCGAAGAAACTCGATCATAAAGTTGTTGATCGCTCAGGCCTGCGCGCAGATTTGAAATGCGGCCAGCACCACTCAGCCAAACTCACCGTTCAACAAACGCCTTCAGCCGCGACAGCGTTTGATCCCACTGCTTGGAGACGAGATTGATATACGTTTTGATCGCCACGAGCGTCGCGGGATCGAATTCAAACAAATTTTCGCGCCCAGCGCGCACGCTGTGCACGAGATCGGCACGCTCCAGCACGCGCAGATGCCGGCTAATCGCCTGCCGCGTGCGCTTCGCGGTCCCCGATCCCGCGTCACGCCAATCTATTCTCCGGCTGTGCTTCCAACGTCTCGCGCACCCTTTGCAACAGTGCATGCTTCGAGAACGGCTTCTGAAGCAACGACGCGCCGCCTTCCAGCAGTCCCTGAGCGGCTCCAAATCCTCCGGCATAGCCGGACATGAACAGCACCTTCAGCCCAGGCCGCATCTCTTCGAGCTTTTTGACCATCTTCGGCCCGCTCATTCCCGGCATCACAACATCTGTAAGAACGAGGTCAATCACTTGACGTTGCCGGGCAATCTCAAGCGCGCGCGCGGGACTCTCCGCTTCGAGAACCGTGTAGCCGTTCTGTTCAAGGATGCTGCAAATCAGCGTGCGCACGGATTCTTCATCCTCCACAACCAAAACGCTCTCCGACCCATT
>JBEKDK010000160.1:0-5847 GCA_050014395.1 Candidatus Acidiferrales bacterium | reverse complement strand
CTGCAGGCTGAGTTGCACAGCCAGGAGTTCTTCAGCGCCGGCCCGCTCCTGCGGGCGCTGCAGTACGAGAAATCGCGTGTCCTGCTGATCGACGAATTGGACAAGGTGGACCACGCATTTGAAGCACAGTCATTCAAGCGCAGTTGCAGCTGTTTTGGGCTCGGCCGTTATTTGTACCACTTCACAGGAGCATGGGTTGATCTCGACGAGCGAAAGCGACCTAAGAACATTCCCCGCCTTTTCGGCTGGGCAACCCCGCAGGGCTGGCGAGAGGGATTGAGACCTGGCCAGGAAACCGAAAGCACGTCGTCCAACCCGAAGCTCACGCCGCAGGGGGGAGATGTAAGCGGGGAAATCGAGGCGATGGCGGAACCGCTAGGCTGGCGGCTGTATCGCGGGCTTTTGAAGACGGGCGCAAGAGTCTGGAATCCAACAGAGATTAGCGACGCGGATGTTCTCCCAAAGGTGTTAGCGCAAATGCAGGCGGCAGAACGGGGCTTGCTGCGCCTGGAGGCTGCCTTGGACAAAGTTGGTCCAGAAGCTCTGGTTCCCATTCTGCGCTCCTTGCGGCTCACTTCGCTCAATCAGGTCGATGGTCTGGAAAGTCTCAAGAAAGTCGTCCTCGAAGCTGAACGAGTCGCGGAAATTACCCCCTTGAAACCGAACCCTCCCCAGCACCGCTCGCAACACCCTGTCTGGAAAGGAGATAGGTGGTCATCCTTTAATAGCGAATCTCGTTATTAAAGGATAGGCGTCCGCGCCCAAGAATGAGAGAGTGGAAGCGAATAATATAACAGATTATGTTATACTAGCTAAGAATCCTTTGCGGAGAAGAAGGATCGGTATGGACGGGAACATGTTGAAAGAGGCGCGCTTGGAGAAGAACTGGACCCAAGAGAAAGCGGCCCTTGCGCTTGATGTCACCCAGGCCTATTTGTCGATGCTGGAGAAAGGTCATCGTCCTGTGTCTGACCGATTTGTACGCAGAGCTGTCAGAGTGCTGAATCTGCCCCCCACTGCACTGCCGTTGCGATCTGAGGAAGTGGGATTGCCAGCTTCGACGCAGAAGCGTGATTTTGGCGCCGAACTGAGTGCGCTCGGTTATCCGGGGTTCGCCTATCTTCGGGCGAAAAGGCGGCGGAACCCTGCGGAAGTCTTGCTTGAGGCGCTGAACGAGCCAAACCTTGATGCCCGAGTTGCTGAGGGGTTGCCGTGGTTGGCTATGACCTACATTGGGATGGACTGGGATTGGCTGGTTCGCAACGCCAAGGTACGTGATCGGCAAAACCGATTGGGATTCGCTGTCTCTCTGGCGGCAGATGTGGCGGAAGGCAAGAACGACAAGGAACGACCGAGAGAACTCCGACAATCGTTGGAAGTCTTGGAGAGCGCGCGTCTTGCACGCGAAGATACCTTCTGCCACGACTCGATGACCCAAGCTGAGAGAGCATGGCTGCGAGAACATCGTTCGCCAGCCGCGGCACACTGGAACCTCCTGACCGACATGAAGGGAGAACACCTTGCCTATGCATCCGAATGAAAGCATCCCGGAACCATGGCTCTCATTCTTGCGCGAATTGGATTTGGCGGTGCGCGAGGAAATTAGGCTGGATTGTATGGGAGGGTTCGTCATCACCATGGTGTACGGATTTTCACGGCCAACAGGAGACCTGGACGTATTGGAAATCGCACCGAGGGATGCTGGCCGACTCATGCTAGAACTCGGCATGCAGGGGAGTGCGCTACACAAGAAGTACAAGATCTATCTTGACCACGTTGGTGTGGCGCATGTGCCGGAAAACTACGAGGACCGGCTCACCGAAATCTTTCCCAAAGCGTTCAAGCATCTCCGGCTCCTGGCCCTGGATCCTTACGACCTTGCATTGTCAAAGCTGGAACGCAACATTCAGCGCGACCGAGACGATGTGAAGCACCTGGCGCGAACTGTCCCACTCGATCTGGAAGTACTGACAGAGCGATATCAGCGGGAACTGCGCTGGCAACTAGGCAATCCCGAGCGCGAAGACCTTACTCTCCGTCTGTGGATTGAGGTCATCCAAGAAGAAAAATTACAGTAGTTGACGCTCAGAGGAACTGAGGAGTTGAGCAGTTACCTAGAGCCCGCCTTGCTTTTCCCCTAAAACAAAACCCGAGGAGGTGCTTGTGAACACTTGCATCTCCGCAGTCCAACACTTGCGCCCACTTCGGGGCGGCGCGCAATCTCACCTGCTCAAGGCGTCTGACGGTGCCTGCTACGTCACCAAGTTCCAGAACAACCCCCAACACATCCGGGTGCTCGCAAACGAGATGCTCGCCACCAACTTGGGTCTGGCGCTTGGGCTACCGATGCCACGGGTGGAGGTGATTGAAGTCTCTGACTGGCTCATCGAACACACAGAAGATCTCCGGATCAATCTTGGGGGTTCGAAGCTTCCATGTAGAAGCGGCAAGCAACTGGGATCGCTGTATGTGGGTTCCGAGAGTCCTGCAATGACACTCGACTACTTGCCTCGTGAACTTCTAGAGCGGGTTCTTAACATTGGGGACTTCCCTCGGGTTCTTGTTTTGGACAAGTGGACTTGCAACAGCGATGGACGCCAAGCGATCTTCTGGCGCAAAACCCTGCGAAGCCGCAGACACCACGCTACCTTTATCGATCAGGGATACTGCTTCAATGCCAGCGAGTGGACTTTCCCGGACTGTCCGGTCCGAGGGGTATACGCGAACAATTGTGTATACAAGGGTGTCACGGGATGGGACGCATTCGAACCAGCACTGACCCGAGCACAAGAAATGGCTTCAGACACCATCTGGCGGTGTGCGGCCCAGATTCCAGAAGAGTGGTACGAAGGAGATCGAGGCGGCCTGCACCGACTGCTGGAGGCACTGCACCGTCGCCGTGGGGCAATTCGGAAGTTGATCACTGAATTTCGTAGGTCAAGTCGGAATCCATTTCCGAACTGGCGTGAATCGCCCGGAGATTCTGTGATGCCTCTCGCGGCAAGAGATCATTCGCTTGAAGCTCAGAGTTTGTAACCGCCGCCCTTGCAAGCGACGGGCATTCGGCACAACGCACTGGGAAAGGAGGATCAAGCCATGGTCGAGAACAATCCTCCGGCTCCTCCCGATATCGCCCGCCCTCCAGTGATTCCCCTGCCAACTGCGCTCTATGTCTCCGGTGAACTCATTTTTGAGCTCTATGACGGGGGACAGCCGTCCCGTCGATTTTCGATCCGCTGGGAGAGGTTCGTTCCAGGAAAGGACAACGAGCCAGAGGCAGCCGCTCAGAATTCCCCAACGGTTTTGCGCACACACCTAGATTAGTGCCCGCGTTCGATGACCCGCCTCGTGCGGACCTACACCTTGATTGCCAATGAATGAGAAATGAGGATGGCCATGAGAATTCGTGTGACCACCAGAGCCGACTTGTTTGAGAAACGAAAACAACAACATATCGAGCGCGGCTATCGAATCGAAGATGAGCGGCCGATCCCGGTGAACGGTTTCTGTTCGTTCATCGCCGTGAGCGAGATACCCGAGTCCGACGGAGTTAGCGACCTCGTGGCACAGGCTCTCAATGGGATGGCAAGATGAGACCACATGGAAAAACTAAGCTGGGATTTTTCCCGTTGCCACTGAAGAATGGATGCTTACGCCATTTGGCGGTGCGCTGCCGATATTCCCGAAGCCTGATCAGAGGCATACTGCGACGGACTGCATCGATTGGTGGAAGCGTTGTACCATCGGCGCACCGCTATTCGGGGGCTAATCGAGCAGCTTCGCGAATCGACACGGAACCCGTTTCCAAACTGGCGAGAATCTTCCGCTTAGGCGGGACGAAGGCATTGAGATTCGGTAGGATGGAAACCTCATGGAGCTTTACATCATTGCAGGACCGAATGGCGTCGGCAAAACGACGTTCGCACGCACATTTCTTCCCAAGTACGCCGACTGCAAGAACTTCATCAATGCCGACCTGATCGCGGAGGGTATTTCTCCCTTTTCCCCCGAAGCTGCAGCTGTGCGTGCTGGCAGGCTGATGCTCAACGAAATCAGGTTCTTTGCGCAGCGCCGCGCTACTTTCGCCTTCGAGACTACGTTATCGGGGCGGAGTTACTTAAGGTTGATTCGCCAGCTCAAAAAACAGGGATACGATGTGCACATTTTCTTTCTGTGGGTGGAGAGTGTTGATGTGGCGCTATCCAGAGTCAGGGAACGAGTGTTGAAAGGCGGGCACGATGTACCCGAAGCTGTGGTTCGGCGCCGGTTCGGCCGTTCGATCAGCAACTTTTTCGCCGAGTACCTCCGACTGGCTGATTCCTGGTATCTGTTTGATAATTCAGGCGGAACGCCCTCGGTTGTCGCTTTTGAGAGAGCGGGCAAGCCTCGTATAATGAATCGAGAACAGTATAAGGCGCTGATCGCGCGCTACGGTGACAAATGAGCAGAGTTCCCAAGAGTGTCCTTCGACTGCCGCTGGAGAAACGGGCGGAGATCGCATTTAAAGAGGCGGTCGAGGAAGTCATCGACGAACACGCTCGTCTGGGATTGCCGCTCTACATTTGGCGCGACGGCAAAGTAGTAGGGTTATCCGCTGAAGAGATCCGACACGATTCTGCAGTGAGCCAGGGCAAATAGAACGACGAAGTCTTCTCTTCGGCATTTCTGTGAGTTGTCCCTTTCGGCAAGCACCCCTCCAGTTTGGCTTTCCTCACATTCTTAGGGTGCAGGTCAACGTGTAGGCGTGCAGCCGCCTCCTGGCTCTTAACACGTCGAGGAGGTTACCTGTGCGTCCTCAAGGTCAAACCAAGCTAGGTTTCTTCCCCCTTCCGGTAGCCGAGGCCAGGCGACTAAAGAATTGGCTGAGCTTTCCCGAGCGATTTTCTGCGCTCGATCCGTGCGTGGGAGATGGCGTGGCGTTCACTCACTTGCTGCATGGCGTAACCGCTCATCGCTATGGCATTGAGATCGACGCCAATCGGGCCGAACAAGCGAGAGCCTTGGGAATCGAGACGTTGCAAGCGAACACAATGGATGTCCGGTGCCCGCCGGAAGCAGTGTCGCTGCTCTATCTGAATCCTCCTTACGATTGGGAATCCGGAGAGAGCAACAACCAAAGATTGGAATTGGTCTTCCTGGAACACAGCTTTCGCTGGCTCCAAGCTGGCGGCGTGCTGCTATTCGTGATTCCGCAGCTGCGATTGGCGAAATGCGCGAGGTTGCTAAGCGAACATTTTACGGATTTGCGAGTGTTCAGGCTCACCGAGCCGGCTTGCCTGCAATACAAGCAGATCGCAGTGCTAGCAACACGCCGCAAACGGCACTCCAAGGTTTCTGATACGGCCTTGTTAGATGGAGTGCGCGACCTCGAAGCGCTGGCAACGAAGGCCGGGCTTGAACCTCTGGGCGACAATCCTGAAGCTCAGTACCAGATTCCAGCCTCCGAGCCGGTTGTCCTGACCAATATGGGCATTCCGTTGGACGAAGTGGAAGACTTGCTGCTGGAATCATCTGCCTACCGACAGGCCGGCCGCGTGCTTCTGCCTAAGCTGAATGACGTCAGAGGCCGGCCGCTCACACCGCTGCATGGTGGACATGTCGGACTGCTTTGCACTGCCGGGATGCTCAACGGCGTATTTGGCGAGGGCGAATCCCGGCACATTGCCCACTGGCGCTCCGTGAAATTCACCGACCATTGGGAAGAAGAGGAAGAGGACGGAACCAAGATCCTGCACGACCGGGAAAGGTTCTCGCATGAGTTGACCCTTGTCTTTGCCAATGGAAAGACTCAGGTTCTCACTCACGAAAAGAAGGAGCCAGAATGAAAAATGCTCACCTTCGATTCGG
>JBEKDK010000159.1:0-5594 GCA_050014395.1 Candidatus Acidiferrales bacterium | reverse complement strand
TAGGCCAGCGCCGGCGTGCCGATGATCGTCAGCGTGGAAGTTTCCGTCGCGACGATCGAAAATGCCAGCGCCCACCACGGCGCCGTGCGGCCGCCCAGCAGGTAATCGCGCAGGGAATGCTGTTTGCGCCGAAACGCCACGCCGAGCAGCGTGACGCCGCCAAGATAGGCGATAATGATGCTCAGGTCGATCGCGCGAAGATGCATCGCCCCAGCCGCGGAAGTCGCGCGATGATAGTGGCCCGCTCGGAACGCCGTCAAGCGGACGGTTTCTCGACGTCGGCCGAACGAGTCGCTGATTTCGGAGGCGCCGCACCCTTTGGTGTTGAGAGCGCGGTTTTCGGATCGATGATTGATGCTGTGAACTTCGCATTGTTCAGACAGGTCGTCCAAGGCCATGGGTCAGGAGAATCCTCGGGCATGATGCATTTCCTCGGAGTGGACGGCGGCGGCACGAAGACCGATTGCGTGATTCTTCGCGCGGACGGCGAAATCGTGGGCCGCGGCGCTGCCGGCCCGTCGAACCCGTTGCGCGTAGGATTCCCAGCGGCGTTTGAGGCTGTGCGAATCGCCGCGGCCATGGCGATGGCCGAAGCCGGTCTGCTGCCGCGGCAAATCACGGCGGCTGTCGCGGGCCTCGCCGGAGCTGGCCGCCGCAACACCGTTCGGCGCGCGCTGGTGTTCCTCACCCAGACGCTGCCCAACGCCACGAATCTCGTGACCACCGATCTTGAAATCGCGCTGGAGACCGCCGTCGGAGAGGGCGAAGGAGTCGTCCTCGTGGCCGGCACCGGCTCCGCCGCTTTTGGCCGCAGCGCGAACGGACAAACGGCTCGCGCCGGCGGCTACGGACCATGGATCGGCGACGAAGGCAGCGCGTACGATATCGGGCGCCGGGCTGTCGCCGCGGTGGCGCAAACTCGAGACCACGCCGCGCCCGTCACCATCCTCGCGGAGATGATCGCGGCGGAGCTTCAATGTCCCTCTTGGGACGATCTTGACGACCGCATTGCGCAACAACCCGATCAAGTGTTCCCCAAAATCTTCCCCGCCGTCGTGGCCGCCGCCGATTCCGGCGACAGCGCGGCGCAAGAAATCTTGTTCACTGCGGCGGTCGCTCTTTCGCAACTGGCGCTCAACGTTGTGCGGCGCCTGAAATTGCAAGATCGCGCATTTCCGCTGGCGCGCGTCGGCGGCGTGTTTGGCCGCAGCGCCAAGCTTGATGGCATGTTGGATTCGGTTTTGCGCAGCGGCGTTCCGCTTGCCGAAATCACCCACCTGACAATTTCTCCGGCCATCGGTGCGGCCCGCATGGCGCAGAGATTGGCGGGCCCCATCGCGGCCTCAGCGTATGGCGGAGCGTCCGACTAACTCGCCCGCTGCCGGAGGCGCGCCGCCTGACCGCGTGGCTGCGTCGCGCGCGGCCTCGGGCGAAGAGTTGCGCGAACTGCTGCACTCCGCGCGCGAAGACGTGCTCGCCGCCGTGCTCGAAAATCCCGCCTTCGATCGCGATCACGCCGCATTGCTCTCTGCGCTTCTTGATCGCAAGGATTTGCCCGAGCCCATTCTCGAACGCATCGCCAAGCGAACATCGTGGATGTCGGACCCAGCCGTGCGGCAAAAAACCGCCACGCATCCGCGCGCCTCGCGCCGCGTCGCCGCGCGCTTGCTGCGCGAAGCTCATTTGCAGGACCTCGTGCAATTGAGCCTGCAACCCGCCACATCGTCCGAAGCGCGCCGCCTCGCCGAAGAATTGATTGTTGGGCGCATCGGCCAACTGCCGCTCGGCCAGAAGATCACCCTGGCGCGACGCAGCTCCGCCCGCGTGGCTGGCGCGCTGCTGGCCGATTGTTCGCACAGCGTCGTCGCCGCCGCGCTCGACAATTCCTTTCTTACCGAAGCGCAGGTGCTCAAAGCATTGGCGCAGCGCACGCTTGAGGCGCAAACGGTTTCCGCGGTCGGCCATCACGCCAAGTGGTCAAAACAAAACGCCGTGCGCCTTGCTCTCGTCACCCATCCTCGCGCGCCGCTTGATCGCGTCATGGCTCTTCTGCCGGAATTGCCGCGCCGCGACCTCGAAGATCTCGCCGCCGTCGCGCATTTGCCCTTGAGTCTGCGCCGATATCTGCGGCATGAACTCGCGCGGCGATTGCGCGTCGCCAAGGAGCCAAGCACCGAATAGCCCATTACATTCGCTGCGTTCCCACAACGGGAAAATGTCGCATCATTCACTAGATGTTGCGAAGGCAGCTTGACACCGGACCACTCTGCACATACAGTCGGCGTTTTGGAAGCAGACCCACATCTTCGCACCGGGCGGGTTTATGGAAACTCACCCAGACGCTCCTCGCGCAACAGAGCGGCGGTTAACCCGGCGATGTGTGTTCGACGCGCCCCTGGAAATTGAATGGGGCTCCTCCGTTCTGAATGCACGGGTCAGCGTAATCAGTACAACTGGAATGTTCGTCAATATCGATCAGCCGCTGTGGGTGGGCGCGCGATTTGAAGGGCGGCTTGGTCTGAAACCTCCGCTCGTCCTTCACTGTGAAGTGCGGCGAGTGGTGCCGGGGCAGGGAATGGGCGTCACGTTTCGAGTGAGCGATCAGCAAGGAGCCCAGCGCTTGGAGGCGCTTGTGGCAACCTTGCCGAACGCATGACCCGCTGCCTCGATTGTGGCGCAGAGAGTTCGTCCGATGAGTGTTTGTCTTGTGGGTTGACCGTTGCGGCGGCCGAAATAAAGTTTCGCCGGCGATTGGTGCGTCGCACGGGCTGGTTTTTTCTGGGCGCGATCGTCTTTGTTCCCGCCAGCCAGGTTTTCCCGCCGCTTGAGCTAGACCGCATTTGGATTTTCGCAGGCGTCATTTTTTTTGTGGCGATTGGCCTCGGCTTCTGGCTGGATTCTCGTGCTCGCCGCCGTCGGGAACTGGAAATCTTGAAACGGATCTTTTTCGGCTTGGTGCCCGTGTTGTGGGTTTTGGCCGCCCTGCTTTACGCCAATGGGCGATTCGATTCCAGCCACCCACAATCGCACTACGCCACCGTCGTCGGCCATATCAGCATGCCGGGCCTGCCGCACAGCGATCGGCTGGTCGTCACATCATGGCGGGAGGGCCGCTTGTTGGAGCGTGTGCCTGTGGATCGAGCTGACTTCGATCGTTTCCGATTGGGCGACGGCGTGGTTGTTCTCGTTCAGGAAGGAATAGCTGGTGTCCCCTGGGTCTATGGTGTCAATCGTCCGTAACTTCTTACGCCGTGCGCTTCGTTCAAACCGCCATCGCTTGCTTCTGATCGCTCCGTGGATTATTGCGGCGCTAATTTCTCCGGGGGCGTTTGCCGCGCCAAACGCTGCGGAACCCTGCCGGCTTATCGTCGTCGGCTATACTGGCGGCACCGAGACGCCGAATTATTCGATGTCCGGCATCGTGCAGATCCGCGATCGCCTGGACAATCTCAACAAGATGGATTATCCCGGCCTGTGCGCGCACACGTTCTCCGCGTACGACTGGTGGCACGCGTACGGCTGGGTGCGCTCGCAGTTCGGCGCCACGGGTCGCGGTCAATTGACGCCACAAGAGGTCGCCGACGGGCCCAAGGTGATCCTCTACGGCCACAGTTTGGGCGGCTGGGCGACGCTCTGGCTGGCCCGCAGGCTCGAAAGCCAAGGCGTAAACGTCGAGATGACCGTGCAGATGGACAGCGTGGGCTTCACGGACAAAACCGTGCCGCCGAACGTGAAGGAAGCGGCGAATTATTTCGAGAAGGATACTTTTCTGCTGCGCGGCCGCGATACGATTCGCGTTGACGACGGAACGAAAACAAAATTAATTGGGAATTTTCAGGTGCTTGGCGCGGTGCACTACAATATTTCGCGCGCGCCCGCGATTTCGGATTTAATCGTCAATGAGGTGCAAGCGATTTACGCCGATCCGTAGGTCTTGCGCCGCACGAATTCGCCGGCGCCCGCGCGCCCAAGAAATTTGCCGTCTTCCACCAGCACGCGCCCGCGGGACAGCACGATTTTCGCCACGCCCTTTACCTTGATGCCCTCGAACATCGAATAGTCCACCCTCATGTGATGTGTCTTCGCGCTTAGCACCTGCTCTTCGAGCGGATCGAAGATCACGATGTCCGCATCGGAGCCCACCGCAATGGTTCCCTTGCGCGGATATAAACCGAATATCTTGGCCGGCGCGGTTGACACCAGTTGCACGAAGCGGTTTGCCGAAAAATGGCCGCCGTGCACGCCTCCGCTGTAAATCAAACTCATGCGATGCTCGATGCCCGGGCCGCCATTCGGAATTTTCGTAAAATCGCCGATGCCCAATTCCTTCTGCTCTTTGTAGCAGAACGGGCAGTGGTCGGTGGAAACCACTTGCAGCGTGTCGCGCGCCAATCCCTTCCACAATTTTTCCTGGTGCCACTTTTCACGCAGCGGCGGAGTGAAAACGTACTTCGCGCCCTCGAACCCTGGCGCGTCCATATTCTCGAGCGAAAGATACAAATATTGCGGACACGTTTCGGCGTACACCGGCAATCCGCGGTCGCGCGCCTCTCGCACCTTCTCCAGCGCTTCGTTGCATGAAAGATGCACGATGTAAACCGGCGCCCCGGCCATTTCCGCGAGAGCGATCGACCGGCCCGTGGCTTCCGCTTCCGCCGTCGTCGGCCGCGTCAACGCATGATATTTCGGCGCCGTTTTGCCCGCGGCCAGCGCGCGCTTCACGATCACGTCGATCGCGCCGCCGTTTTCCGCGTGCATGCAGATCAGCCCGTTATATTTCGCCGCCTGCGACATCGCTTTGAAAATCGTCGCGTCGTCCAGCATGAACACACCGGGATACGCCATGAACAGCTTGAAGCTCGGCACGCCTTCGGCAACCAGCGCGCCCATTTCTTCCATCTGCGAATCGCCCAGATCGGTGATGATGCAGTGGAACGAATAATCGGCCACCGCTTTTGCCGCGGCCTTGCCCATCCACGTGTCAAACGCCTGCCGCAATGCTTGCCCTTTGTACTGAATCGCGAAATCCACCAGCGTGGTCGTTCCGCCGAACGCCGCTGCGCGCGTGCCCGTCTCGAAATCGTCGGCGCTGGTCGTTCCGCCAAACGGCATATCGAGGTGCGTGTGCGCGTCGATCCCGCCCGGCAGCACCAGCCGCCCCGTGGCGTCGATCACTTTGTCCGCATTTTCCGCAGGCAGGGAAGCAGCCAGGTCCGTGATCTTTCCGCCCACAATTCCGACGTCGCTCACAAACGTGTCCGTCGCTGTGACGACCGTCCCGTTTTTGACAATCGTATCGAATCGCATGTCGGAATCTTAGGCCCGAGTCCGCGCGACCGCAAGCAGCGCCTTCTGTCAATCGTGGCGCAATTTGGGGATCGCGGAAACGTTGCGATTAGGATGCCGGGGCTTTAGCCCCGGCGTTCTGATTCGCGCGTACCTGGGGATTTAGCCCCTGAAGCCATGGCATGCGAACGAAGTCCGGTGTACATTCTTTCGGCGAGGGCGCGCGAACCTGAGGCACACTTGGCGCGGCGTTGAGAAAGCAAGGAGACGAGAGCATCGTGGATAAACTCGAAAAAATCGGATTGGTG
>JBEKDK010000158.1:0-5813 GCA_050014395.1 Candidatus Acidiferrales bacterium | reverse complement strand
CGGCAACAAATACGCCTGATCTGGGCTGTACGGTAGAAATCGGCTCATGCTTCTTTACTGCACTATTTCCTTTTCAAACTCAAGCTGGTTCTCACGCACACTCTACGGGGCTGGGGCTCGAAACTGGCCGCTTCGAGCGAACCGGTCGTGGGTCGCGCCCTACGGCCAATACGCTTCAACAGACCCACCTTTGTCCGCCGCGGCGGACAAAGATGGGGCACCCAGAAATTCAAGAGCACATCAACGGCACATCGAAACAATTGGCCAGCACTACGACTCTTCGCTTTCGTATTGGGCTTTTAATTTGGCGACGGTTGCCGGGTCGGCCAGCGTGGTGGTGTCGCCGAGGACGCGGCCTTCGGCGATATCGCGAAGCAGGCGGCGCATGATTTTGGCGCTGCGCGTTTTGGGGAGCTCGGCGGTGAAGAAAATATCTTCGGGGCGAGCGATGGCGCCGATGGTTTCGACGACGTGGCGCTTGAGTTCGTCTTTGAGGCGGTTGGTGGGCGCAATGCCTTCCTTCAAAGTGATGAAGGCGGCGATGCCTTCGCCTTTGATCTCGTGCGATTTCGCGATGACGGCGGCTTCGGCGACGTCGTGGTGGTCGACCAGCGCGCTTTCGACTTCGTACGTCGAAATTCTGTGGCCGGCGACGTTCATGACGTCGTCAACGCGACCGAGCAACCAGAAATAACCGTCGTCATCCATCTTGCAGCCATCGCCGGTGAAGTAGCGGCCGGGATAGCGCGCCCAATAATTTTCGACGTAGCGCTCGGGATCGCCGTAGATCGTGCGCATCATCGCGGGCCACGGACGCGAGAGCACCAGATAACCGCCGGCGCCGGGGCCGACCGCGTCGCCTTTGGCGTCAACAACTTCGGCGGCGACACCGGGGAAAGCGCGCGTGGCGGAACCGGGCTTGGTGGGCGTCAGACCGGGGAGCGGCGAAATCAGGATCATGCCGGTTTCGGTTTGCCACCACGTGTCGACAATGGGGCAGCGCGCGTGGCCGATATTTTCGTGATACCAGATCCAGGCTTCGGGATTGATCGGCTCGCCGACGGTGCCGAGCAGGCGCAGCGATTCGAGCGAAGACTTCTCGGGCCACTCCGTGCCCCAGCGCATGAACGTGCGAATCGCGGTGGGCGCGGTATACAGGATGTTGACGCCGTATTTATCGATGAGCTGCCAGAAGCGTCCGCGATCGGGGAAATCCGGCGCGCCCTCGTACATCACGGTGGTGCAGCCATTGGCGAGCGGTCCGTAGATCACGTAGGAGTGGCCGGTGACCCAGCCGAGATCGGCGGTGCACCAATAGACGTCGTCTTCTTTGACGTCGAAAATCAGGCGATGCGTGGTGGAGACGCCAAGCAAATATCCGGCCGTGGTGTGCACGACGCCCTTGGGTTTGCCGGTGGTGCCGCTGGTGTAAAGGATGAAGAGCATGTCCTCGGCGTCCATCATTTCGCCCCAAGCGCGATCGGAGACGCCTGCAACAGCGTCGTGAAACCAAACGTCGCGGCCGGGTTGCATGGTGCAGGAAGCTGCGTCGCGGCCAACGCGCTCGACGACGATGACGTGCTCGATGGACGGCGTGCCCTTCAGAGCTTCATCGGCCGCGGATTTCAGCGGGACGACGGCGCCGCGGCGCCACGCGCCGTCACAGGTGACGAGAATTTTGGCTTGCGCGTCGTTGATGCGCTCGCGCAGGGCTTCTTTTGCGAAGCCGCCGAAGATCACTGAATGCGGCGCGCCGATTTTCGCGCAGGCCAGCAAAGTGACGGCCAGCTCCGGCACCATGCCCATATACACGGCGACGCGATCGCCTTTGCCTACGCCGAGGCCGCGCAACACGTTGGCGAAGCGGCTGACCTCGCCCTCGAGCATGCCGTAAGTGATCGCGCGAGCGTCGCCGGGCTCGCCTTCCCAGAAGATCGCGACTTTATTGCGGCGCGCGGAGTGCGCGTGGCGATCGACGCAATTGTGCGCGACGTTGAGCTTTCCGCCGAGGAACCATTTGGCCCACGGCGCTTTCCATTCAAGCACGGAGTGCCAGGGCTCGCTCCAATCGAGGCGCTTCGATTCGGCGGCCCAGAAACTTTCGAAGTCTGCTGCGGCGCGATCGTAGATGGCGGCGTCGGCGGCGTTGGCGGTGCGCGCGAAATCCGCCGGCGGCGGGAAGAGGCGCTTTTCTTGCAGCAGCGCGTCGAGCGTGTTGGCGGAAGGCTTTTCGGGCGGTGGCGTCATGGCGCCATAGAATGTGTGAGCGGCCGGGGCGTTGTCAACGCCGGACTGCGCGAGGACATTGCGTCAGTGAATCTCGAATGCGGCGGAGCCTTCGGCATTCGAGGGAATGAACGTTGCGGCGACGCGGTACTTGCCGGGTTCGACATCGGCGGCGGCGAAACTCCACTTCACAGTTTGCTGCCACGTGAGGCCGGAAGGAATCATAACGGTGGTGACCGTCTGGCAGAACATCCGGCCTCGGGACCATTTCCAGACGGATTTTTCGCCGCTGGGATCGACGCGGAAAATTTCGACGTCGAAGGTCTGGCAAGTGGGCGCGGTGCTTTCATAGTCGGTGCCAGAGGAATTGATTACGGTGAATGTGATCGTTTCGTCGCGCGGAGTTGCGGCGTCCGCGGCGGATTTGGCCGGCAACGTGATGTCTCCGGGCTTTACCTCGAGGCGATAGGTGAGCGGCGAGGATTTTTGCGCGGCCCACACGGCGACGGACCCGACCACCGCAAGGCTGAGGATTGCAAAGAGTCGGCGCGATGCGTGGGTCATAAGTTGAACCTCGAATTACTTGCTGCCCGGCGGATGCGGCGGCGCCTGGCTTTGCGGCTTGGCGACAGTGTGCGCCACGCCGAAGTTTTTCGCCAGGTATTGCACGAGCGGCGCGACGTCGCCGGGATCGACGTTGGCTCCGCGCTGCTGCATTTCTCTCACGATCGTGCGCCAGCGAGTCGGCGAGTGATGGGCGCTCGTGATGCGGTCGAAAGTATGACAGTCCTTGCACGAAACCAAGACGATCTGCTTCCCGGGACCATCGGGCAATTTTTTCGCGCCGATAGCGTCGAGATTCTGGGCGCCAGGAGGCTGCGGGACTATTTGCGCCGGGGCGCCCGATAGAGCTTGTGGCGCGGGCTGGCCGGAGAGGCCGGCGGAGATTGCGAGGGCGAGCGCGCACGAAAGGGCTGCGGTCATAAGTGGAAATGGGGAGCGCGACCGCGGATTTCTTTCGGACTGCAATTCCCTTCCTCCTCAGAATAAGTGCGAATCTGAATTAGGGCGCGCCAAACGAATGGCGCGCAACAAAATTCTATCAAAACATTCGCAGCGTTGCCGTGCGCGTGGCGCAGCGGCGAGAAACTACGCCGGAATCGCGCGGGCGCGAGACTTCGATGCTTCATCGCAAGCTTCAAGCAGACGCGCGACCATGACGTCGGTGGCGTAGCGCGCGGTGATATCAGCGCGGGCACGCGCGCCGAGGCGGCTGCGCAAATCCGCGTCGCCGCGCAAGCGCAGCACGGCGGCGGCGATGGCTTGCGGCTCCGGCGCGGGAATCAGCAAGCCATTGGCGCCGTCGACGACGTACTCGGTGACGCCGCCGCGCGCCACTGCCGCGACCGGCAAACCCCATGCCATCGCGGCAAGCAGCGAAGTGCCGCTGGGCTCGGCGAGCGAGGGAAAAACGAACGCGTCGAGCGCGGCGTAAACGTTGGCGATGCGCTCGACGAAGCCGGCGAATACGATGCGTTCGCGAACTCCCAACTGCACCGCCAATTCTTCCAGGCGGGCGCGCAGCGGGCCGTCGCCGGCAAGCAGCAGGCGAATTCGCGGCTCGGCCGCGAAGATTGCCGGCAGCGCTTGCACCAGAAGCTCCTGGCCTTTTTCGGGCAGAAGATAGCCTACGCAGCCCAGCACAAATTCATCCTCGGTCAGATTCCAGGTCTGCCGGGCCAAAGTTCGCTGCGCGGCGTTGAGCGGCGGCGGGATCTCGATCCCTTCGCGAACGATCACAACGCGCTGGGCGGACACGCCGGAAGCGATCACGCTGCGCGCCACGAAATCGGAAATCGCGAAGATGCGATGCGCGGCACGGTAGCGCGCGAGCGAAATCGGATTCTGCTGCAGCGGATACGCCAGGCGTCGCGCGGCCACCAGCGTGGTGCGGCGATGCGCGCGCGCAAGCCATGCGGCCGTGAGCGCGTGGGATTCGTTGGCGTGGACTACGTCGGGCGGCGCGTCATGCAAGATGCGGCGGAGTGCGCCCGCCGCGCGCCAGCGTTTGCGATTGTGCTCGATTTCGATCACGGGCACGCCGGCCGCGCCCGCGCGCTGCGCGAGCGCACCGCCTGCAACCGCGAGCAACTGCGCATCGTGGCCGTGTCGGCGCAAACCCGTCAGCGCTTCGAGCGCCTGGCTTTGGCCGCCGCGCCATTCGGTCTCAAGATCGACGTAAAGGATCTTCACTCGTGCTCACTCCGCTCGACGCGCGAGTATACGCCAGGCGCGTGGCGGCTCACGAATCCCGCGCGGCAGGTGGCGCGCATCGGCGATAATAATGGGGAATGCGGAGGGCGGTGGGGCTCGGTGATGGCGAGATGAATCGGATTGGGATTGCGGCGATTGTGTTGCTTTGCTGCTTCGCTGTGGCGCGGCCGGCGCGCGGCACCGGCAGAGCGGAATGTTTCTCTGTGCCCAGCCAAATTCTGGCGCGGGCGGTTCCGTATTGCGCGATTCTGCCGCCGAGCTACGATGCGCAGACCGCGCGGCGCTACCCAGTGCTTTATTTTTTCCACGGCATAGGTGAGAACGAGCAGATATTGATCGCCTCGGGCGGACTTTCGCTGATCGAGGAATTGTGGGAGCAGAAACAGATCGGCGAATTTTTGATCGTGACGCCGGCGGCAGGCTCGACTTTCTATATCAATTCGCGCGACGGCCGCGTGCGCTACGAGGATTTCTTGGTGCGCGAGTTTTTGCCGTATATCGAACAGCACTATCGCGTGGCTGCTGGCCGATCGAAGCGCGGGCTCGATGGGGTCTCCATGGGCGGGTACGGCGCGCTGCATCTGGCGTTCCGGCATCCCGAGCTATTCGGCTCTGTGGCCACGCACAGCGCGGCGCTGATCGAAAAATTGCCGGCGAATGCGGCGAGCGACCCGGGAATCGGGCGCGTGCTGGGGCGGCCGTTCGGCACGCCGCTCGATCCGGCATTTATGGACCGCGAAAGTCCCATCACCATGGCGCGGACGGCGAACCTCTCCGGGCTTCGCATATATTTCGATTGCGGCTCGGAGGACGAACTAGGCCTCGACGCCGGAAATCGCGCGCTGGATCGCGTGCTGGCCGCGCGGCACATTCCTCACGAGTTTCACATCTATCCCGGCGGGCACAATTGGGAGTATTTCGCGGCGCATCTGCCGGCTTCGCTGGAATTTGAGTCGCGGGCGTTGGGCGCCTCAGCCCAGTAGAATGGCTCGCTGAGTCCGGACTACCCAGCCGCAGGCCGTCTGCGCGCGTATTGTCCCGCACAAAAATCATCGGTTGCATCGAGACTTTCGATTGGACTTGGCTATCGTGGCCGCCTACATTCATTTGCCCTGTCGCTAGGGCCACGGCACGGTGACCCGACGGACGCGCGGGCCTTGCGACCAATCCATGAGCGTCACGCCCATACGCCTGCAAACTGATGCATACTCCTCATTTGTGAACTATCAGCTCGACAATTCGTACGACGAAATGTTTGAGGCGCCGGGCGTGCCGCGCGCGCACTACCGCACTCTGCACAAGACACTGATGGG
>JBEKDK010000157.1:0-5861 GCA_050014395.1 Candidatus Acidiferrales bacterium | reverse complement strand
GCACATTGGGCGGCAACAAATACGCCTGATCTGGGCTGTACGGTAGAAATCGGCTCATGCTTCTTTACTGCACTATTTCCTTTTCAAACTCAAGCTGGTTCTCACGCACACTCGTAGGGGCGACACAAGCTATTCGCTAGGTGTGTTGGAAATCGGCAACGCACGTATCGAGCTAATCTCAACTTCCTCGTAATTAATCCTCGCAACGCTCTCGCAGATGGGTATCGGCCCCCGTTTTGAGTAGAATCGCAACGGACAAAACATGGCCCATCAATCTCTCAGTTCGCCCGCAGCCGATAATGTTGAGTCCCTCCGCAAGCACTGGCCCACCGCGCTCGCGATTTCCGCACTCGTCCTAATTCCGTGCTTTTGGCACCGGCACATCGAAGCCGGCGACCTCGCCAGTCACGTATACAACGCTTGGCTCGTGCAGCTAATTCATCATGGAGCCGCACCCGGCTTGTGGATCGCTCACCAAAATACCAACGTGCTCTTCGATTGGATGCTCGGCGCCTTCGCGTCCATCTTCGGTCTTGCTCTAGCGGAAACACTTTCCGTCGGCGTTGCTGTGCTGATCTTTTTCTGGGGCGCGTGCGCGTTCGTTTTTGCCGCGTCGCGCCGCTTCCCAAGGTTTCTGTTGCCGGTAATCGCTATGCTGACGTATGGCTGGACGTTTCACGCCGGATTCTTCAACTATTTTCTCTCGATCGGGCTTTCCTTGTGGTCTCTCGCTTTCTTCTTGCGGCGCCGCGGTCTCCGTCGCGTCGTCGCTCCCGTCATCCTCGCTCCATTGATTGCGCTGGCCAACCCGTTGGGCCTCGTCTGGCTCTGCGGCGCCGCGGTTTACATCGCCATCGCCGAAATCGTGCCGCGCCGCTGGCATCGTCTCTTGCTGCTGGCCCCGGCGGCATTTATCCTCGGCGCGAATTCCGTCATTCGCGGTCACTTGCGTTTCTACGATCTCAAGATCGGCCGTTTCTCTCTCAATGGCGTGGATCAGTTGCTCGTATTCGGAAGAAGATATGAATTCCTTGCGATAGCGATTCTTCTTTTCGCTATTTTGTGCCTCGCCTCTGACGCATGGCAGCGCAAACGTGAGCCGGGATATTGGCAACAGTTCAGTCTCCCGCTTCAACTTTACGTCATCGTCGAATTCGCCGTCCTGCTTCTGCCCAGCACCATCTACTTGCGCAATTACTCCGCTCCGTTAGCGTTTCTATCGCAGCGCCTAACTTCGATTTCCGTCATCCTGTTGTGCGTCATGCTTGCACCCATTCGCCCACGAAAATGGCACGCCGTCGGCTTCGCCATCGCCGCCGTTGCTTTCTTCTCGTTCTTATATCAAGACACGGCGTCTGTAAATCGCATGGAGAATAGCGTTCAGCAAATGGTAAGCGCCCTTACGCATGGTAGCAGGGTGCTCGCAACAATATCCTGGCCCGGCGCCGCGTCCGCGCCCCCCATCATCAACCACATTTTGGATCGCACCTGCATCGACCGCTGCTTTGCCTACGGAAACTATGAGCCCGCGTCTCTCCAATTCCGAGTGCGCGCGCGCCCCGCGAATGGAATCGTCATGACTTCCTCCGACGATGTCTCCGCAGCTGAACGCGGTGTGTACCTCGTGCGGCCATCGGACTTGCCGCTCTATCAGGTCTATCAGTGCAGCGCCGATTTCACCGTGCTCTGCATTCGCGCGCTTCACGCGGGTGACGCAAATGGCGATCTCGAAGCCCACGCAAGCCAATAGCAAGATCCCTTCGCCGCTGGAAGGGAAGATCAGTCCGCAAAGGATTCAACAAATAAGCCAGGCAGGCAGCGCAGGCGGCCGCGCTTGGATGTACTATCTGTGGCGGCCAGATGGCCAAGGCTCTGTGTGTGGTTGTGGCAGCGGGCCATTAGGCGCGAGTAGCGGGAGGAACCTAGCAATGAAGGATCGGCGAGGTTTTCTGGTTGATGTGGCTGCAGCGTCGGTCGCGGCGGCACTTTCGTCTCTCTTGCCCGCGCGATCGGCATTCGGTGCCGGCGATTCGGCATCGCTCACCCTTTATCCCGCTCGCGTCGTCACGAAAATGCCGCGCGATTTTGCTGGCCTTAGCTACGAGTCCTCGCAGTTGGGGGATCCCGATTTCTTTTCGCCGAAAAATCCCGGCTTGATCTCGCTCTGCAAGCTACTTTCTCCGAATGGCGTTTTGCGCCTCGGCGGCAACAGCAGCGAATTCACTTGGTGGAAAGCCGACGCGTCCGCGGTAGAGCCGGCGTTGCAGCACCCCCCTGGCACCACCGACGCGAACTGGATGCCGCATACGCTCGTTCCGATCACCCCGGCGGCCATCGATAACGTCGCCGGCTTTCTGGACGCCGCCGGCTGGAAACTGATCTACGGCTTGAATCTCGGCAGCAGCACGCCCGACCGCGCCGCCGAGGAAGCCGCGTACGTCGCCAAGGTGATGGGACCGCGCCTGCTCTTCTTCCAGATTGGCAACGAGCCGGATCTCTATCACAGAGGCAGCAACGGTTTGCGAGCGCCGGATTGGGGCTTTCCCGACTATCTCACCGAATGGATCTCCTTTGCCGATGCGGTCAGCGCGCGCGTGCCCGGCGCGGCGTTCGGCGCGCCGGACACGGCTGAAATGATGGAGTGGGCGCTGCTATTCGCGGCGCAAGCGCCGCAGAAGACAAAGGACCGCATCGCCGCGCTCACCAGCCATTACTACGCCGAAGGCCCGCCGGACGATCCGAAGGTCACGATCGAGCGTCTCCTGCAACGCGATCCTCGCTTGACCGAGGACATGCCGCGCATCATCGACGCGGCGCGTGCGAACAACTGGCCGTATCGCATGAGCGAAGGCAACTCCTGCTTTCGTGGCGGCAAACCCAACATGAGCGATGCATTTGCATCGTCGCTGTGGGCCGCGGACTACATGCTCTACCTCGCGCACGCGGGCTGCGTTGGCGTGAACCTCCACGGCGGCGGTACAAAGCAGATCCGCGCCGCGCTCGGCGGACATTTGCCCGGCGAATCCGTCGCAACGCGGCCCGATGCCGCCGCGTCCGGCAGCTTCTACACTCCAATCGCCGGCGACGTCACGCAAGGTTTCTCCGCGCGCCCCATCTTTTACGGCATGATGCTCGCCAACCATTTCGCCGGCGCGGATATCATCGCCAACGATCTCGATCCACAGGGCGCCAACGCCGTTGCTTACGCGGCGAATACTTCCGATGGCATCACCGTCGCCGTGTTGAACAAAGATGCTGCGCACGATCTGCAGGTCGAGGTCAGCATCGACAGGACAGCGCCCGGAACACTCGCTGCGCCGGGTCCCCAAACGCATATGAAGCACGCGCGCATCTGGCGTCTCTCCGGCTCGGCTCTCGACGCAACTTCCGGCGTCACGCTGGGTGGCGCGCAAGTCGCGGCTGACGGAACGTGGTCCGCCACGAAGGAAGAACGCGTCGCGTTGGGCGGCAAACCGCTGATTCGCGATTTGCCACACGCGAGCAGCGAGAGTTTCATCCTCGATGTGCCGCACGCGAGCGGCGCGCTCGTCTTCCTGAGCTGATTGCCGCCCGCGCGATTCGCCGTGGCGTCAGTGCGGCCGACGCGCGGGATTGCGGCGCGGCGCGCTCTCGCGCGATACTGCGGGCATGTTCAGCAAGCAAGTCCTCGATCACTTCCAGAATCCGCGCGGCGCAGGAGAACTCACGGACGCGACGGCGCGCGTCGAAGTCTCCAATCCCGCGTGCGGAGACATCCTGGAGCTTGCCGCGCGCGTCGCCGACGAGCGTTTCGCCGAGGTGCGATTTCTGGCGCGCGGTTGCGTGACGTCGATGGCCTGCGGCTCGTGGCTTGCCGAGTGGCTCGTGGGGAAGACGCTGGCGCAAGCGCGCGCGCTCACACCGCGGGAAATCTCCGCCGCGCTTGGCGATTTGCCGCCCGCGACATTTCACGGCAGCCAACTCGCGTGCGACGCGCTCGAAGCGCTGCTCAAGAACATCCGCTAAAGCTGCAACGCTCGCGCGGCCTCGCCGTTCGTTACCGTGATGAATCCTCAGGCGACTGTGATGAATCTGTCGGTGCGTCGCTCTCTGCGCGGAGCAGAGTCTCCGGATCGTTCAGGTTGAGCGCGATGCCTTCTTCTTCCGTCGGGACTTCAGCGAGTTCGCTCGAGTGCGCCCAAACGACGGCGCGCGCGCCTTGATCCGCGGGCGCGGCGAGCAGTTCGGGGAAGAGGGAACTGGCGAAGATCACGGGATGTCCGCGCCGTCCGTGAAACGTCGGGACTGCAATCAATCGGTGCGACGCGTAGAACACGGCGATCAGCGCGCCGACGAGCGCGCGGCTGACGAGCGGAACATCGACGGGCCAGAGCAACATTCCGTCGATGGCTTCGGACGCGACAGGATCTGCGGCGATCGCGCGCAGGGCGGCTTGGATCGATGAGAGTTGGCCGCGCTGCCAATGGCGATTCACGACGACGGTGTCTTCGGGCAGCGCGAGCGCGCGGCGAATTGTGGCGTGGTCCGCGCCAAGCACGACGCGCACGAACGCAATCTCCGGCTGACGCGTGGCTTCCAGGATGCGCGCGAGAAAAGTTTTTCCGCGAAATTCGGCCAGCGCTTTGGGCGTGCCCATACGGCTGGATTGCCCGGCCGACAAAATGACGGCGGCGAGCACAGCGAACTCAGTCGGTGGAAGCGGAAGCGGGAGCGGCGGATGTAGCGAGGGCTTGGCGAATGGATTTGTGCGCGGCGTCGGCGGCGCCGCGGCGCACGGCGATCAACTCCGCGGCGATACTGATGGCGATTTCTTCCGGCGTGAGCGCGCCGATCGCCAGGCCGATGGGCGCATAGACGCGCTCGAATCGCTCGGAGGGGATGCCGGCCTTTTCTTCGAGCGCGCGATAGACGGAAAGCACTTTGCGCTTGCTGCCGATCATGCCGATGTAGTGCGCCTCCGTGCCGACGGCCCATTCCAGGACGCGCAAATCGTCGCGATGCCCGCGCGTGACGATCACCAGATAGCTGGAGGCGCCCGGCTTCAGCGCGGCGAAGGCGTCTTCATAGGTGTTGAAAATCTGCTGCGCCATGGGGAAGCGCTCGGCGTTGGCGAAGGTCGTGCGGTCGTCAACCACCATGATGCCGAAGCCGGCGGCGTGCGCCGTCTGCGCCAGCGCCATGGAGACGTGGCCGCCGCCGAAGATCGCGAGCTCCGGCTGCGGCAAAATCGGCTCGACGAAAATCTCCAGCGTGCCGCCGCAGATCAGGCCGTTGTCGTAATCGGCTTCGTGGTTCAAATTGAATTTCATTTTGCGCGAACTTTCCTCGCGCATCACTTCCTTGGCCGCAGCCCACACTTCGGCTTCCACACAGCCTCCGCCGATCGTGCCGGCGATCGAGCCATCTTCGCGCACCAACATGCGCGAGCTTTCGTAGCTCGGGATCGACCCATCGGTGTGCACGATGGTGGCCAGCGCCCCGCGCTGCCCCGCCCGCCGCATCCGCACGATCTCCTCGAAGATGTCCATGGTCGTCGGTGTCCGTCCTGCGTTGTTGCCTGGCCTCGATTCAGGTTACGGCGTGACCGGAATCGTGTCAATTGCCGCCGCATTTAGTAGCACAGCCACTCCTGGCTGTGTGCCTTCGCCTTGCGTCGCCGACTCACCGCACTTCCAAAACTTTAACTTCACACAGGCAGGAGTGCCTGTGCTACGCAAACCATCGCCGCGCCGTCGCCTCACGCTCTTGGTGTCATCTCTGAAAGCGCGACTGTCAATTGGCAACTCCGGCGAATCGCTGGGGTCGTTCCCAGTCATCTCTACGCCCTCTAAGGGGCATGAACATGTTCCGGAGGTGTGCCG
>JBEKDK010000156.1:0-5960 GCA_050014395.1 Candidatus Acidiferrales bacterium | reverse complement strand
TTCCCCTGAAAAAACTCTGAGAGCCCCTAGGGACGCTCACGATGCGGGCCCCACAGGGCGCATCGAATGCCGCGAATTCAAATGGCGCAGCGCGATCGCGGACTACGGGATCACGATCGTAACTCTCTTGATGTTCGTTCCACCGCGGCGGTTTTGCCCCGTGACGACGATCGTCTGGCTGCCGCGCGCCATGGGCTGAGTAAAGAAGCGGAAGTGTCCATCCGGACTGATGTCCGCCACCGATTCTCCGTCGATGATCAGCGCGGCGCCCGGCTCGGTGCGCCCGATCACCTCGACGACGTTGCCGTGCAATTCCGTGCCGTCGACCTCGAGCAGCATGTCCTCGCCCTTGCCTTCGGCTACGAGCGTGAATTTGTACGCTTCGCTGGGCGCGCTTTCATGCTTGTGCGAATCGGTCGCCGTGACGCTCCAATAGTAGTCTCCCGGATCGAGGCCCGCCACGTCCACCGAAGTTCCCGTGATGTGCTTTTCCACGGCGATGCGCGAAAACATCGCCGTCATGCCGATCTTCAAATCGTAGGAGACCGCATCCGGCACGGCCGACCAGGCGAAGTGAATCGGAAGATGTTTTGGATCGGGATCGATCAGCGGTTGCAAGTTCACCGGCTCCGACAGATCCGGCGGCGCAAGCACCGCGGTCTTTACGATCGGGCCGCCCTCGGCCGGCAGCGAGGCGCGTTCGTACTTGCCGATATCGACGTGCTCGTCGCCGCGTTGCAGTTCGGCTCCGCCGGCTGCCACCGTGATTTCATTGTCTTGCGTCGCGGGATCGCTGCGCACGGCCGCGCGGCTATCTTCGTGCAACGAAGCCACGGCGTTGGAGAAGGAGACCTCAGCCTTCGATTGCGGCGATTGCCAAGTGCCGGTGGTCAGGTCCACGGCGCCGGAACTGATGCGCATTCCGACGCGCGTCGAGCTGTCGCGCGCCACCGAATTCTGCTCGACCGTCACGAGAGTGTTGGGTTTCACGGTGAACGTTGTGCCGTCAACGAAGGTGATTCGCGCCGCTCCGTCCGGGCCGGTTTGGATCAAATCGCCTTTGTCCAGCGTGAAGCGATAATCGGCATCAGCCCACTGCACGGAATTCGCTTTCTTCACTTGCACGCGCCCGTCAAGATTTACAAATCGCGCCTGATTCTGCGCCAGCGAAGCCGACGGGTTCGCGCCCGCGCCCATCGCGCGCTCGACCCGCGTCACGGCGGCGCCGTACCACTCCGGATACACCAGATACAGCGTGGCCATCACGACGGCGAAAATCAAAATCAGGTATATGGCGACGGTCTTGTAAGTGACCGCGGTCCAGTAAACCTCGATGCGCGAGATCTTCGGGTGTGGTGCCGGCGTGTGTTGTTGATTTTGCATTAAAACACTGATTTCTGGCCAGTTTTGCAATTTAGCACACGCACACACACGCCGCAAGGCAGCGCACTTGAAGCACTTTCCTGGCAGTCACTATCGCTGGCCGGCGCCGCGCGGTGGATCGGCGATGATTACCGCGGCGCAGCTTCGGCGGTGGTGGGATCAAACATGCGGCGAATGATGGAAACGGAGTTGGCCGGGAAGCCGCCCTGGCGAGCGTGCTCGCGCACGGCTTGTTCATCGGGCGCGATATAGACGCAATAGATCTTGTCGTCGGTGACGTAGCTTTCCACCCACTGCACCTTGGGAAGTTCGCGCAGCACGCTGCACGATTTCTGGGCAACACCTTGCAGCTCCGCGGCGCTGAGCTTGCCTGCGCCGGGAATTTCGCGCTCGATCAGAAATTTCGGCATGGCGATCTCCTTTTGTAGTTTAAGACGGAATTCGCTTTATCGCCTCGAAAAGCCGGACCATTGTATGCGTATCTCCCGCGATTGCAATTCCGAAAACGAACTTCATCGAGAGCGCCCCGAGCGGTCTGCCGCACACGCCAAGCAACTTCCACAATCGCACGATCCTCCGGGCTTTATCACGCCTCGCACGAATTCTCATTGAGCCGCCGAGCGCAGCACCGCTATAATGGCGGGTTGGAACCAGGCCCTGGTTGTAAGCCGAGCCCAATCGTAAGCCGGCCTACCTGAGGAGCATCAACCTCTTGGCAAAAAAGTGGTTCGATACTAAAAAAGTTGGCGTTCGCATCGTGCTGGGAATTGTCGTCGGATTCCTCGGCATCGGCATGTTGATGTATCTGGTGCCGGGCCAGGGCGGCCAGCAAATCTCCAACACGGAAACCGTGGCGACCGTGGGCGACACCGCAATCACGCTCGCCGACGTGCGGCAGCAGCTTGACCGCATCGAGCGCGGCGGCCAGATGCCGCCGGCCCTGGCTCCGCTTTACGCGCAGCAGGTGCTCAAGCAGTTGGTGCTGCAGCACGCGCTGGATCTGGAAGCCCAGCGCATGGGCCTGACGGTGACCGATGAAGAGCGCCGCGACCGCATCCTGCAACTGCTTCCCACCGCATTCCAGGGCGATACGTTCGTCGGAATGGATCAGTACGCCGCCGCGGTCCAGCAGCAATTCCAGATGGGCGTGCCGGAATTCGAGGAACTCGTCCGGCAGAGTCTGGTCGAGCAGAAATTCGAGCAGCTGGTGACCGACGGAATCAGCGTGACGCCGCAAGAAGTGATGCAGGAGTTCCGTTGGAAGAACGAGAAAATCAAGATCGAGTACATCATCATCAAGCCCGAGGACCTGCAAGGCAAGATCGATCCGAGCGACGCGGAACTAGCCGCTTATTTCGACAAGAACAAAACCAAGTACGTCGTCCCGGAAAAGCGCGTGGTGGAGTACATCCGTCTGGACCCCTCGGGGCTGGCATCACGCGCCACAGTGACCGAGGACGAAGAGCGCGCCTACTACCAGCAGAATCTGGATAAGTATCACATCGAAGACCGCGTGCACGTGGCCCACATTCTGTTCAAGACCGTCGGCAAGACCGACGCTGAAATCCAGGAAATCGAGAAAACCGCCCTGGAAGTCGATCTAAAGGCCAAGAAGGGCGGCGATTTCGCGGCGCTCGCCAAACAGTATTCCGAAGACGCCTCGAAAGACCAAGGCGGCGATATCGGCTGGATCGTTCGCGGCCAAACCGTTCCTGAATTTGAGGCCGCGGCCTTCAATCTGCCCGTGGGCTCCATCTCAGACTTGGTGCGGACGCAGTACGGATTCCACATCATCCATGTGATCGAGCGGCAGACGGCGCGCACGCAATCGTTCGACGAAGTGAAGGCCGACATCGCTACAGCGCTGCAGACGGAAAAAACGCAGCAGCTCGCCGAGCAGCTCGCCTCCCAGATCGCCGAGGACATTCGCCGCGAGGGCCACGTGCCGCTGGCGGACGTCGCCAAGAAATACGGGCTCACGGTTGAGGACTCAAAACCCTTGGCGCAGAACGATACGCTGCCCGATATCGGCCCGGCGCCCGAAGTGCAGCAGGAAATCTTCCAGCAGCGCGCCGACGACGTCAGCTCGCCGATTCGCACTGAAACCGGCTTCGTCATCGTCAGTGTGAAGCAGATCGAGCCCGCCCACGCGGCGACGCTGGCCGAAGTGCACGACGCCGTCCTGCAAGACTATCGCCACGACAAGGCGGCCGATCAGGCCAAGCAGCTTGCCGCGGATATCGTGCAACGCAGCCGCGCGGGCCAAACGTTTGACGCCATCGCGAAGTCCGACAGCCTGGAAGCCAAGACCAGCGACTCATTCGCTCGCGATGGCGAAATCACTGATGCCGGCAGCGCGCGCCAGTTCGCGGCGGCCTTCAATTTGCAGCTTGACCAAACCGGCGACCCAATCTTTCTGGGCGCCAATTGGGTGGTTTATCGCATCCTGGATCACACGGTTCCCAGCCAGGACGATTTCACCAAGCAAGCGATCTCCATCAGCCAGGAATTGCTGCAAAGCAAGCGCGAAGCCGCCTACGAAGCCTTCCGCGACGCCCTCCAAAAGCGCCTCGAGCAAGAGGGCAAAATCAAGTACATGCCCGACAATATGAAGCGGCTGACCACCCCTAACGGCTAATTCGGACTATATATTGAGCTACGCAATGGACTTAGGAGGCCGCCGCTGATCTGGGGGTGACATTTCCGCGCGTCTCTGAATCTCAGCCAACTTGTTGTGATCGTGGTCTTCATCGCTTTCCCCGGGATCGCCACAAATGAATACAAATGAACACCACAAGGGCGCCGAGAAACGCTCCGGCAAACCGGCCGACGAATAGCGCAGCGGTCTCGTCGGCCGCCCCGCGCCAATATAGAAACAACTGGTCGGCGATCGCGGCACCGACAGCCACCCACGCAGACAGCACCAGATACTTTCGCATCTCGGTTTTAGTCATGATTGCCGCCACTTTGCCACCGTCGCCCGTAGGGATCAAGAGCGAAATGTCCACTCCAACGTCTTGTAAATACAGGGTTTAGCAAAATAATGGCGCCCCGTTGTTTTTGTCCCTGACTTCGGCTAGCATTGTTGTGTCCGCAGTCGCTGCCCCCCAGCCAGAAGGGGCAAGAGCAAGGGACGTCGCCTTCCCGACGTTGTCCGAAAATTGACGCTGTCCTGAATCCCGAGTTTGCCGTGGGAATGGTGTAGACCCCGAGCCGCGCCATGAATGCATCAAATGGCATACGCCGCGGCTCTCTAGAGGGTGGGAGCTTCAGCTCCCACACACACGATCGAGACGACATGATTGCATCGAACCGCTTGCGGCGCAGTTCTTTAGGAGGTGGGAGCTTTAGCTCCCACGTATCGGATGCAGAAAAGAAGGGGCTTTAGCCCCTGAAGCCACAAAGCTTTCTTCCATGTTTTTCGGGACACGACGACGGAGCGAGGTGTGAGATGCGCGCAAAGACCGAAGGCCGAAACGAATACCGCTGCTCGATCGAGCTGAATCAGAACGGGAAGTATTGCGTGCGCGTGCGCGCCGGATTCGCGCGCAATCAGTGGAACCTTTCCGTCTATTTTCTCACCGCCACGTTCGATCGCGGCATCAAGAAGCTCGAAGCCACGCTGCAATTCCTGCAGCGCGCCGAGGAGCGCCTGTGGTTCTGGGGCGTCGATCGCACCGACGACCCGAATCTTTCCGCCGAACTGCTGCGCGAAGACGGCCTGCAGCCCGATCGCCGCGCCGAATTCCCCGACCACTCGCCGGTCCTGACGGTCGCCCCCGATCGCCCCGTGCCCGCGTTCGCCCTGGCCCCCGTGCGCCGCAATCTGGCCGAATCCCTGAACCAGTTCCGCGCCGTCGCCGCCGGCGATTAAGCGCGCGGCGCGATACTCACCAAATCGTCTGAACGGCTTTAGATCGGCGGATCTCACGATCCGCCGTAACCAACGACAACCCATTCACCAGTGCAGTCGCCCCAATAATTCGGTCCGCTGGGTCCTTAGGATAAGCCACGGGAAGTGCTACGGCTTGGGCGCACGCCCGGCTGCTAATTGGCAGGACAACGAATCGAGCCTCGACCTCCTGCAAAAACGATTCGAGGCTGATTCCGAGCTGGATTCGACCCTTGCTCGCAAGCGTAGACAATTCATAAAGCGTGATGTCGGAAATTGCCAGGCCGTTCGCATTCTGGCGCGCATCGTCGATCGCGGTCTTTGCCTTCCGTGTGATCAGGGCCTGGTCAAGCGCCAACCAGACAACGACGTGTGTATCGACGAGAATCACTCGAGATCGCCCCACTCCTCAGGCGAAAGCGCGGGCGCAACAACGTCTCCGATGATCTTGCCCTTGCCCGCGAGGAAATTGTAGATATCGTCCGTCTCGCTATCCACCGGGACAAGCTTCGCCACCGGTTTGCCGTGCTTGGTGATAACGACGGTCTCGTGCTTGGCCTGAACCTCGTCCATAACTGCCAGACACTTTGCCTTGAAGGCGCCTGCTGCCATCTTCTTCATAGCTGACCTCGGCTGGAGCTATGGTCACAATACCATAGTCATATAGGCTTGATCAAGGAATTGC
>JBEKDK010000155.1:0-5979 GCA_050014395.1 Candidatus Acidiferrales bacterium | reverse complement strand
AATTGCAGCGCTTGAATCAGCGCAACATTTTCCAGTTCAATATCAAGAAGACCAAAGATCCCACGCGCGTCGGACCGATTCAAGTGAAACTCGAAAGCATGGACCCGAAGCGCAACAAATATACGATCATGGTGACCGCCGACGACCGCGCGACCGAGAAGAAAGATAAGACCGCGGAGGAGCCGGTTCAGTTTTACGTCAAGGGCGCCACGCAGCCGTACGAAATCGTGGTCTTCGACGTGAGCAAGGATCACATCGCCGGATATCTATCGACGCCGAAAGAAGGCGGCACGTCTGGTGCGGCGCCAGCGACACCGGCAACGTCCACGCAGAAATAATTTCCGCTAAATTCTTCACGCCGAGTTTTTTGTGCGACGGGGCTCAGTCGAAATCCTTAAGCGCCTGAGCCCACTCGCGCAACCTGCGATCCGCCAACGCGAAAACGGTATCGGGCTCGAAGGCGCCTTTGGCGTCTCGCGCGCCGGCTTTCACTCCGGTGAGAATTTCGATTCCTTGTTCAACCGTGGATATGGGCAGGATGTGGAATTGGCCGCGGGCCACGGCTTCGATGGTATCGTCGCGCAGCATTAAGTCTTCGATGTTTTCCGCGGGAATGATCACGCCCTGTTTGCCGGTGAAGCCGAGCACGCGGCAAACGTCAAAAAATCCTTCGATCTTCTGATTCACGCCGCCGATTGGCTGAATATCGCCCTGCTGATTCACCGAACCCGTGACGGCGATTTCCTGGCGAATCGGCAGGCCCGAGAGCGCGGAAAGCAGCGCGAACACTTCGGTGGAGCTGGCGCTATCGCCTTCGACGCCGGAGTAGGATTGCTCGAAACACAAGCTGGCGGCCAGCGAGAGCGGCTTATCCTGCGCGAATCGCGAGCGGAGAAAGCCGGCGATGATCTGCATGCCTTTATCGTGCAAGCGGCCGCTCATGCGCGCCTCGCGCTCGATATTGATCAGGCCGGCTTTGCCGAGCGAAGCGGAGGCCGTGATGCGAATCGGCTTGCCGAACGAATAGCCGCCGATTTCCGCGACCGTCAAGCCGTTCACCTGGCCGACGCGCGTGCCGGAGACATCCATCAGCAGCGTGCCTTCTTCGATCATTTCGCGGATTTTGGTTTCGATCAGGTTGTGACGCTCGATGCGCGCTTCGCGAGCCGTGCGCACGTGCTCCGCAGTCACCAGCGTTTTGCCGGCTTCGCGCGCGGCGTAGCACGCTTCGCGCGCCAGATCGGCCAGATCGGCGAAGCGCGCGGTGACTTTGTTGCGCCGCCCCGCCAGGCGCACGCCGAATTCGAGCATGGCGGCGACAGCGCTGCGATCGAAGGCGAGCAGATTCTCTTTCTCTGAAAGTTTGCGCAGACGGCCGCCGTACTGGCGGATCACCGTGTCGTTCAATCCCATTTCTTCGTCGAACTCGACGCGCACTTTGAAAATCTTCCGGAAGTCTTCGTCGTTTTCGTAGAGCAGCTCGTACATATCCGGATCGCCGATCAAGATGATCTTCACGTTGATCTCGACGGGCTCGGGCTTCAGCGCCGATGCGCCGAACGGGAAGAAAAGATCGAGGGGCTGGCTATCGACGCGGCCGTGGTTCAGCGTGCGCTTGAGCGTGCGCCACACGCCGGCCTCGGCCAGGGCATCGAGCGCGTAGAGAATCAAATATCCGCCGTCGGCGCGCAGAATGGAGCCGGCGCGCAAGTCCATGAAATCGGATGTCCAGCCGCCGCGCGAATCGTAGGATCGCTGAATCGTGCCGAAAAGATTGGCGTAGGTCGGCGTGGTTTCAAAAATCACGGTCGAGCCATTCAGATCGTCGTGCGCCAGCAAAATGTTTACGCTGTAAACGCGGAACGGATCGCGGTCGGGCGTTTGCCATCGTGGAGAGCCGTCGGTTTGCGGCGGGCTGCCGGGCTCGGGCTCTTCGCCTTCGCGCTCCTTGAAAGGATCGAGATTGTCCAGGATGTTGTGGCGAACTTCTTCAAGATATTCGGCCACATGCGCGCCGGGATATTTTTCTTTCAGCTCTTCGATCACGCCATCCACCAGCACGGAGGCAGCTTCCTGCTCGAGGTAGCTGAGTTCGCTGGCGAGTTCGCGCGAGAGCGTGAGCGTGCGGCGATATACCACCGTGAATTCCTGGCGGAACTGCTCGTACTTGCGTTCGAGGTCTTCGGCCGTCGCGGTCTCGAGTTTTCCTTCGTTCACAAGCTTGGGCATGTCCTCGATGGGGACCATTTGCCCTTCGAGCACGGGGAAAATTTCCGGCAGCGCCACGGCGCCCACTTGCATGTGGCCCAAAGCGAATTGATCGCGCGCGATGCGCCGCGTGAAATCGTCCATCAACTCTTTTTCGCGGATCGTGAAGCGCTCCACGATGCGGTTCTTTTGCCGCTGGAACGGTTCGCCCTCAAAAACCTGCGGAATGCGCCGGCGCAGAAACTCGATGCCGGATTGCACGTCCTTGCGGAAACTGGTGGCGAAACCCGGCGGAAGCGTGATCAGCCGCGGGCGATCAGGATTTTTGAAATTGTTTACGTAGCAGCGATCCAGCGACGTTTTACGAGGCGGATCGAGTTCTTTGATCATGCGTTCGATCATTCCGCCGCGGCTGGTGCCGGCCATGCCGCAGACGAACATGTTGTAGCCGCGCGCATCGAGTTGCACGCCGAGCTTCAGCGCGCGCAGGGCGCGATCCTGGCCGATCATGCCTTCGATCTGCGGCGCGGTGGCCGTGGTCTCAAAGGGAATGCGCGCAGGATCGCAGCGCCAGCGAAGTTGATCGGGCGGCAGCGGCGTTGCTTGCGGAGCGGATTTCAGCGCCATAAGGGTCGATTCGCCGGCTACTCTAGCACATGGCGCGGCAGGAGGGGGCAAGGGTGCAGCGTTTAGTTTCCATCGCGCGTTTCGAGTGCGCCTTTGCGGGACAAGTTCGCAACGCGCCGATGCAGACGGCGCCGCACGATCACGCGCTGATCGGCGAATGCTCGCGCCGCCGACGGGACTGGCCGTGCGAGGCCGATTGCGGGCGCCGGCCGGTTGACAATATGCGGTGGGGTACCCACACCCCCGGTATGTTTTTGTTAGTTTATTCAAAACGCGGGACTTCCAGGGAAAGAGTGCGCATGAGTGTGAATAGAAGGGAGTTGAAAATGATTAATTTCAGTGAGTTGTACAGGCCGCTGCATTCGAGTGAAAACAGACACGTTGAAGGGATGGTTTTGTACACACGAACGCTGCTTGGACGGGACAATTTTGCACCGGCGAGCGCGTGGGGCGGTGCGGGTTGCCGCCACGATGAGTGGCGAGAGTGTGCGTTTGCGATTCATGCGTCATCTTAGCACGACAGGTACTCACATGTCAAGATATCTACAAGGTATTCGAATACGAAAGTTGTGGAAATTCATTCGAATGGAGGGAAACAGGGAGGGACAAACTTGAACAGTGCCCCCCCCGGCTTCCTCGCGCCCTATGGCGGGCGGTGCGCATCACTTCTAGACGCCCATTTTTTTCCAGAACCGGGAACTTTCGCGCTTGCTCTTGAAGTTTTCCACGAGGTCGTCTCGGACTATCCGTAGGAGAGTTTTTCTCACGATAAATGAAAGCGAATCATCAAGGACAGTGATGAAATTCACAGGTCCGGCCAGGCCTTGTCTCCCGCCTTCCGCCCCGAAATACTTGTCGGGAATCCGGTCACCATGAGCTATGCAGTTCCGCACGATATTCACGTCGTCAAGGACGTCTTTGATGGTTAGACGGTTTGGTTCGATGAACTCAACGTCGGGCTGCTCGTCCGGATCGTATATAAAGGGTGTTCTCGCCTAGGAAGGCTTTCACCCGCGGGACCAACTCTTTCGCTCTGTGGGAATACAGGGCATGAAGCGCCGCGGAGCCCCAGTAGAGGTACCGCCCTTTCCAGTCGTTGACTTCGTATCCCATATAATAATATTGGGTTGCCATTCTGAATGGCCAATAGGGGCCCTGCATAGCGTTGAGGAAGATGGGCAACAGTCTTCGCAGTTCTTCTAGATCTCTGTTGCGGACCGCAAACAGTTTAAGAGCTTCCGGGACGTCTATCGTGTCGTGAGGGAAGGTCGTTAATCCGGTGGCGCCAATGACGCCGCCTTCAAGATTTCTCCGGACACTGCCGCACCTTCGATGCGGCCGGATCAGTCTCAGTAAGCAGAATGTATTATTTAACAATTCCTCCTTATTCTTGCTCTCGGGGTCGTCGTGTGGAAATGGTAGGTAATATCGATGGACGATGCCATGTTTTGTTTTGGACGTAAAATAGCGGAGTTGATGTAACCCTACGTCGGTTTTCATGTGTTCGAAGTCGGACGGGGGGAGGAGTGACGAAACGTCGGCGACTTCAACTCCCGTCGTTATGTCAAAGGGTAATTGGGACACGTCGAAGACCGGCTCCCTTATTCGCTCGAGAGGGATAAGTTGAATCTCAATCCGATTTGCGTCTCCGTTCACTTCACTTCTTCCTTTCGCTCAGGCGCCGGAGCGCGCGGACGCCTGATTGTTTCTGCGGGTCGCTTAGTGATGCTCAGGCGGATGGAGTGTACCATCCCGGGAAGTACTCGCGATGTGCCCCAAGGCTCCGGGATTAGAACGGCCCCCGGATGTAGCGCGGAGCACCAATCGGTGGTATGAGCGACGGTCAAGCGAGGTTACCGCGCGAACGGATTCCTGTATGAGCGAGATTGAAATCGTCTTTTCGGTGAACGAATCTGCGGAGGGCGGGTACGAAGCCCGCGCTCTGGGGTATTCCATTTTCACTCAGGCTGACACCCTTGAAGAACTCCGGAAGATGGTGCGCGACGCGGTAAGGTGCCACTTCGAGGACGGGGCGAAGCCTTCCGTCATTTGCTTGCACTGGGTCAAGGATGAGGTTTTCTCTGCTTGAAACTTCCGCGCGATATTACGGATTGTGCCGCCCCTACGTGTGTGCGTGAGAACTACGAGTCGTGGCCAGGAATTGTGTGGGGCCAGGCGTTGATTCGCAACATATTGTGGTCACGACATGCAAAAACTGGGTTCTCACGCACACGCTACAGGGCTGCGAGAATCACTTGCGACTACTCTCGGCGACGCTCATGGTTTCACGGCTGCGGTTTGGGTGGTTTTCACCAGCTTTTGCAGGTCATAACCCTTCGCGGGCAATTGCTGGGTGATGTTTTGATAGACCGAGTCCGGCAGCGCGGGCGTGCGGCTAAGAATCCAGAGGTAATGGCGCGAGGGTTCTCCGACGACGGCGTATTCGTAGTCGTTGCCGAGCTCAATGATCCAGTAGTCGCCGTAGAAGGGCCAGAAGAACGTTACCTTCAATTTCGCGTTCGTGGATGGGTCCACAATTTTCGCGGTGCCTTCGGATTGCTCAATCGAGCCGGCGCGGTTCGTGCATGCGTTTACGACGCGAATCCGGCCATTTTGTTTAATGGAATATTCAGCGGTTACGTCGCGATCGCATTTTCGCTCGAAGCTATTGGAATAGCGCGCGATTTCGTACCACCGGCCGACGTATCGATTTAGATCGACGTGGCGGGCAGTTTCGAGTGGTGGTTCAGATGAGGCCATCAGTAGCCCTGCCACAAAGACAATCACGCTCGCAAGCATGCTGACACTTCGCATCGGCATGAGCAATTGTCTCACGTCGGCGCGGCGGCGGGTGAAAGGCTGTGTCGCCGTACAGGGCTTTGCGGATTGGTGTCCGTTATGGTGGACGAGGGCGACGCGAAAATCGGGCAAAGCGGCGGAGAGATCCCTCGTCGAGGACTCCTCGGGATGACGGGCGCGGGGCGAGGCGATTGGGGCCTCGGGGATTGCGTTCCGTTTGTGCCGCCCCTACGAGTGTGCGTGAGAACCAGCTTGAGTTTGAAAAGGAAATAGTGCAGTAAAGAAGCATGAGCCGATTTCTACCGTACAGCCCAGATCAGGCGTATTTGTTGCCGCCCAATGTGC
>JBEKDK010000154.1:0-6275 GCA_050014395.1 Candidatus Acidiferrales bacterium | reverse complement strand
TCTACCACCAGACGAACTAACCTCCGCCCGATTCTCGCGGAGAAGCCGCCAACAAATCGCGCACCCCTTCGATCTCCTGCCGTGAGCTTGTTCTCACGCACACTCGTAGGGGCGACACAAGCCGTTCGCCACACCTCGCACACGAATCCGCGCGCAGATGTACCCACGAAAGATCGCTACCATGTCATTTGAAACAAACTACAGAAGGGAACTACTCAATACGGCAGCGCGCCGTGCTCCGCCTCAAACTCCGCCAGCGGAATCAAATCGATCGCATCCCAAGGGCAGCCCTCGAGGAAAGTCCCATCCGGCCCCTTGCTGGTGCACAGCTTGCACCCGATGCAAAGCAACGGATCCACAATAATCCGCCCCATCGGCGGGTGATCCGCATCCGACGCCCAAAACATGCAATCTTCCACTGGGCAATAATCCACACACGCCGGCGACCCCGCGCACCCCGTGCAGCATTCGTTGATCACCGCCAGAATGTGCGGTTTCCGCTTGCGCTTATTGTTCTGCCCCGCCGACCGCGGCTCTTCCTTCACCACCTGACCGGCAATGTATTCGTCAATCGAAGGCTGCGTGTAAGGCACTCGAATCCCTCGTCCCGCGTCTTCAAGCCGAATTAAAGCCCGGCTATTTTTGCCGACCCCGCCAGCAATGTCAATCGGCAGAACAGGATGGCGAATCCTCCGCGAGCCCGCCCCGCCGCCGCGATCCGCACTGTTCCAAAATGGATCACCCAATTACTCCGCGATTGAACGCACCATTCCCTCATGCCATCGTCGGCCATGCGCGCGGTTCGGCGACCAAATTGCTCATGTCATCCGCGTTGAAGCCCTCCCGCATCCCGGAACTCGACGGCCTGCGCGGCATCGCCGTCCTCTCCGTCGTTTGCATCCATTACATCGTCGCCGCGCCCTCCGACGCCTCGCGAATCGCGCAATTTCTCCAACGCTGCGTCGCGCTCGGCTGGAGCGGCGTCGATCTCTTCTTCGTTCTCTCCGGTTTTCTGATCGGCGGAATTTTGCTGGACGCCCGCGGCTCGCCAAATTATTTCCAAGCCTTCTACACGCGCCGCTTTTTCCGAATCATCCCGCTCTACTACGCCTGGGTAATGCTCTACATCGTGCTCGTCGCCATCGCCGGCCACACGCTGCAAATCCACTCCAATTCCGGCCGCCCCGAAATGTCCGGTGCCAACGTGTATGTTCATTTTCTTTTCCTCCAGAATCTCTGGCCCATCGCGTTCTGGGGTTTAGGCGCGGGCTGGTTCACGCAGATGTGGTCGCTCGCCGTCGAGGAGCAGTTCTACCTGGTCTGTCCCTGGCTCATTCGCCTCGTATCGCGCCGCAATCTCTACGCCGTGCTGGTCGCCATCATTGCCGTCACGCCGCTTCTGCGCCTCGCCCTGCGCACGCTCGCCCACGCGAGCCCGATGTCGATCTACATCCTCACGCCGTGCCGTGCTGACGCACTCGCCATCGGCGTCCTCGCCGCGCTCCTATGGCGCGACGCCAAATGGAAATCTCGCCTCGCGCGCAATTGGCGCGCACTGAATGCCGCACGCATCACGCTCGCCCTCGGCGCTTTCTGCCTCTTAGTCTTCGCGCCGCAAAATATCGGTTTCATCGCGCAGACCGTCGGCTACACGTGGCTCGCCGCGTTCTACGCCGTCTGCATGTTCTCCGTCCTCCTGCGCCCCGCCGATATCTTGGCAAGATGCATGCGCGTTTCCTGGCTCCGCAGCCTGGGCGCGGTCTCCTACTGCATCTACATCATCCATGGCGCCGTGCTCATCCTCTGCCACGGCGTCCTCCTGCACCATCTCCCCCGAATCTCCACGCCAAGCGGCGCCGCCGTCACCCTCCTCGCCGCGGTCGCCACGTACTCGTGCGCGTTCCTCTCGTGGCGCCTTTTCGAGCGCCCGCTGCTCGAATACGGCCATCGCTTCAAATACAACGCCCCGCGCGAGTCGCGCCCGACAATTCACCTTCAGCCAAACCCCACGTCCGGCGCTGTTCGTGCGCTCGAGTCAGACTGAATTCGAGCGCGCGTTAGATAATTGCGATGAAAATGTGTCGGGTGTACTCTCCGTCCAGTGCCTGAGCCTTCCATGAAAGTCGTCGCTGATCTCGACTCTCGGACAAGCACGAATCCGTCAGCAGGCGCATCCATGCCAAAGAAAGTCGAACTTAAAGGGTGAAAAGTGGGCACTTGGGCTGAGTGGTCTCGTTTTACGGTGACGGCGGGTTACTATTCGGGATTCCCGTATCTAATTATCTGGCTGCTGAGATTGGGAGATGAGGACAGCACTCGCCAGAACTTGCGTCTTCTCATCGACTGCGTCTTCTTTGGAGTTGGCTTCGGCTTTCAAAACACGTTTGAATTGCGCATTTGGCACTGGCCGCTTTCGATCTTGACTGGCGCACTGATCGTTTCATACCTCGTTCTAGTGTGGTTGTTCCGTCGTCAGGTGGCCGAAAATTGGAGCCGCGATTGGCAGGCTTGGCGTGAGTGGCTAAGACGATTGCGCGCTCGGCCAGCCAAAAATTAGCGCTTGCAGCGTGATACACCCCTTATGTCCGATGTCATCCACGTAACGCCGCCGCCGAATTCCGCCCCTGCGACCTCCCGCATTCTGCAGCATCTGATATAATGCAAGGTAGAGAAGCAGGGAATCAGGCAAGGCGAACCAGCTCCACTCGGGCGCCTAACCCGCCTGCCACGGAGGATCCAGAACCATGCTCAGCGTCACACCCGTCGCGACGGAGAAGGTCAAGGAAATCATGGGGCAGCAGGACCCGGCTCCCACGGCACTGCGCGTGGCTGTGGTCGGCGGTGGTTGCTCGGGCTTCTCCTATCACATGGCGTTCGATAATAAGGAGACTGAGTCCGACAACGTCTACGAATTCGGCGGCCTCAAAATCCTTGTCGACCAAATGAGCGAGATGTATCTCGACGGCGTCCAAATCGACTACGTCGAAACTCTCGAAGGCGCCGGCTTCAAATTCAACAATCCCAACGTCAAGAGCACCTGCGGCTGCGGCAGCTCCTTCAGCGTCTAACAATTTCTTTCGCACTTCACGATCTGCTAGAGCGGGCCACGGGATCACTTCCTCTGGCCCGCTTTCCTTTTTCCTGGTCTTCTTCCGCGCCGTCACACCTTCGCTCCGCGGCGATTTTTGGATTTTTGGGGGTGCGCCATCTTTGTCCGCCGCGGCGGACAAAGGTGGGTCTGTCGACTCCGTCTATACCGCGCTCGCCGCCATTGTCTCCCACACCCGTCTCGAAACTAGGCTATGATCTGCCCTCGCCGTCGGGCTAACGATAGTCACGACTGAGCAAAGCGAACGCTACGAGGAGACCGCCATGCGCATTTGGGGATGGGTCCTGATGATTCTCGGCATTCTGTTCTTGCTCCTAATGACGATGGCCGAATTTGGCGGCGGCCATCTCGGCTTCATTCCGTTCTTCGTGTCGTTCTTACTGATCTTCATGGGCTGGCGCCTGCGCACTTCCGGAACGGGAATCGTGCAAGCCAAGCCCGCCGCAGCTGACCAGCCCGGCGTGGCGCCATCGGCAACACCGGCTCAGGCCGCAGCCCCCGCGGTGCAATTCTCGACGGTGGAGCTTTCGCTCACGCCCGATGTTGCCGCGGTGATCTCGACCCAGAAGGCGCGCACGAAACGGTTTCTGCTGTGGGTCGTCGCGGGCATCTTGGTTCTTTTCGTCGGTCTGGGCGTCGGCATCGGCGCGACCGACCACACTCCCGGTGAGGGCCAAACTTTCTTTCTCGTCTTCGCGGGCGTCGGAATAGTTTCCGCCGGCCTGATCTACGGCATTTCTTGGCTCACCGCGCAGAGGTCCGTGCGCCGCGATCTTGCAGGCACCACCTATCTCCGCACCACCGGCCCCGTCTCAGTCGTTCGCATGGGCAGCGGTGGCATGCTGCGCCTAGCCGACCGCGCCTTTCTGATGGACGGCCGCTACGGCATGACGCAGCTAAGCACCCTCGGCTACGGCACCGTCGATTACACCCCTCACGGCCACGTGATCCTAGCCGCATGGGACCGCGCCGGCCGCTGCGTCTACACGCTTCCTGCCTACGGCCCGGGCGGCAGCGCGTAAGCCTCGGTTAGCAAAAGTCGCTTCGGCGTAGCGATTCAGATCTGTTCCGTTTGTAGGCGCGGCCGAAAACTGCAAGCTCGCCGTGCCGGAAACCACTCTGCGCCCGCCCTCTCTCTTCGATCTCCTCCGCCTCTCAAATCTCAAATGCACCACTCTCCGCGAGTCTCTGCGGTTCTCCGCGTCTCTGTGTTATCCTTTTCTACGCAGTCCTGACGTCTGCTCCCGCGTTGCAAACTCCACCTCCCGCCCGTATTCTAGGCACGAGATGAAAATCGCGCTCGGCCAACTCAACCCTACCGTCGGCGATTTCGCGGGCAATTCCGCGAAAATCCTGGCCATGGCGTCCCGCGCGCGCGACCGCGGCGCCGATCTCATCGTCTTCTCCGAGCTTTGCCTCTGCGGCTATCTCCCCCAGGATTTAGTCGAGCGCCCCGCATTCCTCGATCGCAATCTCAAAGAACTCGATTGCCTCGCGAAGAAATTGCCGCTCGCCGCCATCGTCGGCTACGTCGCCCGCGCCAACGATCCCACCGGCAAGCCCGCTGCCAACGCCGCCGCACTACTCAGCGCGGGCCGCGTCGTCTTCGAGCAGCACAAAATGCTTCTCCCCACCTACGATGTTTTTGACGAGTCCCGCTATTTCCAGCCCGCGCGCTCGCAGCAAGCCGTCGATTTCGCCGGGCAGCGCCTAGGCATCACCATCTGCGAAGACATCTGGAACGACAAGAATTTTTGGGTCAATCGCCTATACGATCGCGACCCCGTCGCCGAACTGGTAGGGCAGGGAGCCGCGGTCTTACTCAATCTTTCCGCTTCCCCATACGTTCTCGATAAACGCAATCTTCGCCTTGAGATGCTTCGCTCCATCGCGCGCACGCACGGCCGCCCAATCCTCTACGTCAATCAGGTGGGAGGCAATGACACGCTGGTCTTCGATGGCGGCAGCCTCGCCGTCATGCCCGATGGCCGCGTCGCCGCTCAAGCCAAGCTATTTGAAGAAGACATGGTTCTCTTTGACACCGCGAACGGCGCAGGCGAAATCCACGATCAGCCGCAGGAAGAGTTCGTCATCGCCCACCAAGCCCTTGTCGTTGGCACGCGCGATTACGTGCGCAAGTGCGGTTTCGCCAAAGTCGTCGTCGGCCTAAGCGGCGGCATCGATTCCGCCGTTGTCGCCGCAATCGCGGTCGCCGCCGTCGGCCCAGAAAATGTTTTCGGCGTGTCCATGCCCGGCCCATATTCTTCTGAGGGCAGCCGCACCGACGCTCGCCAATTGGCGCAAAATCTCGGCATCGAGTTCATCGTCCTGCCCATCGGAGATGTTTTCTCCGCGTACCGCGCCGACTTAGCCGCGGCCTTCGCCGGCAAGCCCGAAGATGTCACAGAAGAAAATCTCCAAGCGCGCATCCGCGGAAATCTCTTGATGGCGCTCTCCAATAAATATGGCGCGCTCGTCCTCTCGACAGGAAATAAATCTGAATTAGCGGTAGGGTATTGCACTCTCTACGGCGATATGGCCGGCGGCCTCGCCGTTCTCGCCGACGTTCCGAAAACCATGGTCTACGCCATCGCCGAAGTCATCAATCGCGAAAGGGAATTGATTCCCCAGGCGACAATCGAGAAGCCGCCGTCAGCCGAGCTGCGCCCGAATCAGAAGGACACCGATTCTCTGCCGCCCTACGGCGTTTTGGATCGCATCCTCAAAGCCTATATCGAGGATTTGCTTTGGCCCGAGGAGATCGCCGCACGCTTCGGTTACGATTTGCCCCTCGTCCGCGGCATCGCAATCAAAGTCGATCGCAACGAGTACAAACGCAAACAGGCCGCCCCCGGCCTAAAATTGACTTCGCGCGCCTTCGGCTTCGGCCGCCCGTTCCCCCTAGCGCAAAAATTCGAACCGTAACTCAGAGGCACAGGCAATCTTGCCGGTGTGCATTCGCCTTTTTTCATATTCGCGACTAAGCTACGCAGCGAAAACTGTTCGCGTAACCGGGAACCAGCCCCGTCGGGGCGACACGCCTTACTAGCCCAGGGCGGAAGAGTCTGTGTCGCAACTGGCACTTGAAATGGGCGGAAGAATTTGGCATGAAGGCGCATGCCAAACTACCAACCGTATTCTCCGGATCAAGCCGAGCTGTTGCCCG
>JBEKDK010000153.1:0-6310 GCA_050014395.1 Candidatus Acidiferrales bacterium | reverse complement strand
GCGGAAACATTTCGCACGGAACCGGATTTTTATTTCGGTGCGCAATCGAAAGATAGCCGCATTGAAGCGATCCTCACGGCGGACGGGCCAGTCGACAAGCTTTCCCCAGGGGCCGAAGCGGAAATCGTGCTCGATCACACGGTATTCTTCGCAGAATCGGGCGGGCAGGTGGCCGATATCGGCGCGTTGTGGAGCAACGATCTCGCGACGCCATTGGCCGAAGTGCGCGGCGCGTATTACCCGCTTGCGGGGCTGATCGCGCATAAAATCGTCGCGAAAGAAAATCTGCGCGTCGGCGAGCGCGTCGCCAGCGTTGCCGATGGCGAGCGCCGCGAGCACATCAAGCGCAATCACACGGCGACGCATTTGATGCACGCGGCGCTGCGCAATATTCTGGGCACGCATGTGAAGCAGGCCGGTTCGCTGGTCGCGCCCGATCGCCTGCGCTTCGATTTTTCGCATTTCGCGGCCGTGGATAGCGCCGAATTGCACGATATCGAAGAGCAAGTGAACGAGCAGATTCGCAACAACGCGGAGATCGCGACCGACGTGACCACTCTCGACGACGCGCTTGCGTCCGGAGCCCTCGCGTTTTTCGGCGATCGCTATCCCGAGCAGAACGTTCGTGTGGTCACGATTCCCGATCCGGCTTCCCCGCGCGGCTTTTATAGCAAGGAGCTGTGCGGCGGCACGCACGTTCGGCGCTCCGGCGAAATCGGCGTGTTCAAGATCGCGGTTGAGCAAGCGTCGTCGGCAGGCGTGCGGCGCATCGAGGCGCTGACGGGCCAAGCTGCGCTAGCGGATTATCAGCGCGTGCGCGAGCTGGTGGCGAATCTCTCCGGGCGCATGGGCGTGGCGGAGGAAAACCTTTTGGCCGCCGCCGAGCGCGCGGAAGAATCCAATCGCCAACTCGAAAAGCAGCTCGAAACGCTAAAGCGGAATCAGGCGCTCGGCAACGTTGATGCGCTGCTAGCCCAAGCGCAAACCGTTGCGGGCATAAAATTGATCGCGGCGGAAATCGAGGGCGCGGACCGCACCTCGCTCCGCGCGGTGGCCGATGGGCTGCGGCAGAAGCTCGGCTCCGGCGTCGTCGTCCTCGGCGCGATTGACGACGGCAAAGTCGCCCTCCTCGTGGCCGTCACGCGCGACCTCACCGCAAAACTCCACGCGGGTAAGATCGTCCAGGCCCTGGCCAAGGAAGTGGGCGGCAGCGGGGGCGGCAGACCCGACTTGGCAGAGGCTGGCGGAAAAGACACATCCGCACTCAAAAAGGCCCTCCTGCAGGTTCCTACCCTGATAGACCAAGCTATAATTTAGCCAGCGCCAGAACCGTGTGGGGTGAATTCGCCCCATGCGACAACTACAGAGCCTTATCGACCCGAGGCCTGCCCAAGCCCAGTCATGAACACACGGACCATTCTCGTCCTCGCCATATTATTGACAATACTAGGGTTGTCTGCGCTGCCGGCGCACGCTCAGATCGCGTTTTACACCGAGGCCGATGGCCGCCGCGTCTACATCAATGCCAACCGGCCTGCCGCCCCGAAGGCCCCCATTTACCGCACGCCAGCGGCGGCAACGCCTCATACGCCTGCCTCCGCCACGGAGTATGCCCCTTCGGGCTACACGCCCGATAATTTGGCGGCAGACCAGCCCGCAGCGGCGCCTGACGCATCCAACACTACGGCAGCCGCACCGCGAACGCTCGATCAAATGGTTCACGAAGTGGCCGCGCGATATAACGTCGATCCGGAGCTGGTGCGAGCCGTGGTCAGCACGGAATCGAATTGGAATCCACACGCGGTGTCGCGCACGGGAGCGCAAGGCCTGATGCAGCTCGTGCCCAGCACCGCGCACGACCTGGGTGTGCGCAATGCGTTCGACCCGCAGCAAAATCTTGATGGCGGCGTGCGTTACCTGCGCATGTTGCTCGGACGCTACGGCGGCGATCTCGATAAGGCCCTTGCGGCATATAATGCTGGGCCAGGCGCGGTGGATCGCGCCGGCGGCGTGCCGCACATCGCGGAAACTGAAAGCTACGTGCGACACGTTACCGCGACTTACAATCATCCCTACGCGGATCGAGCGGAGCGCAGCGCGAGCGTCACGTCGCATCCGATCTATCGCAGCGTGGACGATTCGGGGCACGTGATTTTTACGAACGAGTAGTTTTCGATTTTGGGGGAGCGGCGATGACTGCCGCGTGAGGCAATGCGCGGAATTTCACGTCTGGCTTGCGTGGCCTTGTGTGCCGTGTGCTTTGCGGCTTCCGCCGCCTACGCACAGGATTCCGCTGCGTCCGGCTCCAAACACATCCTCGCGGGCCAGCAATTTGCGCGCGCCGAATCCCTGCGCTCCGATCTTGAATCGCAACCCGCTGCAAGCCGCACCGAAAAATCCTACCTCGCCGTGGTTGACGCCTATCGCCGCGTCTACTACATCACATCGCACGCCGATGAAGATCCTGCGGCGCTGTTCGCCGTCGGATCGCTGTATCGCGCGATGGGCGATCGCTTCGATGCGAAATATTACCAATCGGCGGTGGATGCCTATCAATTTCTGCTGCACGAGTACCCGGCGAACCGCTATCGCGCAGATGCGATGCTGGCCGTCGGCGAAATCGAGCGCGACAATCTGCGCGACTCCGCGCTGGCCAAGCAAACATTTCAAGAATTCCTGAAGCTGCATCCGCGTTCCGACGGCGCCGCCGAAGCGCGCCAAGCGATTGCAAACATAGATGCGGGCGTGCAGAGCAAGCCTTCCCCCGCAAGCGCCGCGGCCACCACAGCTCCGCCGCCAAACGAAAGCGCGCAGCAGACGCCGCCCAGCAGCACTGCCGACGGCGCTGCATCCGGCGGCTCGACATCGGACAGCTCCACGGACGGATCTTCTTCGTCCTCAAATGCCAAGGTCGCCGAAGTGACGCGCATCCGCACCTGGAATGCGGATACTTACACGCGCATCGTGATTGATGTTGGCGCGCCGGTAAAATACCAGGCCGCGCGCATTCCCGGCCCAGATCGAATCTATTTCGATCTCGACGGCGCGCACTTGGATCGCTCCCTGCTAGATAAGTCGATCGACGTCGAACCGGGCGGCTTTCTGAAGACTGTGCGCGTGGCGCAGAACCAGAACCACGTGGTTCGCGTCGTCCTGGAAGTGAATCAGGTGAAGAATTATTCGGTGTTTCTGCTGGATCATCCCAGCCGGATCATCGTGGACGTGTACGGAACGCCGGCATCGGATTCGCAGTTGGTGAAAAATTCCGCGCCAACGGAGCCGGCCGACGCTTCACCTGAAGTCTCGGAGCAAGCAGCAGCCACTGTGCCGGCCGATGTGCGGCAGCCGTCATCCTCGTCGGATCGCGCAACCGATCGCAGCGCGCGAACTTCGACGCACGCGTCGTCGCACAACTCTTCCGCGAATTCGGCGGCGAATTCCGCTTCGACCATGACGACGACCGACACCGCAACGGCAGCCGTAACCCCCGCGACTTCCGCAATGCCGCGCCCGATCACCAAGAGAACATTGCGCACCGCGGCCACGCTGCGTCCTCCCTCGATCCCGGAGCCGATGCGCGACGGCCAAGCCTCCTTGACGCGTGTCCTGGGCCTGAAAGTTGGGCGCATCGTGATTGACGCCGGCCACGGCGGCCATGACACCGGCACGATCGGCCCCACCGGCCTGCTGGAAAAAGATCTGTGCCTGGACGTGGCGCTGCGCCTGGGCGCGCTGATCAGCGAACGCCTGCCCGGCGCCGAAGTGATCTACACGCGCGACGACGACACGTTCATCCCGCTCGAGCAGCGCACGGCCATCGCCACGCAGTCCAAGGCCGATCTGTTCATTTCGATCCACGCGAATTCCAGTCCTGACCCCAGCGCGCGCGGAATTGAAACCTACTATTTGAATTTCACGAGTTCGCCCGCGGCTCTGGCCGTTGCTGCGCGTGAGAATGCCACCTTCGATGGCGGCGTCCACGATCTGCAAGATTTGCTGCGCAAAATCGCGCAAAACGAAAAAATCGACGAATCGCGCGAATTCGCCGAAGACATTCAGGATGCGCTTGCGCGGCACATGGAGCGGACCAACGCGGCGGAGAAGAATCGCGGCGTGCGCACCGCGCCCTTTGCCGTGCTGATCGGCGCGAACATCCCCTCCGTGCTGGCGGAGATCGCGTTCATCAGCAATCCCACGGACGAACAAATGCTCAAGAAGCCCGACGCTCGCGAGCGCGTGGCCGAGGGCCTCTACGCGGGAATCGCCAGCTATCTGCAAAGCACCAACAGCCTCACCGACAATCAAGCGCCGCCAGGACAATCGGCGCTTGGCGCTCCCCCGCTCCCACTGGCGCGCGCCGGTAACCGGCGCTAGAATTCCGGCATCTAATATCGATGGCTATGCGAAAAACACTTTTCGTCGCTGTAGTCGTTCTGTGTCTCGCCGTCGCCGCGGTGCCCGCGCACGCCCAGGGCTTGCTTCCCGCCTCCTTCGGCGCGTGGAGCGCGTCGTCCCCTGCACAGCCGCTATCCGCTGCGGACCTCGAGCAATCCGCCGGTTCCGATGGCCTCGTGCTTCAGGAATACAAGATCGAAGGCGGCGCCCGCGGTTCCTATGCGCGCGGCGCTGACTCAGCCTCGATCACGGTCTATCACCTCGCCGATCCCAGCGCCGCGTACGGCCTCTACACATTTTTTCGCAGCGACGCTCTTACGCCGATTGAAGCCGGCTCGTTCGGCTGCGCCTCCGCGAATCGCGCGCTGATCGTCGTCGGAAACTTGCTTATCGATGTCACCACGCCACGCGCGCGGCCCAGCGACGCCGATCTGAAAGCGTTGGCGCAAACTCTTGTGGCGCAAGCCGATGGCTCGCCCTTCCCCATCCTCGGCCAATTCCTGCCCGACGATGGCCTCGTGCACCGCTCCGAGCGCTACTTCATCGGCCCGCAAGCTCTCGCCCGCGTCGTGCCCCTGGGCACGGACGACTGGGTCGGCTTCAGCTACAGCGCCGAGGCCCTCACCGCGCGCTACCATTTGGGCGGCGCGAACGGCGCGAGTGGCGTGAACGGCGGGGGCGTTGCGAATGACACCACGCTCCTGCTCGTCTCCTACCCCACGCAGCAGATCGCCGCGAAGCAGTTTGACGCGATGATGCGCCGCTTCCCCATCGACCCGCCCGGCGGCGCCGCTGCCGGCCAGCCCGTGCTCTACGGCCGCCGCATCAGCGAGATGGTAGCGCTGGTCGTCGGCGCGCCCACGCGAGCCGCGGCGAACTCCCTGCTGGATCAAATTCAAAGCGGCGACCAAGTCACATGGAATGAGCCCAAAACGAAGTATACGGATCCCAGCATCAACACCATCGTGATCCGGAGCTTTCTAGGAACGGGCGCGATCATGCTCCTGGCCGTCGCGGCGGGAATCGGATTCGGCGGCGTGCGCCTGCTCGTCAAATATTTTCTCCCCGGCAAGGTTTTCGACCGCGAACAGCAGCTCGAAATCTTGCAGATCGGAATCAACAGCAAACCCATACGTGCCAAGGATTTCTACTAAATTTCTCACGCAACTGTTGAAATCCGGTGCAAGATTTCACGCGTAATATGAGGATTTTAGCCTAACGCGCTGAAAATAAGCGACTTCTAGTTCTTTGATTTCAACAGCCTAGCCTCTTGACTTCCCGATTTGGCCTCTTCTAGACTCACGCCCGAGGATAAAGAGTTCGGGGCCTTCCGCGCATAGGCCTGGGACTATTCTCCCCTCTGGAGAGCCCACCCCCCACCGGGTGGGCTTTCTATTGTCCGGCGGTTTTTCTGGGCTCCTGACTCCCCTCACTCAACTGCGATTTGTTTCGCGCGCCACGAGACAATTTCAAAACCCGCATTCGCGTCGGTGTACGACAAAAAATTCGAGGATCCCCCACGCCTCGCGGTTTTCTCTTTAGGAGGCCGGGGCTTCAGCCCCGGCGTATCGTCGCACCTGAAATTGGGGCTTTAGCCCCTGAAGCTTCAGGGCCTGAAGGCCCTTCATCGCTTGCCTTCAATGCCGGACCTGAAGGTCCGGCCTCCTGAAGAAAAGTCCGTCTATTTCGCGCGGCACGAGACAAAACCAAAACCCGCATTCGCGTCGGTGTACGACAAAAGATTCGAGGATGCCCCACGCCTCGCGGTTTTCTCTTTAGGAGGCCGGGGCTTCAGAGTCTGTGTCGCAACTTCGATTTGGGTGCTGTTTTTTGGGTGCGGGAGACTTTATGGGCGCCGGTTTTGGTGCTCGCTACAACTCCTAGGACGAGAGGCCGGCCGGGACGATCAAGTGCG
>JBEKDK010000152.1:0-6401 GCA_050014395.1 Candidatus Acidiferrales bacterium | reverse complement strand
AACACGGTGACCTTGCCTGTGTAATTGCCGGGCGCCATTCCGTCGGTGTGAAACCGCACGGGCAACTGAATCGACTTCTTTCCAGGAACGGTGATCTCTTTCACGCCCTTAAAATCAATGAAGTCGGCATTCTCAGGCGTTATCGAAAAAGTGTGTCCTTTCTTGCAGTCGTTGGTGACGGTCAGATTGCTCGGCGCTTCCCAGTCCGGATATCGAGTGCCGGCCTCCCAAGGTTGACCCGTAGCTGTTGGCTGTTCCTCGGTCTGCTGACGCGGCCGTGCGCTTGGCGCCTGAATGCAAATGCCCAGCAGCATCAATAAAAAGAAGCAGATAGCCGTGCGCGTTCGCGCATTCGCCATATGCGACTCCTTGAGGTGGACGGATCGAGTGCGAGGACTCTAGCAAATGCCCTTGCAATTGCAAGAAATCAATCTCTTCTATCTTGGGGGCGTACCAGTGCCGAAAAATGCGGCGTATGGGCGGATTTTGCGATTCAATACCTCAGTCGGAAAAGAAGGGAATGTATGAAGTACGCGATCAACTTCCGGATCGGCTGTTGATGCGCGCCATGTTCGGACGTTTCACGCTGCTGGCCAGGCCCACGGCCTCCAGCGCCCAGATGAAGTACCAGCCGACATCCGGTTGCCACCAGCGCAATCCAAGCCGCGCGGAGCCCGCATTCGAGTGATGATTCTTGTGCCAGTTTTCGCCCCACGCCGTTAGTTGCAGCGGTCCCAGCCACCAGATGTTCTGGCTGGAGTCGCCCGCTTCTTCGTGCCCAAGGTGCGTCAAGCTGTTCACGAAGCACTGCATGTGCAGCGCATACACCAGGCGAATCGCGCCGATCCAGAAAAATCCTTGCCAGCCCATCAGCAATCCGCAGCATAGCGAGATCAACAGAATCGGCGCCTCGGTGTGCAGCCAAACTTTGTAAAATCCGCGCGTCAGTTCCGGGCACCACTTCTGCTTATCGGCCGGCTCCGATTGATACAGCCAGCGCAGATGTGACCACCAGAATCCGCCTTGCTTCGGACTCGAAATATCGTCTGGCGTTTCCACGAAGGAGTGATGATGGCGATGATACGCCACCCAACTCGCCGGCGCGCCGCTGCCATTGAACACGGTCCAGAAAACCAGGAAGTGTTCGATGAATTTATTCAGCTTCAGCGTGCGATGCGCGAGCAGCCGATGATAGCAAACCGAAGTGCCAATACCGCCCAGCGCGGCAATCGCCAGCGCCACGCCCAACACCTTCAGGCTCGGCCGCGGATACAAAATGATTCCCACCACGGTAAGAACGTGGATCAGCACGAGATAAAGTAGAATCCCCCACTTGCCCGGGGCGGCTTTCCAAAACGGTCGTTCCCACGGACGCATCACCCCAACGGCGGGTTGATTCACATTACCCCCTAAATTATTCTCGTGCGCGTGCACCCGAACAGCTCGAAGTTCGCCGGCGGGAAACTACTCAATCATTGTATCGGACATACGCGTTAAGCGCCAGCATTCATCTCGATGTTGTCCTATATACGCACGCGTTGTCCTATGTGCGATCACGTAGTTCCGTTTGCGCACGCGGTGATTTTCGCGCAGTCATCCGCCTAAACGGCCTAAACGCGTCGCCCCCACTGTTGTCTTTTTCAACGTAACCGCTGCGATTCCTCGCTGGGTTTTGCGATTCACGCCGCGCCAGCTTGTGCTATCCTTAACAATTAAGCGCCTCGACCGGGATAGCCTCTTTTCTCGAGATGCCGACCCCAGGACGCTGGGTCCGTGTGGTAAGCGACCGCTTGGATGAAACTATCATCTAATCAGAGGAATAGAGGATTCTCGATATCATGGCAACACTGACCGACTCGGACGTTCAATCACACAAGCGCCAAAAAATCGATCAGGCCGTAATCAGGTTCGCCGGCGATTCCGGCGACGGCATGCAGATCACCGGCAGCCAGTTCACGAATACCACCGCGCAGTTCGGCAACGACCTGGCGACTTTCCCAGACTATCCCGCCGAAATCCGCGCCCCTGCCGGCACATTGCCGGGCGTCAGCGGATTCCAAATCCATTTCGCCTCCGGCACGGTGTACACGCCCGGCGACGCCGTGGACGTGCTCGTAGCGATGAATCCCGCCGCGCTCAAGGTAAACATCGCGGATCTGAAGCCCCGCGGCATTCTGATCGTCAATAGCGACAGCTTCGAGGAAACCGATCTGCGCAAAGCGCGCATGACCGTGAATCCTCTCGAGGATCACTCCCTCGACGCTTTCCGCGTTTTCCCCGTCGAGCTTTCGCGCCTCACCCGCGCCGCTCTCCAAGATCTCGGCATGGACGCCAAGAGCATGGATCGCTGCAAGAATTTCTTCGCTCTCGGCATGTGCTACTGGCTTTACAACCGTTCGATGGATTCCACCTATCGCTGGCTCGAGCAAAAATTCGAGAAGAAGCCGTTGCTCGTCGAAGCCAATAAGCGCGCCCTCCGCGCCGGCTATTCTTACTGCGAAGCCACCGAAGCGTTTCAGATCAGCTACGAAATTCCGCCCGCGAAGCTCGCGCCCGGCACCTACCGCAATCTCAGCGGCAACCAGGCACTCGCGATGGGTTTCGTCGTCGCCGCGCAACGCGCCGGCCTGAAGCTTTTCCTCGGCTCGTATCCGATCACGCCCGCATCCGACATCTTGCACGAACTTTCCAGCTACAAGAATTTCGGCGTCACCACATTTCAAGCCGAAGACGAAATCGCCGCCATCACTTCCGCCATCGGCGCCTCCTTCTCCGGCGATCTCGCCATCACCACCACCTCCGGCCCCGGCATGGCCCTGAAGACCGAAGCCCTCGGCCTCGCCGTCGCCATCGAGTTGCCTCTCGTGATCTGCAACGTGCAGCGTGGCGGCCCCTCCACCGGGTTGCCGACGAAGACCGAGCAGGCCGACTTGCTGCAAGCGCTCTACGGCCGCAACTCCGAAGCCCCGGTGCCGATACTCGCGCCCGCATCCGCCGGCGATTGCTTCTGGATGGCGGTTGAGGCCAGCCGCATCGCGCTGAAGTACATGGTCCCCGTCATCATCCTCTCCGACGGTTACCTCGCGAACGGCGCGGAGCCGTGGCGCATCCCGCACGTCTCCGAGATCCCCGAATTCCACGTGCACTTCGCCACCGATCCCGATCACTTCCAGCCTTATAGTCGCGATCCCGAAACGCTGGCGCGGCCGTGGGCGATTCCCGGCACGCCCGGCCTCGAGCATCGCGTCGGCGGCCTCGAGAAGCAGGACATCACCGGCAACGTGAACTACGAGCCGCTGAACCACGAGAAGATGGTCCGCCTGCGCGCCGCGAAAGTGGAAGCAGTCATCGCGGAAGTTCCTGACGTTGTTCCCTCCGGCGATCCCGATGGCGATCTGCTGATCGTCGCGTGGGGCTCAACGTTCGGCGCGATCACCGCCGCGGTTGCCACAGCGCGCGCGAACGGCCGTCGCGTTGGTCACGTTCATCTGCGGCATCTGAATCCGCTGCCGCGCAATCTCGGCGAAGTGCTGGGCCGCTATCGCACCGTGCTGGTGCCGGAAATGAATATGGGCCAGCTCGTTATGCTGCTGCGCGCAAAATATCTGGTTGACGCGCAAAGCTACAGCAAGATTCAAGGCCGCCCATTCAAGCAAGCCGAGATCGAAGCGAAGATCGAAGAAATTTTAGGGCAGGATTTTTCGCCAAAGACCTTGAAAAGTGAAGTCAAGCCAACGACTTTGAACTGAAGAAAAAGAAGAGGACACGATCGAAATGGTCACGACAGCACTGCCGATCTACACCAAGAAAGATTTTCAGACCGACCAGGAAGTCCGCTGGTGCCCCGGCTGCGGCGATTACGCCATCCTGAACGCCGTGCAGTCCGTTTTCCCTGAGCTGGGGATTCCGCGCGAGCAGTTCGTCGTGGTCTCCGGAATCGGCTGCTCCAGCCGCTTCCCGTACTACATGAACACCTACGGCTTCCATTCGATTCACGGCCGCGCGCCGGCCATCGCCACCGGCATCAAGATCGCGCGCCCGGATCTCGAAGTCTGGGTCGCCACCGGTGACGGCGATTCTCTCGCCATCGGCGGCAATCACACAATTCACATGCTGCGGCGCAACGTCGGCATCAAGGTGCTGATGTTCAACAATCGCATCTACGGCCTCACCAAAGGCCAATATTCGCCGACCTCCGAATTCGGCAAGAAAACCAAATCCACTCCGTTCGGCACCGCGGACCGCCCATTCGATCCGCTGGCGCTGGCGATCGGCGCCGGCGCAAGCTTCGTCGCGCGCTCCGTTGACGTCTTCCAAGTCCACCTGAAAGACACGCTGCGCAAAACCGCGGCGCATCGCGGCGCAGCCTACGTCGAAATCCTGCAGAATTGCAACATCTTCAACGACGGCGCGTGGAACGACGTCACCGAAAAAGAAGCGCGCAGCGAGCACGTCCTCGAACTCGAAACCGGCAAGCCCATGATCTTCGGCCGCAAGCGCGACAAAGGCATTCGCCTGAACGGCATCGAGCCCGAAGTCGTTTCTCTCGGCGTCGACGGCGTCTCCGAAAAAGATCTGTGGGTCCACGACGAGCGCAATCCCAATCCCAATTACGCCTTCATCCTCGCGCAAATGGATTCCCAGCCCGGCTTCCCCACGCCGATCGGCGTGTTCCGCTCCTGGGAACTCCCGCGCTACGAAGACGTGATGGCCGCGCAAATCCGCGACGTCACCGCCAAGCGCGGCCCCGGCGACGTCGAAAAGCTCCTCCGCTCCGGCGACATCTGGGAAGTGAAGTAGTCGCATCGCCGCATCCTGGGAGCGCCAATCTCCTGATTGGCGATTTCCGCCGTCGCCGCACGCCAAACGTATTCCTAGGGGCGGAGCTTGCCGCGGCGAATGTTCCACTCGTCTCCGCGCGGATTTTCTCCGCCGCCCAAGCAACAAACCCGCCAATCGGGAGATTGGCGCTCCCAAACACATCCGTTCGTGGTGACACACAATTGCCAACGCGACGGAGAGATCCCTCGTCGAAGACTCCTCGGGATGACGGATTACGGGCAACGACGCTAGCCATACCACACCTTCTGAAAGCCTCTCCGATTGCGTGGGCGTTGCGGGGGCCGGTCCTTGAGATCCATCAGATGGTGGTATTGCGCGAACGCATTAGGGTTTGGCGGTGGATAGGGCGCTGGGAGTTTGATCTCGGGGATCGGCGGTGGCGGTGGATTCTCCGCGGCGGTGGCGGCTTCTGCTGCCGCAGTGTTCTCCGCTGCGATGGTGGTTGTTAGGGATTCGGTCGCGGCCAGATTCTGCGACGTCGTGGCTTCTGCGTTCTGTTTGCTGTCCACGCTCTCGTCGGACTTATCGTCTTCGGATTTTTCTTCCGATTCTTCCTCGGCTTCCTCGTCCGCTTCTTCTCCTTCATCGTCCTCTTCTACGCCGTATTCTTCGTCGGCGAGATCGAGCGTGCCGCGAATAATGTTTTCGACGGCGTCGCCGTCGACGGTGGAGATTTCCTCTTGTGCGCTTGGGATGGTTTGGGACAAGAGTTGGCCGATGTAGGCGAGGACGGCGGCGTTTTTCGGAGGGATGCGATTTTGCGCGACGGCTTTGAAGAGATTGCCGAGGGCGCGATTTAGGTCGGTGATCGTGCGGAACTCGCCCGTGAAAGATGTGAGTTCGTTGCCGATGCGATTGGCGTCAACGAGTTGCTGCGCCTGATGAGCATGGAACATGCAAAACATTCTGTGCTGTCTCCAACGCGGCATGGCGCAGGTGCGCGTGTCAGAGAAACGGTATCCGCACTTCGGGCCGGAAAAATACTGGGCCGGTTGCTGCTTTGTCTTGGCGATTGCCTTGGTCGATTTCACGATTGCTTTGGTCATATTGTCATCTCCATGCGGTAGGTTGGAAGAACAGAGGGATCCTTCGCTGCACTCAGGACTCGCATCCTTGGTCGGATGCTCGCCCCACCCACCCCTATTTTGGGGGAAGTGTTGAATACAAACGACTTTAAGTCCTTATTCCCAGAAGTGTTGATTCTGCGCGACTTTAAGTCCTTATTTTCGGAAGTGTTGATTATAGGAGACTTGAAATCTAGATGATTCAGCGTGATACGGGAAATTTTCAAATTCTCAGAAGTGTTGATTATAGAGAAGTTGAAATCTTCTGGAATCAACAGATCCGGGAGATGCACTGCTAGTTGCAACAGTGTGTTGCAACTGGCGCTTCGGGAAGAGGCGCTTTGCGAGGTGCGGAAGGAATGCAAGGCGGTGGCTTGCGTTGCGCGAGTGGTGGAGTTCGAGATTTGTGCCGAGCTCATGCGAGATCATAGCATGAGTGATTACTCTAAGTCAATAGGTATTTGTGGGTTAGTATTCGAATAGAAGTATTCGAAT
>JBEKDK010000151.1:0-6463 GCA_050014395.1 Candidatus Acidiferrales bacterium | reverse complement strand
GTTGCGATCGAATCACTTGCTCGGCCAATGTGCCGCGCTGGCTGAGCAGCACAGCGCGGGCAACGGTTTGAAGAAGCGCGCGTTCGCGATCGGAGATGAGGTCCGCGCGCAAGAGGAAGATGCTGCCGCGCACAAGTCCATCGAGAGAATTCGCCAGATCCTGTGCGTAAGAGGACGTCTTCTCGTTGATGATCACCAGATCGGCGGACAACTGTTTCATTCGCCAGTATTCGTGAGCGCGCAGCAATTGACGGACGATTTCGATATCGTCCTCTTCATCGATGCGCACCAGCACGATGGGCAGATCGCCGGAGATTCCATGAACCCATAGCGCGGATCGCTCGAGGCTCGCGCTGCTCAGCACGTCGGAAGAAGGGCGCAGCGCAGCGTCCGAGTACAGCACGAAATTTGCGAGGCGCTGAAATACTTGCGCCTCATCCGCGCCGATGCCGAGGTGATGAAGTTGAACCTGCGCCTGTGTCCAAGCCAGTTCCAGCGTGCGTTCAAAGGTCGTCGCGCTGCGGTACTTGTCGGCCAAGTCCAGTACTTGCTCGCGGGTTGCAGCGACGATGGTGGAGAAAGCGATGCGCACCGTGGCCCCGGCGGGAACCAGCACGGTGCGGCGCAAACTGAAAATCGGGTCGAGCACAGAACCCGCGGTGTTTGAGAGCGGCCGGCCGTCGAGAATCGAAACGGCGCTGCGAAGGTCGCGCCCGCGGCCCAGAAAACGCGCGCGGTCCGATTCGAATTGCACCTCGCCGATCGATTCGCCTTCCGCAACAACCACGTGCGCGGCCCAAACGGGACTCTCCTTGGGAGATTGCCGGCGGCGCGTGGCCACAAGCGCGCCCACATCGGGCAGAAACTCGGTTTCGATGAATAGATTTGAGAACGCGGGATGCATCAAATCCGCGGCCTGCGTCGCGAGGCAAATCTCCGCGTACGATGTCACCTGTATTCTGCGTGCGCGTGTGCCGAGGTTTGTGATCGAAACGCGCCGGCTTTCCGCATCGTCCTCGGTCGATACGACGACCTCAAGCGTGGTGGTCAGCGCGGCATCGCGCCGGATGAATTCGGCGCGGTCTTCGTAAAACGAAACCTCGTACGCGTCGGGTTCGACGCCGCTAGGCTGATAGCCGGCGGACCAGACCTGCCCCGATTGCACATCGCGAAGAAAAATGTAGCTGCCCCAGCAATCGCGCGTGACGTCCTCGCGCCAGCGCGTGACGGCGATATCGCGCCAGCGGCTGTAGCCGGAGCCGGCAGCGGTGAGCATCACGGCGTATCTGCCGTTCGCCAGCAGATGCGTTCTGGGCGTGGGGCTCGCCGGCGTGGTAAATCGGCGCGCCACCGGCGGCACAAGTTCACGGACTTGCGCCACGGCGGAAACTTCCTCGGCGCGAGGCCGCGCGACCGGTACGTCCCGCGGAGTGCGCTCCTGCAACAATAGTTCGGTGGCCTGAATGATGGGCTCGGCCTGAAAACGGCTGCGCATCGCTCCGTCGTTCAACACATCGGCCAGCCCTACGAGCGACATTGCTTGATGGTGCGCGAAGTAAGTGGCGACGACAGCGGCGTTCTTATCTTCCGGCACTCGCGACCTGGTGTAATCGATTGCCTCGTAAAATCCGTACGCGCCTGTTCCGCCTGCGGCTTCGAGACGCGCAAAATTTCTCACGGCCGCGACGGGATCGATCATCGCCGCCAGAGCCGTGGCATACGGTGCGATCACTAGATCTTCGCCGAGCCCGCGTTTTAATCCCAACCCGGGCACGCCAAAGCTGGAATATTGATACGTGAGGTCGAGGTCGCGTGCGTTGTAAGCCGATTCGGAAACGCCCCAAGGCACACCGCGCTCCGCGCCGTATTCAATTTGGCGGCGCACGACCAGCTCGTACGTTTGGCTCAACAGGCTCCCCGCCGGGGAACGCATCACCAGTGCGGGCATCAGATATTCAAACATCGAGCCCGACCAGGAAATCAGCGCTGAGCCTCGGCCCACCGGCGTAAGTGCGCGGCCCAAACGAAACCAGTGCGACCGCGGGACTTCACCCTTGGCGATGGCGATGAAACTAGCCAAACGCGCTTCGGAGGCCAGTAGGTCATAACAATTGGGATCCAAGCTTCCTTCGCTGACGCGATAGCCGATCGAGAAAAGCTTGCGCGTCTCGTCGAACAGAAAGCCGAACTTCATGGCCTGAAACAAGCGCTCTGCCGTCTGGGTGATCTCGCGAAGGCGGCGAATCAGCGACGTGGCGTCGGCGGCTGATTGCCGAAGCTTCTCTGAGAGCGCATCGATGCGCGCGATCGCGACGGCGTCTTGCGGAGCGCGACCTATCGAGCGGCCGCGCAATGCGGAAAGTTCGCGCAGTGCGGCGTCAAGCCGATCCGGCAAATCCGCGAGCTTGGGAGGGAACTGAAGGAAGGGTTCGACCGCCATCCACTCAGGCGCCTGTTCGCGGCGCAGTTGAGCAAGCGTGGCGATCTGTTTTGAATCCAGGCGCAACCACGGAATCAAGATTTCCGCATCCCGCACATGGCTTTCCACTGATGCGCAGAGCGCCGCGGACCAGACGCTCAATTCAGATTCGGCGCCATAGCCCAGTTCCTGAGCGAAGGTTTGAGCGATGTCCGCCAGAGTTTGGGACTGCGCTTTCCACTCCAGGAGGCGAGTGGCCCAATCGGCAGCGTCAACCGGAACTGAGTCCAACGTTGCTGCCAGCGTGTCGATGGCGTTCTCCAGATGCTTGCGAGTGACAATGTGCGTGCGCGATGTATCGGCCATTGCGGCAAACGCATCGCGCAGCAAGCGGATGGAGTCCTCCATGCCGTCGAGAATCTGAGGGCCGAGCGTGGACCTCTCCGTGAGTTCGATCGCGGCGTTGGCAAGTGTCAGCAGATGCCCGGCGAGGTTTCCACTGTCGACCGTGGAAATATAGCGAGGCTCGAGCGGATGAAGATCCTGCGTGTCATACCAGTTGTAAAAATGCCCGCGGAACAGTTCCATCTGATCCATCGTCGCGAGCGTGGCTTCCAGATGCTCCACGGTTTCGAGCGCGCCGAGCCATCCGAAATCTCGCGCGGCGATGGTGGACAGCAGATAGAGACCGATGTTCGTTGGCGAGGTTCGGTGGGCGACAACAGGCCTTGGTGTTTCCTGAAAATTGTCGGGAGGCAGCGCGTGATCCGCGGGCGTGACGAAAACCTCAAAGAAACGCCACGTGCGGCGCGAGATCGCGCGCAGGCCGCGCGCTTGGCTCGGCAAGAGCAGACGTGCACCGTGCGATTTCGGCGGCAGGCTGATCCAGCGCGCCACCGCCGGAGCGGCAGTCCAGGCGATCAGGAAAGGTGTCGCAACAAGCCAAGCATGGTGGCGCGCAAAAGGCAGCGCCGCGGCCACCGCAATCGCCAAGAGAACGCTGGGCGCCATTCGTTTATACGTAGCGCCCAATTTGGAATCGGCCAGCGATTTGGACTGCGCCGCCGTCACCCATTCCAATAATTTTCGATGCGTGATCCAAAGGCGCGCAAGGGTTCGCAGAATCGCGTTGGACATCAGCCACGATTGGTAGGCCAAAAACGTCAACGTCAGGCCCAACTGCGCCGCGCCGAGTTTCAGATCGTCCAGCACGGCGCGCAAATGGCTTCTCTTGGAGATGCCTTTGCGTTGCGCTTGCAGGCCGAGCAGAAACGGCAACAGCGCGGGAATCGCAAGCGTTGCGAGAATAAACAGGGTCCAGATCCAAGGAGACTCCGGAGCGAGCAGCCAGCCGGCGATCAACGTCAGGAATGCCGCGGGCGCCGAAAGAGTGCGGCGCAGATTGTCGAAGATCTTCCAACGCCCAATCGCCGGAATTTTTACGCGCGGCGAATTGTGCGATCCTGGACGCGCGAGCCCGAGAAGCCACGGCAGGAGTTGCCAGTCTCCACGCGCCCATCGATCCTGGCGCTCCGTGACGACGCTATAACGCGAAGGAAATTCCTCGAACAACTCGATATCCGTGGCTAAGGCGACGCGGGCGAAAATGCCTTCAAACAAATCGTGGCTCAACAGCGCGTTCTCCGGCACTTTGCCTGCCAACGCTAATTCAAACGCATCGACGTCATAGATGCCCTTGCCGGTATACGAGCCTTCGCGGAATAGGTCCTGATAAACGTCGGAAACGGCTGCGGAATACGGATCGATGCCCGCCGGCCCGGAGAATATTTTTTGGGTGAGCGAGCCTTCGCGATCGATCGGCAGCGACGGCGCGATGCGCGGCTGCACGATAGCGTAACCTTCCACCACGCGACCTTCCGCCGCGCTAAACCGCGGCCGATTCAGCGCGTGCGCCATCGTGCCGACCAATCGCGCGGCAGCGCCGCGTGGCAAACGCGTATCGGCGTCCAGCGTGATCACGTAGCGCACGCCGTCCGGCGGCGAGAGAAGGCGTCCTCCGACGGGGACGAACGATGTGTTCTCGGCGCCGCGCAGGAGCGCATTCAGCTCATGCAACTTTCCGCGCTTGCGTTCCCACCCCATCCACTTGCCTTCGCTTTGATTCCAGACGCGTCTCCGATGGAAGACGAAGAAGCGTTCCCGGCCGCCCGGGGCGGGGCCATAGCGTGCGTTCAGCCGCGCGACGCCATCCACGGCGACGGCAAGCAGATCGTCGTCACCCGCCACGGATTCCTGCGGCGCATCCGGCCAATCTGAAAGCAGCGCGAAGCGCAGGTCTCCATCCGAATTTGCCAGATAGTGCACTTCCAACTGCTCGACGTGCTCGGCGACCTCCGCCGCGTTGGTCAGCAGCGTGGGCATGGCGACCATCGTTCGCAAGTCAGCCGGAACGCCGTCGCGCAATTCCATGCGCGGCAATTTTCGCGGACCAAGCAAGGCCATCACCGAGCGATTGATCAGCGTAACCGCCAAATCCGAAGCGGGCACGACCGCGAGCAAGCCCATTAATAGCAGGGCCTTTGTGCTCATGCCCTCGGCTCGGGCATAGAGCAGAGGCAAAGCCAGGATCATCGCCGTCAAAATGGAAATCGTCGCGAAATAACCGGGCACTGCGCCGCGAACGTATGCGCGCAGCATCTTGCGGCTGAAAGAGGCGTGGTAACCAAGCTCGCGCTCGAAGTCCCTGCGTCCTTGGGAGATCAGGTAGTAGCCAGGGTCGCTGCGCCGATCTTGGCTCGGCTTGCCGCCGTTGTGAGAATCCGCGCGCGGATCGGCGATGGTTTGCTGCACCCGCCGCACGACGCGGCGCGCAACTTCCAATTCCGAATGGCTCGAATGGCGCGAAAGATCTTCGATCGAGTGGCGATAATCGTCGCGCGTGGAGAAATCCATTTCGGCGAAGTGTGTGTCCTTGCGCAGAATGTCGTCGACCAAACTCACGCTCTCAAAGAAAGCCTGCCAGTCGAATGCCGAAATTGAGCGCATGCTGGTGATGATATTGCGCACGGAAACGCTCGTGGCGCCTTGTTCTTGGTGTTCGGCGCGGACAATTTCGTCGGCGCTAGTTCCCGCGGCGGTCAGGCGCTGATCCAGCCAACGCAGCACGGGGCCGACTTTGGGATCGAGGTCCCGCAAACGTTGGATCAACTGCACGGCGAACGCTCGCTCGAGCGGAGATTTCTCAAAGCGCTGGAGCGCCGGAAGGATCGCATCCGGTTGTCCGGAGCCGAGCAAGCGATCGACCAACAAATCGGCTTGCTCCCGCGCGACACGGCTGCGCACGATGCCGTCCGCCATCCTGCGCAGATTTTCCACCAGCACCACGCGAAGCGTGATGGCCATGGCCCAAAGTTCGCCGATCGTGAGCGGTTGCACGCGTTGATAGGCGGCCACGAAGCGCCGCAGTGATTCCGCGTCAAATCGGCTGTCGGTGTGCGCCACAAACGCCCACGCCACGCCGTACACGCGCGGATAGCCTTCAAGGTGTCCGGCGGCGAGCTTCGGCAGCTTGCGGTAGTAGCCAACGGGCAAATCTTCTTGGATTTCGCGAAGCTGTTCGTCAACGATGTGGAAATTGTCGACCAGCCATTCCGCCGCGGGCGTGATCGCGTGTTCCTTCTGAATTGCACGCGCGATCGCGCGATAGGAATCGAGCAGCACGCGGCCGTTTTCCACCACGCGCGGGATCAGCGGTCGGCCGCGCGTAGCTTCGCTCGCGACACTTTGCGCCGCCGCAAGGCTCTCGGCGTGCTGCTCGAGCCGCTCCAAACTGAAAAGTTCGGCGCGGATCGGCTCTTCCAGTTCGGGAAGGATGACGCTCGCGATTTGATTTCTGTCCATATCGAAGGAGCCGGAATCGCGGGATGCCAATTCTTGCGAAACGCCGCGATCTCCTTACAAAGGAAGGGAGCCCGAGAAACTGTAGAGCATGCCCCGTTGCCGCCGTGCCAGTAGCGACCTTTTCCTGCGCTCGACTACGCTTACTTAGATGTCGGCGATCGGGGCTTCGGTCGTTAGCGTCCG
>JBEKDK010000150.1:0-6741 GCA_050014395.1 Candidatus Acidiferrales bacterium | reverse complement strand
CGTTCGTGCACGCGCGAGGTTTCGCCGGTATCCACGACGATGATTCCTTCTTGGTGCTCGATCACCCAGGCATAGATCGGCAGCCAGTCCGACCAACCATCGTCGAACAGCACGTGGGCCACTCGAGCGAGTCCCTTGCCGCGCGACGCCATCTGAGCGAGTTTCACCTTCACCAAGCCGGTGCGAATGGCGTGGATCTTTGTCACTGACATTTCCTTTCGTCTGAAGCGCTCTGTGCCAACCAGTTCGGGGCAGCTGGCGACTGCTCGCCTCTAGGGCAAAGCTTTATCGCTTCACCATCCGCGTCAGCAGAAGGTCCAACGCAGTTGCGATCTTGTGTGACGGCTGCGAGAACTCGCCGAAATACTGCGCGCGGGCGAACTGCTGCAGAGTGCCCATCCATGCGGCGGTGAGCAGACCGAGATCGATCTTGGCGGTGACGACGCCTTCGCGGCGCCCGGCGGAGAGCATCGCGCGCACCTCACCCAAGATGGAGTGTTTGCGCACTGCGGCGGGCATGCGCGGCCAGAAATGGCGCAGATTGTCCTGCATGAAGAGAACGGCGTCGCGATCTCGATCGAGCGCGGACATGTACGCGGCAATGAGTGCGCGCTGGCGGGCGGCGAACGTCGTGCCGGATTGAATAGCGCGGACGGTAAGTTGAAACATTTCGATGTAGCAGCGTTCAAATAAATAGAGAGCTAACGCGTCCTTGGTAGGGAAGTGTTTGAACAGCGCGGGATTGGTGAAGCCCGAGACGCGGGCGATATCGCGGACGCTGGTTTCGCAGAGACCGTCGCGCACGAACAAATGCAGCGCGGCGACGAGGATTTTCTGTTTGGCCGGGGCGTCGGCAGCCGATACGTAGAAAGGTTTGGGTGGCGCTGGCATTGGGGCTCGCTGCCTATGCGAACGACCACAGGTTAGCGCACGCTAACTATCCTGTCAAGGCAAATTGTGTGGAAGCCTCTGACTGGCTTCGGGGCATGCCGCGTGCTGCAACATATGTGCTTGAACATATCGCCGCGCCGTGTTTCTATTCTGCGACGCGTAACGGCCGAAATCAGGGGGCGAGCGATGAATGAGGGGAAGAATCGACCGGTGCAGGGCAACACGAGAACGCGGCGCCAAATGATTGCCGGCGCGGCGGTGGCGCTTGGGGGCCTGGCGGCGAGCTCGGCAATTTGGGGGCAGACGACGCAGCCGACGATGACGGAGACGCCGAGCACGGCGGCAAATCAGTCGCGTACGTCGCTGCATCAGGAAATCGAGTTGAAGGCCAGCCCCGAGCGCATCTACGGCGTGCTGCTGGACTCGAAGCAGTTCGCGGCGTTCACCGGGATGGCCGCTACGATCGATTCTTCCGAGGGCGGGGCGTTCAATATGTTTGGCGGATTGATCGTGGGGCGAAACGTCGAGCTGATCGCGGCGCAGCGAATCGTGCAGGCGTGGCGCCCGACGCATTGGGATTCCGGCGTATATTCGATCGTGAGATTTGAATTGAAGGTGCAAGGCGCGGAGACGTTGCTGGTCCTGGATCACACAGGCTTTCCGGAAGGCGAATTCGATCACCTTGATTCGGGCTGGTACGCGAGATACTGGGATCCGCTCGAGAAATTCCTGACAAGCTAAGCGAAGCCGATGCAGGGACGAATTGTGGACGGTTCGAGGAGGCGTAAATTGAAGAAGCAATGGATTCTCGCGTGTGTGGTGGCTTGCGCTATCGCAGTTGCCACGATACCGGGAGTGGGCGCTCGCGGCGCACACGGGAACAACACTCAGTGGGTCGGGACGTGGGCGTCATCGCCACAGTTGGGAGATGCAGGGAATGCGGCTCCCGCGCCGGGGCTTGCGGATAGCACACTGCGGCAGATCGTGCATGTGTCGATTGGCGGCGCGCAAATTCGCGTGCGATTTTCAAACGCGTTCGGCACCACGCCGCTAGTGATTTCTTCGGCGCACGTGGCGTTGAGCGCGGGCGGCGGCGCGATCAAGCCGGAAAGCGACAAGGCGCTGGCGTTCGCGGGACAGGCGTCGGTCGCGATTCCGGCGGGGGCGCTGGTGTATTCAGACCCACTGGATTTCGCATTGGCGCCGCTATCCGATCTGGCCGTGACGATGCATTTGACGGGCGGGCCGATTGGGATCACGACGCATCCGGGATCGAGAGAGACATCCTATTTGGTGGCGGGGGATTCCGTTTCGGCTGCCGACCTATCGAAGGCGGTGCAAACCGAGCACTGGTATTTTCTGAATGGCGTGGACGTCCTGTCGAAAGCGTCCGCAGCGAGCGTGGTGGCGTTTGGCGATTCGATCACCGACGGCCATGGGACCACGACGAATGGAAACACGCGCTGGCCGGACGATTTGGCGAAGCGCCTGGCGGCGAATAAAGCCACGGCGAACATTGCGGTGCTGAACGAAGGAATTGGAGGCAACCGGCTGGTGCACGACATGACGGGACCGAACGCGTTGGCGCGTTTCGATCGCGATGTACTGGCGCAGGACGGCGTGCGCTGGATCATCGTGCTCGAAGGCATCAACGATATCGGCACGGCGCCATCCGCGGCGAAGCGCAACGAGCAGCCGGCCACAGCGCAAGACCTCATCGCGGCGTACCAGCAAATTATTCTTCGCGCACACGCGCACAATATCCGCGTGTTTGGCGCGACGATTGTGCCTTTTGAGGGAGCGTTCTATTTTAGCAAGGATGGCGAGACCGAACGCGAGGCCGTGAACACCTGGATTCGCAGCAGCGGACAATTCGACGCCGTAATCGATTTCGACGCGGCGGTGCGCGATCCGAAAAATCCGAGGCATCTACTGGCCGCCGCGGATAGCGGAGATCATCTGCATCCGGGGAACGCGGGCTATCAGGCGATGGCGGACGCGATCGATCTCACCCTGTTCGGGAAGTGAGACGAGACGGCGGGATGGCTGATGCGCGCCGGCGAAACGCAAAGATTACGTGGGCTGCTCGCAGTTGATCATCCACGGGATGCCGAATCGGTCGACGACCAAGCCAAAACCCGGGGTCCAAAACGTTGGCTGGAACGCGTACTGTACGGTTCCGTTTTCTGAGAGCGCGTTGAAGACGCGTTTGCCCGCTTGCACGTCCTTGAATTGGACCGCCACGTGGAAGCCTTGTGGCTTCAGATACTGTTCCGGCAGAACGTCGGCGGCGTTCAGTTCGTTTCCCTCCAAAATCAAGCGCGCGTGAAGGACTTTGTCGCGCCAGTCTTGCGGCACAGTTTCTGCCGCTGGGGTGCCCCCGTATCGGAATACTGTGTCGATCTTGGCGCCGAGAGTGCGTTCGTAGAACTTGAATGCTTCTTCGCATTGCCCGTTGAAGTAGAGGTAGGGAGTCAATTGCAATGCGACCTCCTGGGAGATTTAGTTTTGCCAATTACCGTTTGGTGTGCTGCGAAACGGAAAGAATATTGCCGTCCGGATCTTTGAACCACGCCACGCGATCGCCGCCGGGCGTCGTCCAAACTCCGAACTCTTTATCTTGCGCGAATGGATATTTTTCCAGAACGACGCCGCGGTCTCGCAGCCAGGTGACCACCGGAACGATGTCGTCCACTTCCCAACCCAGGACCGTCGCTTGAACCGGCGTGACCGTTGGCATTTTGGCGATGCGAATCTGGTGGCCGCCGACGCTCATGACTAAGGCGTATTGATCGAGGCTCACGAAGGCGAGTCCAAGTTTGCCCTCGTAGAAGGCGCGGGCCTTGTCGTAGTCCGTGGTGAGAACGAAGCCAACTAACTTTCCCGAAGCCAACATGTTTGCGTCCTTGGCCATTTTGACGATCGATTGGCTGATGCTCAATCCCCTTGATTTTATGAGGCCCGAGTCTTGCAAGCGCGACGGAAAGAACTCCACGACCCCGATCGCCGCCCCGCAACCCATGCATAAGCATCGCCGCGAACGGCCAAGCAGGGCGCAGCGTCCGTGGGACCAGGGCCTGGCCGCTACTGATGAGCCTGGGCAATCAGCTGGGCGACTTTGGAATTGGGACCCACGGTTTCCACAAACAAAACCGCGTTTGGATTCAGATACATAAGCTCCGGCGCGTGTGGCTCCTTGCCACGTTTGACGAGGACGCTGGTGACTTGCTTGGTGTCCGGATTCGTTTGGCTCACGATGTAGTACACGTCCGCCAGCGTCGGGTTGGACGAACCGTAGCCGTGCAATTGGCCGAAGTATACCGCGCCGTTGGTTAGCAACACCGCCTGGTAAGGCGTCGAAAACTTCAGGCCCCTTTCGGTTCTATAGTAGTTCAGGATGTGCCATCCCACCGCTATGATCACCAGCAGCCCCGCCACCAGCCATACCTGTTGCAGCAACGCGAAACCACGCTGTCTGTGCATTTTGGGAATCCTTATCGAGCTTAGTCGGTGTTCCAGACTGTTCGCTCGAGCCGACCTTGCATCATCTGCCGAGCGAAGCTATCACGCGTTCCTTGCCCCGGCAAGTGCAATCACAGTGTTCTCTTGCCCCTAAATGAACCGCCCGGACACGAAAGCGGCGAACCAACCTTCGGTTCGCCGCTTCCCGTGAGGTTTTTCGAGATGACTAGCGCTCCGCCGCGACTCTCTTGATCTTTGCGGAGAACGCGCCCAGCGCCAGCAGCCCGATCGCCAGCATTGGCAATTCGCCCGGCTCCGGCACACCCGTTGGCCCGGTCGATATGGCCGTCCCGACAGTCAGAACCACCGCAGGATCAGCGGCTTCGGCGCCGTCATAGGTGCTGATGTACCAATTGAAGCCGTCCGCCACGATGTCGCTTCCATTCGAGAACGTGCCCGACAAAGTGCCATCGTAGTCCAAGATATCGAACGTTTCGCCTGTCTCCAGAGTGACTCCGCTCGCATTGATGTTCAACACGCCGTCGTCCAGCGTCACGTTCCCGGAAACGTCGAGCACGCCGTAGCCCGCCGCGCTGATGATCTCGTCAAAAGCGCCGCCGTTCGACTGCGTGAAGTTACCTGTTATAGAGAGGGTGCCGGGAGTGCTGGTGGCGGAATATCCCGGGGTGATCGTGCCGCCGCTGAGCGTGAAGGTGCCGCCGGCGCCGCTGGCAGCATTAATGGTGCCGGTGCCGTCAACGATGCCGCCGGTGATCGTCGACGAATTGCCATTGAGCACCACAATCGAGCTGGCGCCCGCTTCGATCTTTCCACCCGTGTTGTTAATGGACGCAGCCGTATCGTTGAAAGTTAGGGTGCCGCCGTTGCTAGCTTCCATCAAGCCCGCGTTCACCACGCTTCCGTTACCGCCAAACCCGTCCACGAGCAACGTCTGCCCGGAAACGTTGGCATTGACCGTTCCTCCGGTCTGATTGTCGAACTCCACTAAGTGGGCGACGCTAATCGTGCCAACCCCTTGAATCGTATTGTTGACATTCGTCAGGGTATATAAGTCCGGAGTTCCAGTAGGCACAATCGCGGCCTGTGGCCCGGACAGCGTCACGGTGCCGCCGCCTTGCAGCGTGGTGTTGCCGGCGACGCCCAGATTCGCGTTGTTGCCGCTGGAGCTGACGAAGTTCATGGCATTGTTATTGTTGATCGTTCCAAGAAGGTTCGTGGTCGCGCCCGCAGTATCCGTAAACGTACCGTTGATGGTGACCGCTCCGTAGGTTGCGTTACTTCCGTCCAGGTAGAGCCCCACTCCACCCGATAGCGCTTCCAGAGTTCCGCTGTTCGTCTGATTCAGCGTTCCGCCTTGGATGGTTTCACCGCTGAGTGCAACGGTTCCGCCATTCGCCGTGATGTTTCCTCCGGCATTGATCACATCCGGGGACACGTTGGATATCAACAGCGTGCCGCCGTTTGTGGCTTCCATCAAGCCGGAGTTGGTTACGCCCGCCGCCGCCCCGAAGCCGTTGACGTTCAATACCTCGGTGCCCTGCGACACGTTGGCATCAATTGTTCCGGCAGCCTCATTGATCAGCTCTATGTGGCTTACGTTTATCTGACCAATGCCTTGAATCGTGTTGTCGACGTTCGTCAATGTGACGTTCGAAGTTGCGCCATCGGAGATAGCGGCCCAAGGTCCGGGCGAGGGGTTCGTGGTGTAAGCCAACGTTATTTTGCCGCCGTCTGAGAGTGTTTCGCTGCTATTGAGGACCAGGTTCGCTGGCTCGCCGCTCGCTCCGTTGAGATCGATATTGCCGCTGTTATTGATCTGAGACCCGTTCAGATTAAGGCTAAAGCCCGGTGCGATATCCAGGACATCGGTCGCGCCAATCGTCAGATTGGCAGCGCTAGGGTTGATGTCGAGAGTCACGGTGGTAGCAGTCGACTGGGTGATGCACACGTCTATCGAGTTGTTCGCGCCGCCAAAACCGTTAGCGGGTCCCGGGGTCCAATTCGCGCTACTCCAATTGCCATTGCCGCCGTTCCAAGTATTGCACTGGGCACTGGCAGGGCGGGCGCCGAGCGAGAGCAGGAGGCCCAGGATCACTAGCGACATAGCCGCCGTGCTGGCGGTGCTTCCGATGCGGCGGGCACCCAATGCGAGTAGGACCTTCAGAATACTTGTGATTCGGCCCACGTTGTCCATGTGTCTCCCTGGCTCTCGGACGCACTCCAAATGTAAACGCCCGATAAAATGCCAAGATGAGCAACGCACTTCGAGGCCCGTCCAGAATCGCAGGACCGTCTAGTTAACTGGTTTAGTTATCGATGGTTAGGGATCAGACGAGAAACACGACGTCGTGGGTATGCAACTTTGTG
>JBEKDK010000149.1:0-6770 GCA_050014395.1 Candidatus Acidiferrales bacterium | reverse complement strand
CGTATACAAAATTTTGCGTTCCGCTGCCCAGTTCGGCGGGATCGCTTCGAGCAGCGACGGAAGATACGAAGGGCCGACGATGTCGACGGCCGCCGCGTACACATCCGGCGTGTATGTCACGCCCGCCAGCGTCGCATAGCCACCGTAGGAGGCACCGAGAATGCCCACGCGCTTCGGATCGGCGATGCCTTCCGCCACCAGATACTTCACGCCCCACGTGATGTCGTCTTGCATCTTGCGTCCCCACTCGTGATTGCCGGCGTCGACGAATTTCTTACCGTATCCCGTCGAGCCGCGGAAATTCGGCATCAAGATTCCATACCCGCGATTCGCAAAAAACTGCGCGAGCGCGTTATAACCCCACGCGTCCCGTGCCCACGGTCCGCCGTGCGGAATCACCAGAATCGGCAGGTCTTTCGCCGCCGCATCCTTGGGCAAAATGAGATACGCCGGAATTTCGAGACCGTCCGATGATTTGTAGCTGATCGATTTCATCTGAGCCAGCGCTTCGCGCGGCAGCTTTTCCTGGATCTTGTATTGAAACGTGAGCTTGTGCGTGGCGCGGTCAAACAAATAGGTTTCGCTCGGCTCGGTATCGCTGTGGGCAGTCACGAGCCAAAGTCGCTCATCGAACGTGCGCGATGTGGCATCGATTTCTTTCCCCGGCAGTTTGCCTTCCAGCCATTTCTGATCGGCTTCGAATCCCTTGTCCCGAAAGTAGCGCCGAACCCGGGCGTCAACATAAGCCGTCTGTGCGAGCTCCTCGGTTGCCTCGGAGAAAACGGCGCTCCCAAAGTCCACTCGATTCAACGGATCGGACTCAACCGTTTCGGTCTTCCCGGTTTCGGGATCAAGAAGAACAAGCGAGATCAGGTCCACGTCGTCGCCCTTGTTGGTTTCCATGTACAGCCGCTTCCCGTCCTTCGCAAAACGTAGCGGCGCGCAGGTTTCAAATAAATTGCACGAATAAATCTTAGTGAATGTGGCGGGATCGACTCGGAGTACTTCCGTATCTCCGTTCTCCGCGACGCGCGTGGCCAAGCGCAAGTGGCCATTGAGGTCGAAGATCCAGCCTGAGATGCGCTCCGTGTCTTTCCGGATCAGCGTCAGCTTTCCTGTGGAGATCTCAAGCTTGTAAAGATCGGGCCAAACTTTGTCGCGTTCGTTCAGGCCAATGTAAGCAACATCGGGGTTGTGTTTGGGGAGGCTGAAGATCTCGACGCGAACGCCTTTGACGGCGGTCAGATTGCGCGAAACCGGCGCGTCGGCTCCGGGGGCGGGTGCTGCGGCCGGATCAATGGCAAATAGATTGAAGTTCTCGTCCCCGTTTTGGTCTTTCACGTACAGCACGTACTTTCCGTCGCTGCTCCAAAAGTAGCCAGCGATCGGGCGCTTCGTTTCCGCGGTGAGGAGCCTCGCTGCGCTAATCGGCTCGTCGACTTTCTTGACCCAGATGTTGCGTGTGTTCTTCCATGGCTTAAGGAACGCGATGTATCTTCCGTCGGGAGATAGCTCGGCGCCCGCGATCTCCGGATTGCCAAAGAAAAGCTCGCGATCGAGCAGTGGGGGCACAGTTGGCGCCGCAGGTTTGCTCGCTTGCGCCCTGAGGGCCGGCGCAAGCAGAAGCAATGGCAGGAGCATGATGAGCAATCGTCTCATTGGAGCGATTCCTTTCCGCAAACGGGAGGCATTCCTGGGGCGCGGCGTCCGAAGTGTCCCGTGTAAAATTACAAGGCGCCAATCCCTGCTGTCCACAAATAAACGGCGCTTCAATTCTCACTTAGAGCAGCGCTGCGAGTTTAACAGGTCCAATGAGAACGCACGCCTTGAAAGGGACAACTCGCGCAGAAGTGATGGGCACGAACGAACGACGGCCACACGGAACCGGGTGAGGTCGCTAAAAGCAAATGCCCCGCCGAGGTTCGGCGGGGCATTCGCTGATAAATCTAACTGATGCTTAAAGCTAAGGAATTAGCAGCTGATCGCGTTGCGACGGCGGAAGCCGACGAGCGCGATCAAACCGATAAGACCCGCACCGAGCATTCCGAGCGTGCCCGCTTCAGGAACCGGGACGCCAGGAACAAATTCGAACGCGGAATAGGCGGCTGGATCGGTCGCTATGATCGAGGAGAAGTTACCGATGTTAGAAATCTCCACGTAGTCAGTCGATACGCCGGACGTGAGTCCCCCTACCAGAGCTTCCAGCTGCGCGCCGGAGATGCTGTAAAGGAGACTTCCAGTCCCGTTAGCCCCACTGTAAAACGCGAGGTTGTTCTGAATAGTGGTATCTGTGTCGATCGATCCCCACAGCAAATCGAACGCTGTTTGTACCGATGAAAAATTGATCGTCACAGTGCCAGTGGGCTGCGCCGCGATATATTCGGTAGTACCACCACCGAATGGCGAGGCCACCGCGCCACCAATGTTGCCGGCGTATACGCCATTAGTGTATCCCGTGGTCGGCTCAGACGCACCGCCAGAGAAGCTGATCGTCTCACCACTCACGGCGATCGTGCTGGTTCCAATCTCGGTTCCAGCTGTACCCGTTCCCAAAGCTAGCAGCGTGAACGGTGCCGTACCTCCATATGCTTGAGCAGCAACGACGGGAGTAGCAAACGCCGGCACAGACAGAAGCGCGCCAGCTAATGCTACGACCGCAATCAAAGCAAGTTTCTTAACCATAAGTTTTGTTCCTCCGGAGAATTTTTCGTCGCCTGTCTTAGACATTTACGCCCCTATATTGGCCATCGTGGGGAACGTGGCCACGCCTGAAGTAGTGCAATTCCCCTGCCATATGGGCAGCCACTGAAAACAAAGGACTTGCACCACGGCCTCGTAACTGGAAGTGCACAATATTTCAGGTTTAAGCTTGGGTCTTGCCCAGGTCCGCCCAAGGGGAACTCGAGTTCCGCCTGAACCCCGCACCCCGAGTGCATGCCGCCCTCAATTCACAGCATAGCCCCCGTGTCGGCTTCACAAGCCGCGCAGGTACTCTATCACAGATGGCGAGTTTTAGGGTCGACAGCACAATTTGGTTGAACGGCTCCGTCGGCCCCAGAATGTCGTATAATGCAAGAATGCTTGCCATGCACGCCTCTCCCGCGCGAAGCGCGGTGATTAAATGGACTCGTTTCGGGGCTCTAGCTGTTCTTACGGGAGCGCTGCTCTTTGGTTGTTCCCGGGATCCCAACGTCCGGAAACAAAAATATCTTCAACGCGGCGAGCGTTACCTCCAAGCCGGAAAAGTTCGCGAAGCCTCCATCGAATTCGCGACCGCTCTTCAGATAGATCCGCGTTTTGCCGATGCGCATTACCAATTGGCTCAGTGCCTGCTAAAAGAATCAAATTGGATCGGCGCATATCAGGAGCTGCTTCGTACCGTAGATCTGCAACCGCAAAATGCCGACGCGTTGACCGATCTTGCTAAACTGCTTTTCTCTGCGCGCAGATTCCAGGACGCCCATGATCGGGCGGCGGCGGCTCTCGCGCTGAGGCCTCAGAACTTCGACGACCAATTACTGCTTGCGAATGCGGACGCGGCGCTCGGAAATGCGGATGTTGCGACCGCCGAAGCGCAGAAGGCTATTCAGGTGGCGCCCGGGCGGCCTGAAGGATATCTCGTCATGGCGCTCCTACAGATGAAGGCGCAGAAGTTCAGCGACGCCGAAGCGGGTTTTCAGAAGGCGATTTCCGTGGCTCCGAATTTCGTCCCGGCGCGCCTTGTTCTCGGAGATTTTTACGTGCAGCAGAAGCGTCTGCCCGAAGCCGAGCAACAGTTTCGCGCCGCCATCGCGGCGGCCCCGGACAATCCGGCGCCTCGAGCCGCGCTCGCGCGGTTCTACCTATCGCAGGGCCGCAAAGACGACGCCGAGCGCGTCTTGACGGATGCCAAGGCCGCGATCACTAAGAACCCCGCCGGATATCGCATGCTGGGAGACTATTACCTCGGCACAGGCGATTTGCAGAAGGCCCTGGCCGAGTTCGCCTCACTCTCCCAAGCTCATCCACAGGATCTGGGTGTCAAGCGAACGTACATCCAGCTTCTGCTTCAGCAGGGCCGGACGGACGAAGCCAAAGCTCTCAACGACCAGATTCTGAAGGCAAATTCCAAGGATTTCGACGCAATGATGGTGCGTGGGCAAATCCTGAGTCGCAATGGAAAGTGGAACGATGCGGTGCTCGCGCTGCAGGATGCCGTGAAAACCTTCCCCAACGATGCCACCGGGCATTACTACTTGGGTCTCGCGTATAGCCGAGCCGGCTCGTCGCAACAAGCCGAGGCCGAATGGCGCACTGCTGTGAAAATTGAGCCGTCGATGATCGACGCGCAGAGAGAGCTAGCTGCCTTGGCCCTCCAACGCAGTGACTGGACGTCGCTAACCGCGATTGCCAACCAGTTGATCCTGACGCAGCCGCGCGCGCCGTTGGGATATGTCTATGCCGGAATAGAACGAGTCGCACATGGAGATCAAGCTGCCGCGGAAATGAACTTCAACAAAGCGATCGAGGTGGCCCCCGGAGACGATAGCGGGTACATACAATTGGCGAATTTGCGCTTGCTGCAAAAGCGTCCCGCAGACGCACAAAAGATATTTGAACAAGTTCTTGTTCGCGATCCGAATTCGTCCGATGCATTGCAGGGCATCGTTGTCATAGACATGCAACAGAAACAACCAGCCAAGGCTTTGGATGCGGTCCATGCGCAGATCGCTCAGGAACCGAACAATAGCAATTTTTACTTTATGCTGAGTCAACTTCTCTCTAACGCCAAGGATGGCGCGGGAGCGGAGGCGGCTGCGCAGAAAGCCGTCGATCTGGATCCGAGCAATCTGAACGCGTTTCTTCTGCTGGCGCAGCTCGAAGTACAGAACGGCAAGGTGGATCAAGCCGCTAGCGGATTTCAACAAGCGCTGCAGAAATATCCGGGCGACGTCCGGCTGTATATTGGCCTTGCTGAATTGGAGGATAATCGCGGGAATTGGCAACAAGCTGAGAAACTGTACCAGCAGGCGTTGACGGTCAAACCGGACGATCCGGCGATTTCAAACAACCTAGCCTACTTGCTCATCCAGCACGGTGGAGACCAGGACACCGCAATGTCCTTGGCCCAGACCGCCCGCCGGGGCATGCCAAATGTTTCGAATACTGCCGACACGCTTGGCTGGGCTTACTATTACCACGGCTGGTACCCGTCGGCCGTCAGCATGCTCGAGACGGCCGTCAAGGCCTCACCGCAAGATCCCACTTATCATTATCACTTGGGTTTGGCCTACGAGAAGACGGGCGATCTTGCTCACGCCAAGGAACAGTTTAACCTCGCGTTGGGACTTCACCCGACCTCCGATCAGGCGGGCGAAATTCGTAAGGCGCTGGCTCAAAATAACGGCGGCTGATCGATTCCTAGCCCACTCACAGTCAAACAGAAACCCTACTGTAGCATTGTTCAGTGCCTCACCGTTGTCGATGGGCCTTCTGGTGTGCGATTGCCGCTCACGCTATGAAGTTCGTCGGTCATCGATGCGCAGAATCAACCTGATCCCGCCGAGATGTGGCTTCAGGGTTTTGAATACGAAGGACGCGAAAAAACTCTTAGCACGGAACCTGAAAATCTCACGATCAATTGGGAAACGAAAAGCGTCGCACGTACGACGCGCGGGGCCGAGGTCCTAATCGGAAATTCCGGTTCGGCCGGAGCGCGGTGCGGAACCGCTGGGACGAGACAGGGAAAGAACTGGGCTCAAACCACACGGCTTGAAGGAAACGCGCGTGCATCTTTATGGCCGGAAGGCCAAAGAGGAAATTCTGGCGAAATCAGAAATGTAGTTAATCGAGTGCTCGACGTGCCTGGGATAGTACGCTCATTACTTTGATTTCGCTTGACGTTGGGTGGTGCGAGGCGTAGACAGTCCATTAGGTCGAGGACATAGTACGACTCTCACAACCCACGATTCGAGCGTTTACCGAAAATAGTATGCCCGCGCTGTGATCGCAGTGGTGCCTCCGTTCTCGTTCTCACGGAATGCATGACGTCCATGGGGGCAATATGAAATGAGTTCTCACGCTCTGGCGTCCTCAATGTGACGGTGATGTTTTTTTTCAGAGCTTCTTTGTAAGCAGGGGGTATGCATCGTCTTTCCGAGTGGGAACCGCTGCTCGCCGGTTGTATTCGACGAGTTGGGACATGGCGCGTCCCACCCAATTGGTCGCGGAGCGACTGGTTGAAGCAAGTGCGATCGCTTGCCACCTCGACGGCGTGGGAAGCGGCCTCCCGCTACGATCCATCGCGCGGCGTTCCCCTGGATGCCTTCTTGCGCATGTCCGTGATGGCAGCCGTCCGCACTCAGTATCGGCAGGAGTGGACATACGATCTGCGGTTCTTGCGACAATCCAACGGACCTGTGACTGACAGACCGACAGATAGCTCGCTCCCTTCAGTTGAGCTTCACGAATCCCTCCGCGAAATCTTAGCCAAGCTGAGCCCGGCGGACCGCTGGGTTGTGAGTCAATTCTTCTGGCAGGGAGCCACAGAAGCTGAAGTCGCCCGGAATGTGGGCGTTAGCCAGGCAGCAATGAGTAAGCGCAAGGCCCATATCATTGAGAGCCTGCGGCGTTCTCTCGGCGCCTGAAAAAATATTTGAAATATGGTTATAAAAAGGCCCACTGGCGGCATTACGAAACAGGGGTTGCTCGGCAAACGAGGAACAAGTCAATGAAAATGTGCGCCCCCTGATTCTGCTATGGAGCGGGACGGGAGTCGTCGGGTTAAGAAT
>JBEKDK010000148.1:0-11634 GCA_050014395.1 Candidatus Acidiferrales bacterium | reverse complement strand
AGATCCGGTGGGACGGAGACCTGAACAGATCGCGTCTCGGGCGGCTTCAAAAGTAGCTGCCGATGGTAATCGTTGATACCACGGTCTGGATCGACTATCTGCATGGCCTGCAAAATAGCGAGACCAACTACTTTGATCGTGAGCTTGGTCGTCAACGCTTTGGACTGACGGATCTGATTCTTTGCGAAGTTCTTCAAGGTGTGAAAGATGAGAACGCGTCCAAGCGCGTCTTGCGCGAACTTCGCAAGTTCGAGCTCTTCGGAACTGGCGGCGAGGAACTGGCTGTCGCAGCCGCAAGAAATTTCAGAAATCTTCGCCAGCGAGGGCGCACAGTCCGCAAAACGATCGACTGTTTGATTGCCACATTCTGCCTTTGGCATGGGCACTCGCTCTTACACCGAGACCGAGACTTTGATCATTTCGAGCAGATTCTAGGGCTCGTCGTCATTCACCCGCCAGCTTAAGCAGTCGGTTTTCGGCACACCGCAATTCCTCGCCGTACTAACGTCACCAAAGGCAGCGGTTCGAGAGCAGGACAGCGCCAATCGTCCGCAACCTTATTCACACCAACTCAGGCCAGGGACTCGAGACGGCGAGAAACGCAATTCTGCGAAACGAACTAGCCTAACCCACTTGAAATCAGCGATTTGTCTTTTTCGAGCGGGGCAAGACGCGTACATTCGCGCTCGTGGATGATGGAGCGGCTATGAACGACGGGGAAGCGAAAGCGCGTTCCCGGATGGGAAATCGGCGCTGATGCTGGCTGCCGCGCGACTGCGTCACGTGGCCGGCACGAAGTGGGGCACGCGCCGTTATCTGGACATGAACCGCTTAGCGGAAGCGAGCGAAGCGGCATGAACGCCCGTGCAAACAATTTCGGCTCCCCTTCGGGGGAGCCGAACACAACAACCAACAGGCCTATGCCTCAACAAATGTGCGAAAAACTCTGGACACTACCGGTGAATCCCTTCGCGACAGCATAGATCCGCGATCGACACCTCGCCGCGGATCCCTTCCATCACGATGAGGATCTCAAAGCAAGCGTTCGGAGTCTATAACAGGTGCTTCGCGCAACGGCCGTTGTACATCGCGATATGCCAATGCTGCCGCGTATCCAGGAAGCGTAACCAAATCGTGCAATGTCCATCGAGACGCCTCCTCCGGACTTTGGTTAACGTGCACGAACCGCGCCGGTTCAGAAGGCCGTAGGATCGTGCGAAAACAGTCCAGTGGCGCCGAGAGACCGTCGCCGATCGCCTTGATGTAGGCCTCCTTACGTGTCCAGCATAGGAAAAACGCATTGGTTCGCTCGGTAAGCGGCAAAGACAACAGTTCATCAGCCTCTTCCCGGCAAAAAAAACGATTTGCGATTTCGCTCAGATTATCGATCGCTTGAATTTGCTCCACATCCACCCCGATCTCGCAGCCCAAGGTAAACGCAAATACCGCTAGGCGACCAGAGTGCGAGACGTTGAAATGAAGACCGAAACCGTCAAGGCTCGGTTTCCCCTTTGACCCACACCGTAACGGGATTTCGGCAGGAGGTAAATCTAGGTAGCGCCCCAGAAGAATCCGCAGAACGCCTCGCGAAATCGTGAAGGACTGTTGCAAATGGTCGAAGCGATAACCAGCGGCGCGATATTTTTCGTCGGTAGTGAGGAATGGCTGATAGAGGCATGCAAGCTCGGCCGAAGGCGAAATACGCACTCGCCAGATATCTACACGACGCCCCTGAAGCGGTTCGAAGATCTCGTGCCACCCATTGTGTTGCGTTGTGCCCGACACTGTTGCTCCAAGACTCGGTACATTCTCAACCTTTTTTATTCTCCACGGTCAGCATTACGAGTTTTGATAGCGCCGTCAATACACGTCGCTAATCGCGAGGCCAAATCCTTGACGTACGGCTCGAGCAGCATGGAGCCAGGATATCCGGGAACAACGACGATCCGCTGTCCGCCTCGTGCCAGATGGTCCCATTTCAAGTCTGGTTTTTCGAGGAGCGGATACTGCGTGGCTGGACGGAAATCCGTAACTTCCCCGGGATAAGGCCGGGGGACGTAGTTCCTGGAAGCCCGATCGTTCGCTTGCCAGATCTCCGCAAGTACCAGCGAGCCCGATAGTCTCTCGCCTGGACGCTCTCTCAGCCATCTCAGCAGAATCCCCCACCACACAGGAATTCGGTTTCGCAGATCATGTAACTTCCCTTGGAGGAACTTACCCATGCTCTCGGAGTCCATTCTAAGCAGAACCGCTGCGTGGAAAATCAATCTCTGGATACGCAGGAAGCCCTTGGTCCAGCTGGTCAACCGGACCTTGTGCCAGTTCACCGTATCGAGGAGCGCGAGCAACGCAACCTCTTCGCCGGCGGCGCGAAGTTGCTGCGCAACCTCATAAGCAACTGTGCCACCAAGGCAGTAGCCACCGAGTAGGTAGGGCCCACTAGGCTGAATGCCGCGTATCTCTTTGACATATAGCGCAGCCATCTCCTCAATTGTTTTCAGGGGCGGAGTTTGGCCGTCGAGACCCTGAGCCTGCAAGCCGTAGAATGGCTGGTCGGAGCCAAGGTACTGCGCGAGCTTTCTGTAGATGAGAACATTGCCCCCTGCTCCATGGAAACAGAAAAAAGGTGGACGCGAGCCCGACGGTTGGATTGATACTATGGACGACCAGCCTGGAGAAATGACCTCCCTGTTCAGAATCCTGGCGATGTCCTCAATGGTTGGTGATTCGTAGAGCGTGGCGAGGGGCAGCCTGACGCTGAAAACTTTCTCGATTTGCGCGAACATCCGAACCGCCAACAATGAATGACCGCCTAGATCAAAGAAATTGTCCCGCACGCTCTCGATCTTGATTCCTAGTATCTGCTGCCAAATCCTCGCGAGCTCAAATTCCACTGGTGTGCTGGGAGAAACAATCTGCCGTGCCGGAGAGCTGTCATGCAGGGACACGCCCGGCATAGGCAGTCCTTTTCGGTCGATCTTGCCGTTGGGTGTGAGCGGCAGCTCCGCCAGCGTCACAATAGCTGAGGGGATCATGTATTCCGGTAACTTCTGCTTCAGAAAATCCCTTAGTTCCGCGCCGCGCGGCGCAACATGAGGGTCAAAAGGGACGATATAAGACACCAACCGTTTGTCCCCAGGCATATCTTCCCGCACCAAGGTGACGCACTGGGTGACGCCCGGATGTAGCTTCAGCGCAGCTTCCACTTCTTCCAATTCGATGCGAAACCCGCGGAGCTTAACCTGTTGGTCGATTCGATGGAGAAACTCGATCCAGCCATCCGGCATACGGCGGACAAGATCGCCGGTTCTGTAAAGCTTCGCACCAATTTTATTGCTGAAGGGGTCGCTCACGAAGCGTTCATTCGTCAGATCTGGCCGGTTGAGGTAACCAAGGGCTACGCCGTCACCGCCGATATAGAGTTCGCCAGACACTCCAACCGGTACAAGTTCCAGGGATGGGTCGAGGACATGAAATGTGGTATTCGCAATTGGGGGCCCAATCACCACGTGTTTGTCCGCTTCCACATGAGCCGCCGACGACCAGATCGTTGTCTCTGTCGGCCCGTACATATTCCAGAGCGACGCACACCGCGGCAACAACTGATCAGCCAGCCCGGTCGGCCAAGCCTCGCCACCACACAGTATTTTCAGTCCGGGGGTTCCCGTCCAACCGGCGGCCAACAGAAGTTGCCAGGTCGCTGGGGTGGCCTGCATCACGGTTGCACCGCAACGTTTCAGAAGTGATGAAAGCCGAGCCCCGTCCGCAGCTTCCTCTCTGCTGGCGATTACCACCCGAGCGCCACTCACCAGGGGCAAAAACAGCTCCAGGCCAGCTATATCGAAAGACAATGTGGTCACGGCGAGCAGCCTATCGTCGGCTCTCAGTCCTGGTTCCCGCTGCATCGCGCTCAGGAAGTTGACCAGCGCGCGGTTCGAGATCTGGACTCCCTTGGGTTTACCCGTCGAACCTGAAGTGTATAGAACATATGCCAAATCGCCCGGTTGACGCGCTTCCGGACTTAGCTGCCAATTTTTATTCCGCGTTTTGTCTGCGACCAAATCGTCCAAATAAACTATCTGAGCCTGGTGAGGTGGCAGCCGCTTTTCCAATTTTCTCTGAGTCACTAGTATGCGCGCCTGGCAATCCTCAAGCATGAATGCCAGCCGATCACTGGGATAAGCTGGATCCAGCGGGACATAGGCGCCACCGGCCTTCATAATCCCTAATAGCCCCACCATCATTTCTAATGAACGCTCGACGCAGAGGGCAACCAGGGTGTTCGGCCCCACTCCCACAATTTGCAGGCGATTTGCCAACTGGTTCGACAGTTGGTTCAACTCCCGGTATGTAAGTTGCTGATCACCAAACACAACTGCCACAGCATCCGGTGTCTGGGCAGCCTGTTGCTCGAAAAGTTGATGAACACTCTTGTCTTGTGGATAGGGGGCCGCGGTCGCATTCCAATCCACCAATAGCTGGCGCCGATCGTACTCGGTGAGCAAATTAGCTCGCGAGATAGCCTGATCCGGGTTGGCGGCTAGCTCCTGCAGCAGCACTTTAAAATGTCCAAGCAGACGCTGGATAGTCGTTTGGTCGAATAGAGCCGTACTGTAGACGAACCGCCCTACCAAGCCTTCCGGGTGCTCCGAAAACTCGGCGAAGAGATCGAAACTGGAAGCTCCATTGTGGAATTCCATGCTCGTGACGTCCCAGCCTTCTGGAAAATCTTCGAATGGCGGCCGCATCATGAAGAAAACTTGGAACAGGGGGTGACGGCTCGGGTCGCGCTTCGATGCAAGTTCGCGGACGATTGCGCTGAAGGGAATATCACTATGGGGTGTTCTTGACGCGTCCCAGGAACTCCCGGAAAGAAAGATTGGCTTCTACTCGTGAGCGGAATACGACCGGGTTCAGAAAATATCCGATTAAGGGCTCGAACTCGAGTCTCGAACGCGTACTGGTCGCGCCGCCCACGATGATGTCGTCTTGTCCGGAAAAGCGAAAGAGCAGAACTTGGAACGCCGCAAGAAGCATCATGTAGGGCGTTGCCCCTTCACGTCTGCCGAGCTCTTTGAGTGCCTCGAGAAGTCGCGCAGGTATCGCGAATGTTTCCATTCCGCCGCGAAAAGTTGGTTCGGAGGGACGCGGCCGATCGGAAGGAAGATGCAACGACGGCAACTCGCCCGACAGGGTCTCACGCCAGTATTGCAACTGCGCAGTGAAACTGCCATTGGTGAGGCGGTCTTGCTGCCATGCCGCGTAATCGCCGTACTGGAAGGCTAGCTCGGAAAGGGGAGACGGCCGGCCGGCCGCATACGCCGCATACAAAGCGGCAATCTCCGTAATCAGTATCCGATAGATCGAAACACCATCGAACACCAGGTGGTGCGCTGTGAGATAAATCCGGTGGTTTTCCTCAGCACATCGAACGAGGTGGACTCGAAATAAAGGCGCCACGTTCAAATCGAAGGGGCGGCGAGCTTCCTCAGACGCGATTCGAATCGCTTCCCGTTCCCGTTCCTCAACAGGGAGATGGCTGAGATCGGTAACCGGCAAGGTCACGCGTACGTTGGAATCGATTCTCTGAACGCCTCTCCCTTCGCTCATGGGAAATGCTGACCGCCAGATTTCATGACGGCGGACGATCTCGTTGAAGCAGCGCTCGAGGACAGCAGGATCCAGAGGTCCACGCTTATGAATAGTCACCGACTCGTTATACGTGGGAATGTTGCCCGCCAACTGGGAGTGGAACCAAACCTGTTCTTGTCCGGGTGAAAGAGGCGTTTTTGCACCGAACGGCCGAGGGATCAGAGGCTCAGGCGTCGCTGTCGAAACTTGTAATTCGCCACGCCGAAATCTTTCGAGCAGTTGCCGTCGGCCTTCGGATATGACGTCGGTGCCTGACATCCGTTACCTGTGGACCGTCTCGGGGCGCGGTGCCGCGAGTTCTTCGCCAGCAGGGTCGAAACGAACTGATAGGCCGCTGAGTCCCCGCAAACCGAGATTCTCGCGCCAAACGAAATCTTCAGACGCCAACGCCAAATTCTTCAAGCGCCGCAGAAGGGTGGCGAAGGCGATGTGCCCTTCCACGCGCGCCAAGTGCGCACCGAAGCAAAAATGCGTCGACCAACCGAACGCCAGATGCCCTCTATCCCCCCGCTTCAAGTCGAGCACCTCGGGATTTGAGAAGCGATCAGGATCACGGTTCCCCGCCGCCAAAACCGCCAGGACGGACTGGCCGCGACGAATGAGTTTACCGCCCAGCGAAAAGTCTTCTTGCGCGACCCGCGCTGTATGCTGGATGGGGCTTTCATATCGCAGTAACTCTTCAACTGCCGCGGGAATAAGGGACGCGTCGTCCTGAAGCATGCGCATTTGTTCGGGGTGCAGCAGCAGAGTCAGCAAGCCGCTGCCAATCAGATTCGTGGCCGTCTCTTGTCCGCCTATCATCGTGAGAATGCAGTTGGCAATGATTTCTTCTTCGGTCAACCGGATTCCATCCACTTCGGCATTTACCAGAGAATTCACGAGTCCTTCGTGGGGATTGGTCTCCTGCTCTCGGATCGCGGCTCGAAAATAATTGGTCATATCGCGTACGCTGGTTGCCACGCGTAAAACGCGATCCGGTTGGTGTTGAAAATTTCCAAGGATCTCCGCGAAGTCGATGCTCCACTGCTTCAGCATATCGTGATCGCTGACGGGGACCCCCAACATCTCGGCGGTAACGATCGCAGGCATCGGGGAGGCTAGATCAGCCACGATATCTGCTTTCCCTTTGCCGATGAAGCGGTCAATCAAGCTGTCCGCAATGTCCTGAATATGACCCTGAAGTATCGCAACTCGCGCCGGAGTGAACCCAGCGGCGCAGAGATTTTTTAGGCGCGTGTGCGCAGGGGGATCACGGAACAACATTTGCAGGGACATGACTTGGATGATTGGGGATAGCGCCCCGAGCCCCATCTCGTCCAATTTTTCCGGCGTGGGTGTTCGTTCGGCCGAGAGGCGGCTAAGGACGGTCACAATGTCCGCATACCGCGTAACTACCCATGCGTGCAGAAAAGGATCCCAATGTACGGGATCGGCTTCGCGCAGCTCCCGATATAACCGGTACGGGGAGGCCATCACTTCCGGCTCCATGAGCTGGCACAAACTGAGATGGGCAGCCATTGATTCTGTCCGTTATTAACTGGCCAGGTGGCGGGAGACTTCTTCATCGCTCATCGAGTTGATCTTCTCCAACAGCTGGCGATCAACCTCGGCGGCCAGGCGCGCTACTGTTCTTGCTTCGAACAGATGTCGAAGACCGAGTTGAATGCCAAAGCGTTCGTGAACCCGGACAGTAACCTGTGTCGCCAGCAGAGAGTGAAACCCGAGGAGGAAAAAATTGTCGTCGGCACCGACTCGATCCACTCCTAGCAACTTGGTCAAAATTTCGACCAGTTGCGTCTCGGTCGAGGTGCTTGGAGCGCGATAATCAGCGTCCTGGACGCGGTTCTTAGCGTCCGGATCGGGAAGAGCGCTGCGGTCCAACTTTCCGTTTGAGTCGGAGGGTAGCGCCGAAATTTGAACGAAAGCGGACGGCACCATATATTCTGGCAGATTCGCCGCGAGGTATTCGCGCAAACTGGCCGCTGTTGGTGCAAAGGTTTCTTGCGGTACCACATACGCTATCAGGCTTTTGGCACAGGCGTGGCCACGCGCCACCACCGCACTGCCGGAAATGGAGGGATGACGGTTTAGTGCGTACACAATCTCGTCGGTTTCGACACGGTGACCGCGGATCTGCTCCTGACCGTCCAAACGGCCGTGGAATGCAATCTGTCCGTCCGGGAGAAAGCAACCAAGGTCGCCGGTTCGATACATGCGCGAGCCGGGGACGGGATTCAATGAATCCGGCAAGAAGCGCTCCGCCGTGGTCTCGGGCTTGTTGCGATACCCGCGTGCGACACTGTTTCCGGCGATGTAGATTTCGCCGACTTGGCCTGGCGCGACGGGACGACAGTCGCCATCAAGAATGCGGATTTGCGTGTTCGCAATCGGCCTCCCGATGGACGGCAACAGTTCCGCTGATCCGGCGGCCGAAAGCATCCCCGAAGTCGCAACTACCGTGCACTCGGTCGGCCCATAGTTGTTCACCACGGTGAAAGGAAGCCCCGGTGAGGGATGACGGTGCAATGCTTCGCCGCCCGTCAGCAGATACCTTAATGCTGTGCCGGACGGCCAGCGATGGGCCAGCATCGGTTCGGCAAGTATGGACGGAACGAATGCCATAGTAATGCGCTCTTTGACCAACCAATCGCTCAGGAACTCAGCCGATGTGCGCGCCTGCTCATCCACTAACACTAGGGTCGCCCCGGCCGTCAGATTCGCCCAGATCTCCCACACAGCGGCGTCGAAGCCGACCCCGGCAAGATGGCTAGCTCGATCTTTGGCTGTAATCCCGAATGTATTCCGATGCCAAGAGATGAGGTTCAAGAGATTTCGGTGCATGACTTCTACACCCTTCGGCTGACCGGTGGATCCCGACGTGTAGATGATGTACGCCAGATTGTCTCGTGTTGTTGAAACTGGCTCGGTCAAAGAGTCGCAGCGCTCAATCGCATTGGCGTCTGTGTCAAGATTGATAGTGCGTGTTGCAATTCCAGTCGCGCGCGTGGCCAGGGAACCGCGCGAGATGACCAGGGGAGCCTGGGAGTCGTCCAGGATCATACTCAGACGCGCGGCTGGCCAGCTTGGGTCTAAGGGGAGATACGCCGCGCCCGAGGCCATCGTCGCAAGCGCCGAGACGATGAAATCAAAAGAGCGTTCCAAGCACAGAGCTACTGGCACGTCGGGCCCCGCGCCATGCGCGATCAGATAGCTTGCCAGTCGCGTGGATCGGGCCACCAGATCGCCGAACGTCATGGTATCCGCACCGGCCGAAAGCGCGCTGGCATTCGGACAAGATCTCGCCGCTTCCATCACAAGGTGCGCTACCGATGCGTGGCGCGCACAGCTTTCCTCCGCGATCAGCGAATGGAAACCTTCGCTGGATGAAGTGTAATCACTACCATCAGAGTTCGGCTGGGACGAGGTCGTCACAGTTATGTCACTCCATTGCATTCGGTGAGATTCTTCTTGCCCGATTCGATTTGCACTGCGTTTCAACCCCTCTTTTCCCGATCAAAATGTGGCAATCCCGGTTCGATATAGAGCACCCCGGGATCGTTATTCCACATTACGAATGGCCGCCTAATTCTTTCCCCGATAAAATGTCGCAAACCCGGTTCTATATAGAGCATGTTGCAATAGCCATTCCATAGTACGAATGGCTACCTATTCACCCAAATATTTGTTAAGTCGTTTATATTCTAGCATTTAGATTGGGTAGACGTAAGCTTTGCCATCACTCTGTTGTGCGAGAATGGCGATCAGCAGGCTCGGGGTGGAAGTAAGTTAGAACTTCAGGAAACTTTCTTGCCTGGCGCGCCAAGGGCAGCTCAAGGGAAGCGCTTGGTACTCTTAACAAAGTCAGCTTCGGGCGTTCGCGATGCTGAGCGCACCCCGCGAAAAACCGACGTCTTGCAAGATCGTGCCTTGCGAATTGGGCGTAGCCCAAACCTACACCATCGCGCCAGCGGCATCCTATATTTTTTCTCGGCCATCATGCTAATATCTCGGACCCCGGCCCGGCAGTCATCGGGCACTACGTTTCGTAGCACAAGCGTCAGCCAAACCATGCTTCGACGATGCCATTTCGCCGGGCTCTTAATTGTCGTGGCCGGATTGCTTTTTGCGGCCGCTCCCGTCTGTGCTCAAGTGGAATCGGCGCAGGCCACGCGGCAGTTGATCACGCAATCGATTGACGAGAGCAAGATTGTGACTCTCGCAGGGAACACGCGCCCCGAAGCAAACGCTACGAATGATCGGGGCGCCGTAGCCGGCGACCTTCCAATGGAACACATGCAACTTCAGTTGCAGCTTCCTGCAGATAAGGAGCAGCAACTGGAGCAATTGATACAAGCGCTGCATGATCCCAACTCGCCGAACTTCCACCAGTGGCTTACCCCGGATCAATTCGGGCAACAATTCAGCGTCGCGCAAGCGGACGTCAGCATCATCACGGCTTGGCTCCAAGGCCACGGATTTACGGTCAACGTGATTTACCCGCGGTCGATTGACTTCTCCGGGACTGCGGCTCAGGTGAAGGCGGCATTCAGAACCCAGATTCATGACCTCGATGTAAACGGCGCGCGGCACATCGCCAATATGAGTGATCCGGAGATTCCGGTCGCGCTCGCCCCGGCTATCGTGGGCATTGCATCTCTGAACGACTTCATGCCGCATGCGGATAACCGCGAGCGCGTCGACTACACCACGGGTTCGAGCGAGCTTGTGGTGCCTGCCGACTTGGCAACGATTTATAACTTCAATCCGCTTTTCTCGAAAGGCGTGTCTGGACAAGGCCAGACAATTGTGGTGATCGAAGACACGGACCTGTATAGCACCGCCGACTGGTCCAACTTCCGCTCGACCCTGGGTCTCTCTGGTTATACGGGTGGGTCCTTCGCGACAGTCCACCCCGCGCCTCCCACGGGCACCAACAATTGTAGCGACCCCGGCGTCAATTCAGACGATGGCGAAGCGATCTTAGACGCGGAGTGGTCCAGCGCAGCGGCGCCTAGCGCTGCCATCGTTCTGGCTTCGTGCACGGACACCTCGAATTTCGGCGGTTTTATCGCGCTTCAAAACCTCCTCAACGAAAGTGGCACGCCGCCTGCCATCGTCAGTATCAGTTACGGCGAATCCGAGTCGGAGCTTGGCGCGAGCGTGAACGCTTCCATCAACGCCCTATATCAGCAGGCAGTAGCAGAGGGCGTTTCTGTTTTTGTTTCGTCGGGAGATGAAGGTGCGGCGAGCTCCGATTACAACGCCACCCGCGCGACACATGGCATTACCATCAGCGGATATACCTCTACGCCATACAACGTCTCTGTGGGCGGCACGGATTTTGGAGATACGTACACCGGAACCGGTGGAACGTATTGGTCTTCAACGAACAATCCATCCACTTATGAATCCGCACTTTCTTACATTCCGGAAATCCCGTGGAACGATTCGTGCGCCGGCGTGCTTCTCGCCGCTCGCTACGGATATGCGACGACGTATGGCCCAAGCGGTTTTTGCAACAGCTCCACGGGCGCCGGGTATCTGACCACTACAGCCGGCAGTGGCGGGCCCAGCGGTTGTGCCACCGGAACGCCGGCGACCAGCGGAGTCGTCGGTGGATCGTGCGCGGGATATGCCAAGCCTAGTTGGCAATCCGTCTTTGGCAATCCGAGCGATGGCGTGCGCGACGTTCCCGATGTATCGCTCTTTGCCGCGAACGGATTGTGGGGGCATTACTATGTCGCGTGCTTTTCGGATCCATCCAACGGTGGAAAAAGTTGCGCCGGCGCTCCTAGCACTTGGACTGGATTTGGCGGAACATCGATTTCGTCTCCAATCATGGCGGCCATTCAGGCGCTGGTAAATCAGACGACCGGCAGCCGCACGGGTAATCCGAATCCCACTTATTATTCGCTGGCCCAAAGCGAGTACGGTTCGGGCGGCGACGCCTCCTGCAACTCCTCCCTTGGAAACGGCGCCGCC
>JBEKDK010000147.1:0-6874 GCA_050014395.1 Candidatus Acidiferrales bacterium | reverse complement strand
TTGAAGAAGCTATGGGACGTTCGGTTCTGTTCCTTTCTCCTCCGGAGCGGTCGGTTGAGGATTCGAAGCTCCTGGACATGGTGGACCACACGGACGCCTTGGAGAATTTTGAGACTGTTCGCGTGAAGAAGGACGGAACGCGGGTCCAAATCGCGCTCACCCTCTCCGCAATCAGGGACACGGATGGTCAGATGGTTGGCATTTCAAGCGTTGCCAGGGACGTTTCCGACAGCAAGACTTTGGAAGAGATGCTTCGGCAGTCTCAGAAGATGGAAGCGGTGGGCCAATTGGCGGGGGGCGTGGCCCACGATTTCAACAATCTACTGAGCGTAATTATCGGATACACAGGACTGTTGCTCGATGAAATGAAGCCGGACGATCCCGAGCGCAAGAGTATTGAAGAAATCCAGAAGGCAGGCGAGCGCGCCGCGTTGCTGACGCGCCAGCTTCTGGCCTTCAGCCGCAAGCAAGTGTTGCAACCTAAGATGCTGGACCTGAATGCGGTTGTGGTGGGTGCGGAAAAGCTGCTGCAGCGGCTGATCGGTGAGGACATCGAGTTGCACATCGTGCCGAACTACGCGCTCGGACAGATAAAAGCCGATGCCGGACAGCTGGAACAAATCATCATGAACCTGGCCGTGAATGCGCGCGACGCCATGCCGCCAGGCGGCAAGCTAACGATCGAAACCGCGAACGTGCATATCGATGAGGAATATGCCGGACAGCACCCCTCCACGCGGGTGGGGCCGCACGTGATGCTTTCGGTGACCGATACCGGTTGCGGGATGGACGATAAGATCAAGGCCCACATATTTGAGCCCTTCTTTACGACCAAGGAGTTTGGCAAGGGCACAGGACTTGGCTTGAGCACCGTCTATGGAATCGTGAAGCAGAGCGGCGGGTCTGTGTGGGTTTACAGCGAGATTGGCGTGGGCACGACTTTCAAGATCTATCTCCCTTGCGTGAATCCAATTCCTGAAATCGCATCGCCGAAGGACGGCCAGGAGAAAGTGACCGGGGGATCACAGACGATTCTGGTGGTTGAAGATGAGGTGGCTCTGCTGCACGTCACCCGCCGGTCCTTGGCGTCGGTCGGTTACGCCATCCTCGCGGCGCAGAGTCCTGCGGATGCCATCCAAATCTCTAAAGACCATCCGGGTCCGATTCATTTGATGGTGACCGACGTGATCATGCCGGGTATGAGCGGCGCTCAACTGGCCGCTCATCTTTCCGCGCTGCGCCCAGAAATGAAGGTGTTATATGTTTCGGGATACACAGACGACACGATCGTGCGTCACGGCGTTCTGGAACCGGGCTTGGCATTTCTGCAAAAGCCGTTCTCGCCAAAAACGCTGGCCCGGAAAGTGGGCGAAGTGCTGGCGACGGAAGTGCCAATAGAATCTATACGATAGTGCGTACGTACGGCGCCGAAACCCCTTTGCCACTCAGCTCTCGGAAGGGCAAATCAATTTCGACAGGATTCATTTCTCAACGCGGATCTAGCAGTCCGTCCAGACCATCAAAATACATAGAGTCCGCAGAAGCATACCTGTGACTGCTGCCGCATCCCCGGCAGAACAGAGATTCCAGGGGAACCACATAGAGAGTGACTTTCGTGCAGTTGCCGGTTTCGCAGATTGCCAGCGGAATGGGCTTTTCGCACGTCACGCAAGTGACACCGAAATATCGCGTCATTTCAAGTTCTCCCGGACCGCTGTTGGCCCGCAATTTCGGCTGCAATTCGTGTCGTCGTTGAACGGATGGTGGCCGCCCTTGCGGCCGCGGCGCCACGAGTCTGACATCCACTCTTCAATTGTGGCGACGATCACAAAGTGCCTGATGCTCGCTTCGGATATTGCCGCACACCCAGAGCGTGTGGCGTATTCAGCTTTTGTACGCACACCTGCGCACTCCGCAGTGGATCGCTGTACCGTTAAGATACACCGAAAAGCGGAAAATAGCGGTGATGGCGACCACGCAGCGGTGTGACATTAGGCACAAGTTCTGAGCACCTTACGGGCAGAAGCACAGCGCCTGATTGCGGCCTTGAACGAGCTTATAGGGTTACGCAGCTCGGCGTGCCCTGTGAGCTCCGGGCTCGTTTCTGCCCTTTAGGTAACCCCGTTACATGTGAGTAGTAACTAATGGGACTTCAATTCGCATGTTGTTCAGCGCATCGGCCAAAGATAACGCAACCTAAGAATGCCTGGATGTTGGATCGGAGAGTCCGATGCGAGCACGACCCGCGCTTCCTAAGGAACCCGCCCTTTCGCTGGTGCAGCAAGGCAATTCGCCTGCAGTTCGAGCGGATGGCGTAGCTGTGCCCGACCCCGAAAACGCAGAAAACTTACTTGAGCTAAAGGCGGCCGCGCTGGAAGCCGCAGCCAATCCCATCCTGATTAGCAGGCGGGACGGCACGATCATGTGGGTGAATGAAGCATTTGAGCGTCTTTCGGGTTACACGAGGGACGAAGCGCTCGGGCGAGATGCAGGCCTGCTTAAATCGGGGCACCACCCGCCTGCATTCTACAAGGGCATGTGGGAGACAGTTCTGTCCGGAAAAAAATGGCGAGGAGAGTTGATCAATCGGCGCAAGGATGGGAGTTTGTACGAAGAAGAGATGACCATCACTCCGGTGAAGAACGCCGGCGGGGAAATCACTCACTTCATCGCCATAAAACTGGATATCACGGAACGCAGACTGGCCGAAGAACACATCCGCGAACTGGCCTTGACCGATCCGCTGACGGGGCTTGCCAACTACCGGCGGCTGCTTGACGCGCTGGACTCCGAAATCAAAAGGTGCGGGCGCACCGCGCGGCCGTTCGCAGTGCTGTTACTCGATTTGGACGAACTGAAGAAGATCAACGACGCGCACGGACATCCGGTGGGAAGCCGCGCGCTGGGCCGGGTGGCAAATATTCTGCGAGTTCATTGCCGCGCAATCGATACGGCTGCACGATACGGGGGCGACGAATTCGTCGTGATTCTGCCGGAGACCGGAGGCGACGCGGCTGGACACGTGGCGCGACGCATAACTGAGGAGTCGAGAAACGACGGCGAACAGCCGACTATCTCCGTAAGCGCCGGGGCGGCGATATTCCCGGAAGATGGAAAGACGATCGATGAGCTATTGGCCGCGGCGGACCGCGCACTGTATCGCGAGAAGCGATCTCCCACTAGACGCCCCGCCGCGTGAAGCACCATCCACTTGGACGATTGGACGATTGAGGCGGGCAGCGGAAGCCGCGCCATTGGCCGCGCGCGGCTTTCGGGCTGCGATCGGGTGGGTCTGTCGGGGCTCGGGGAGGCTGGCGGAGAAGCAACCCTTTCAGGCGTTCCATCCTCTTATCACGTAAATACATACGACGGATGAAGCTGGGTGTACAAACCGGGTATATAATCGCGGCTACGGGTAAGTTCAGCGGAAGCGAGCGAGGGGGAATGATGAATCGAATCCGCATGGCGTTCTTGGGCGGTATTCTGGCGCTGGCTTTGGTGTTGGCGTTGCCCGGCTCCGGCAGCGCGCAAAGCAGCAGCTCGCAGGCGCCGACGCCACAGGCCACGACGCAAACGTCAAACCAGACGCAGACTCCGCAGCAAACGCAACAGCCTACCCCCAGCCAAACGACCGATACGCCGGCGCCGCAAGCGACGCAGCCTTCGACTCCGGCGGCGACGCCAACGACGCAAGGTGCGACCCCCGATACAAGCGCATCGCAGGCGCCCGCGGCAACAGCAGCCCAACAGCCGGCCGCGACAGCGACGCAACCTGCTACGACAGCGCAAGGACAACAGCCCGCGACTGGCGCGCAGACCAACGCTTCGGGCGACCAGATCAAAGATGTGAAAACCGGATCGGAGCAGGACGTCAATGCAATCGGCGACCGCAAGGTCGGAAGCGGCGTGAACCTGTATTCGATCGAGAGCGAAATCGCGCTCGGGAAACAGGCGGCGCAAGAAGTGGAGAAATCGTCGAAGCTGATCGACGATCCGATCGTGGCGGACTACGTGAATCGCGTGGGCCAGCGGTTGGTGCGAAATTCGGATTGCAAGGTGCCATTCACGATCAAGGTGATCGATTCGGACGAGATCAATGCATTTGCGCTGCCGGGCGGATTCTTCTACGTCAATAGTGGATTGATTCTGGCGGCCGACGAGGAAGCCGAATTAGCCGGCGTGATGGGGCATGAGATCGCCCACGTGTGCGCGCGCCACGGCACGCGCAACGCCACCAAAGAACAGATCGCGGAATGGGCCACGATTCCGATCATGATACTGGGACCGGGCGGCTGGGCGGGATACGGAATTTATGAAGGCTTGCAAATGGCAATTCCGATCGGGTTCCTGAAGTTCTCGCGCGATGCGGAGCGGGAAGCCGACTACCTGGGTCTGCAATACATGTGGAAATCGGGGTACGATCCGAACGCGTTCGTGAGCTTCTTCGAGAAAATCGAGGCGATGGAGAAGCGCCAGCCGGGATCGATCCCCAAGATTTTCGCGGACCATCCACCCACTCCGGACCGCATGGCGGCGGCGCAGAAGGAAATCGCGGAGATTCTGCCGGCGCGCGATCAATATATCGTGACGACGTCGGAGTTCGATCAGGTGAAGGCGCGATTGCAACGCATCGAGAACAAACAGAAGCTGCAGGATAAGCAGCCGGGCAAGCCGACTTTGCGTACCCGGACCGATCAGCAACAACAAACGCAAGGGCAAGCGGACCCCGGCGCGACGGGCACGACCGACAGCGGAGACGATCCGGACCGGCCGGTGTTGAAGCGACGGACGGATTCGCCGGACAGCAACACGCCCGACAGCACGACGCCGAGCCAAGGTGGGTCCGGCCAAACTGGATCGGGGCAGACTGGGACGAATCAAACTGGTTCTGGATCTGGGTCTGGAACTGGATCAGGATCTGGAACTGGATCGGGATCGGGAGCTGGACAGGGCGGATCGGGGACGAAGAACCCGTCTGGAAATCCTACGAACAATCCTGCGGGGAGCCCCACGGGAACTTCAACTAACAATCCCTTGGGTCCAATCAATTAGGGATTTCTGAGTAACGCGCGGGTAGTCCAGTAGACTAACTCGATCGCGGCTGGTGAACTACGCCCAAGCGGCGCATCTCTTCGTCATAGTAGCGGCGGTAGAGCACGGTCCACTCTTCGGTGCCTTCTAGGATTTCACGTTTTTGCGAGCCAATTTTTTCGCGGACGTGGGTTTCGAGTTGCTCTTCCTCTTTCAGGAGGGCCGAAATGATCTGCACGATTTCTTGGCGGATGGTGTCGCGATCCTCGACGAAGACGACGTCGTCGGAAGAAACCAGCACGTCGGTGATGATGTGCGAGAGGCGAACCGTTTTTTCCCTGGTCAATCGCATGAAATGATGGCCTGTTCCCTTCTCCGGTGACGGCTCAACGCAGAATCAGCTTTCGCTGGCGCGCCAGCTCGCCTTTCACCTTCTTGTACATTTCCTGATAGGAGACGCCGGTACGCTTCATTTCGTCGGAGTGAGTCTCGAGGATTTGGCGGACCTCTTCGTTGAGGCGCTCCTCGATGCCGATCTCGTCCTGTGCGGCCTTGCGGACGCGCTCGACGACCGCGTCGGGGGCCGCGGTCTCAATCATTTTTCCGGCTATCAAGCGGGTGACGACTCGTTGCGACAGGTAACCGACGTAATCGCGGGACAACAGCACGGCAAATGGCCTCCGGGTGCGTCAAATATTGATGAAAGAACAGTTTACTGGCGCAGCCGGAACAGTGTCAAGGAACGTAAGGCGTGTGATATAATTTTCGGATTCGTGGAGGTCTTGTGCGCGGAGAACGTCGTGGGGCGCTGCTTGTACTTGCGGTACTGGTCGTATCGGCTGCGCTGGGCGGCATTTACGGCCCCGCGGTGCGGGCGACGGCCACTAGCGCCGATCAACTGAAGGACGCCGTCAGCCAATTCACCAGCGTGCTAGCGGTGGTCCAGCAGAATTACGCCGTGCCGGTGGACACGGACCACGCTCTATACGAAGGCGCCATCCCAGGAATGCTGCGGGTGCTCGACCCGCATTCCACATTTTTCGATCCACAAGCTTATGCCCTGCTGCGCGAAGATCAGCGCGGGGAATATTACGGCGTCGGAATGACCATCGCGCCTCGCGAGAACCAGACCGTGGTGCTGGCGCCGATGGTGGGGACTCCGGCGTTTCGCGCGGGGCTGCGGCCGGGCGACATTATTCTGAAAGTCGACGGGAAACCCACCGATGGATTGACCACTCCCGAAGTGGCCGACATGCTGAAAGGGCCCAAGGGCACCAGCGTGACGATCACGGTGCGACGCGAAGGGGCTCCTGCGCCGATCGATTTCACGGTGACGCGCGACGAAATTCCCAAGCATTCGGTAGACGTGGCATTCATGCTGAAGCCAGGAATTGGGTACATCAAGCTATCGGGCTTCAATGAGACGACCGATCAGGAAATGAGCGCGGCGCTGAAAGAACTGGATGCGCCGTCTCTCGATGGGCTAGTGCTGGACTTGCGCGGCAATCCGGGCGGGCTGCTACAGGAAGCGATCGCGGTCTCGGATAAATTTCTGGACAAGAATCAACTGATCGTTTCGGATCACGGGCGATCGTCGCCGGAGAAGCGCTACTACGCGGTGAGCGGGAATCGCGGGGTGACGGCGCCGCTGATCGTGCTGATCAATGGCGGCTCGGCTTCCGCTGCGGAAATCGTGACGGGCGCGATACAGGATCACGACCGGGGCTTGGTGGTCGGCGAACAAAGCTTCGGCAAGGGGTTGGTGCAGAGCGTATCGGAGTTGAGCGAGGACACTGGACTGGCACTGACGATCGCGCGCTACTACACACCAAGCGGGCGACTG
>JBEKDK010000146.1:0-6935 GCA_050014395.1 Candidatus Acidiferrales bacterium | reverse complement strand
CCTCTGAAGCGGAACCATCGGTTTTATTCGATCAAGATTTTAACGGTCTCGATTCGGCGGCAAAACAATTTGACGCGTTGGTCGCAGATACGCAGAAACGCGGATTCAAACCTATAACAATGATGGAAATTCTCGAATTCGAAGACAAATTGCGCCGATCGAAATAAGCTTGTCAGCGAGGTAGCTCATTCTCCTTTGTCGTGGGTTGCTTTAATCGTAGAATGCGGTGCTCGGAGTGCAAATGTTCCTTGGTCACAATGCGACATGGTGGGCGCTTGCCCTTGCGATTCTCACTACTTTTCTAAGCCTTCCGCCGGGCAATCTCCTTGCCCAAGCACTTACGGTAACTTTCGGGAGGTGGATTGGAGAGCGGAGTAAAAAGTCGCTGGTGCGAACAATCGCAAAAATGGAAGAGGAACTTGCCGCAGTGGCAAAGATTACGCCGATTACTGAGACGGAAAATCACATTCTCTGGGGCACCACGAGCGTTCGTATTTTGTTAATGGGCGCAGTTAACATCGTGATTGCGTTTATCTACCTCGGGATCGGAACGGTCGCCGATGAGCACACTGAACAGTACAAGACTTTAACCGGCTTTGTCATAGTGTTCTTCGTGGTGAATGCCTGCATGATGCTTCGGGCGCGATATCGCCATGATTATCGCTATATTCATGATCCACGGCGTAAAGCTGCCGTCATTAAAGCAATCGAAAAATTGAAGCGGATTCGGGATTCGTGGGACGCCAAGCGAACTCCTTGAAAAACTATTCAGCATCTTTCCCTTCGGCGAGATGGTCGATGAAGCGGTGCCAATGATAGACCCACGCTTTTTGTGGCCTGCCGAGATATATCTTTATTTTAAGAAGCCGGGGACAGACGGGACGTAACCTCGCATTTTAACGGCGGATGGCTCGTTCGGTCGGTATTCCAGCCGTTAACGTCCTGCACGACGTAACGCAGCGTGGTGACCCGCGGCAATACCGTCCGCGCGCGCTACGCTCGCCTGGCCTTCGCGTCCGCCACGCGGATGATCACTCGCTTGCCGAGCGCCCTAGCTGCCCGAGTGATCGTATCGAGTGTCACGGATATGTTTTGAGGGTCCAGCAGTCGGTCGAGCTGTGACCGGCTCGTTCGCAGTTGCCTAGCCATCGCCTGTTTGGTCTTCTGCTGGTCCCCCATCGCCCGCTCAAACTCCCAGGCCAGCACTCGCTTGATAGCCACCGCTTCGACTTCCTCGCGGATTCCCTCCTCTTCGAGAAAACTGTCGAAGGTCGAACCACTGTGGTCCGTTTTCTTGCGCTTCCTTGGTTTCTTCCGCATCGAATGCAGTGTACCATATATGGTACGCACGGCCAACTACTTTCGATCTGGAATGCCATGCCCAACGCGTACCGCTGCCGTGTCCACTATTCGAATGAATTTCCACAGGTTCTATTCGAATACCCTACACGTTATCATTGACACGTAGGTCATAGGCGTGCTATGATCCCGCATGAACTGCAATCGCACAATCGCGCCGCCGAATTTTCCGCGCGTCGGGGCGACTGTAAATCCGACGTGGCGGGCCGCGGCAATCGTTATCCCTGCGGCTGCGACTGCCCCGAATCCCGATTGGGGGTGCCCCATGTTCGCCCAGTTTCTCCGGGCGAACGTGGGTCCGCATGCGGCACTCTGCGAGTCTCAGCGTTCTCCGCGCCTCTGCGTTAGCTTTTCTCCCGCAGCGGTCGGCATCCCTTCCCGAACTCCCAGTTGCAACAGTCAGTTGCAACTAGCAGCATTTCTCAGAAGTGTCGATTATAGAGGACTTAAGTCGGACCTAAGTCCCTTTAAAATCAACACTTCCAAGCTCTCGGAAGTGTTGATTATGGAGGACTTATGTCGAACCTAACCCCCTTTAAAATCAACACTTCCAGGAATCTTTGCACATTTTGTATCTCGCTCATTCGCAGCCATTTAAAGCCTCCTATAATCAACACTTCCGTAAATTTTGACTTTAAGCTTCCTAGAATCAACACTTGCAAAAAAACAGGGGGTGGGGGGTCCAGTTGCAACTCCAGTTGCAACTGGCGGTGCCGAGCACGCCAGGGTAATGCAGTTGTCTTATGTAGCGGAAGCCTTGAGGCTTCCATCTTGGTTCGACGAGAAAAGGCTGGAGGCCTGAAGGCCTCCGCTACATTAACCAAGGACAACCCGCGCGACCGTGCGAGGCCGCGGGTCCCTTCTACGGCTCCGCCGGTTTCATATCGAGGAAATCGTCGATGGCGTCGAACAGGGTGGCGCGCGTCGCATATCGGCGCGGATCCACTTGCCAATCGATGGAGTTCGGCGCGGTCGGCGCGATGGTTTCCGGGACGCGAATGCCCCATTCGGTGGGCTGCGTGGGATTCACGTCGCCGACGTGGAAGCGATGCTGATCGTAATGCATGTAATGAATGACGTTGCCGACTTCTCCGCCATAGGCCACGCGCGTGCGCCGCAGCACCTCCATATCGCTGGCGAAGGGCTCTGGAAATTTCGAGTACGTGGGATCGGCTTGGCCGGTTTCGACGATCAGCGGGCGCGGCGCGATCAGCGCGAACAGATCGGACGCATCGATATATTCGCGGATATCGGCATTCATCCAGCGCCAGCACGGATGATTGCCTTTCCAATAGATCACGCCGAGGTCCGGCGAAAAGCTGGCGGGAATGCTCATGCTGATGCGCGGCTCAAGCGCGCCGATCACCGCGGCCTCTTCCCCGCCCATGGAGTGGCCCACGACGATCACGCGCGTGGCGTCCACATTCGGCAGCGAGAGCACGTAATCGACCGCGCGCATCGCGTCCCACGCGCGCTCGCCGTCTTCTTCCCAATCGGAATCGAAGCCGGCGGCTTTGATCGCGGGATGCGTGCCGTTGCCGTGCGCGGGATCGTCGCCGTCGAGGACGTTCGCGTAGAGCGGCTTGGCCATGTACGGCGCTTGGCGGTCGGCCAGCGGACGATGCCCGATATCGAGCGCGAGCACCACGTAGCCGCGCCGCGCAAACGCGTCGCCGTACCACACGCTGTCGGGACTCATCATGCGCCACGCGCTGCCGCCGTGGCCGTTCACGGCGATCACCACCGGATATTTTCCGCCGGCCGGAGGCGGCGTGGTCGGCACCGCCAGATACCCGTGGGCCCTGCGCGCGATCGGATCGCCACCATAAGGATTCGGCAGAGTGGAATCGAATTGCAGCTCGGACATTTTGTAATTTTGCGGCCAGTGCGCCGGATTGTCGTCGCGATCCGCGCTCATGCGCGTTGAAGCGATCGGCGGAACGTCGGCGGCGAGCACGGTCACTTTGCTGGTGAGCGGCTTCGGATTTCCGGACATCATCAGCAAGTACAATTGTTTGCGCACGCGCGCTTGCCACACCGCGCGATCCGCTTGCGTCTTGCCCATGCTGAATCCGTAGCCCAGCACTTGCGCACGCGTGCCGGTCCACTTGAATGTGCCCGCGCGCGAAGTGTCGGTGTAAGTGCCAGAGGCAAACGTTCCGGTCACCATGCCGGTGAATGTTTGCGTCTCGATCGGCTCGGTGCGCACGAAGCTCAAGTTCGTGCCATCCCAATGCGTGATCGCCACGTCGAATTCCACCTGCTCGCCGGACGCGCCGTCCTTCTCCGTTGCGTAGATCTTGAAGCGACCGGTGAATCCGCTGGGCGCGTCTTCGGCGACATCGATGCGCAGCGTCGCGTGCGCTTCGCCATCGAGCACGAGGTCGTACGCTCGCGGCGCAAGCCCGTGATCGAGATACGTGCTGTTCCATCCCGTGATATGGAATTTGTAATCCCCCGGATCTGTGGGCTTCTCGGGGGACGAACCGTCATCAGTGTAGCGTCCAACCAAAACTCCTTCGACTATCGTCGCGCGGCACCAATACCAGTTCGCTCCAACTTGCGCGTGAAACTCGAAGTGGCGCGAAGCCGGATCCCAGGTGATACCGTCCAGAGTTGCAGCATCGCCCGACTGCGGTGTGAGCAGGCCGGTGAAAGAGTGGCCATCGGCCGCCGCTGCGATCTGCAGCGTCACGCGCATATCGTTGGCGTCCAGATACCACGTGCCCTCCGGCCCGCTGGTATCTGGATTCGGCCGCACAAATCCGCCCGGCGCCCCGCCGCCAGCGCGCTGCCCCTGTCCACCGGGCCCACCCGGTCCTTGCGCGCTGCCGCTGGGTCCCTGCGCACCGCCCGCGACCTGCGCGCCGCCGCCCGTGCCCGGCGCGGGGGCCACCGGGGGCCCGCCACTCGGAGCCTGCGCGAGCGCCGCAACTGCCGTGATGAGCAGCAAGCCTGCGAACCGAACCAACTTCAACGCGTTCATGGGCGCTACCTCCCACAGCAATGGACGAAGAACAGGGTCGCAAATATTCAATTATTTTTTCTGGCCGTAGTACGCGGTGTTGCCGTGCTTGCGGAAAAAATGTTTGGCGTGCAGCGCAGGCTCGAGCGGGCGAGCGCGCGGATTGGCGCGAAGCGTATCGAGCGCCATCGCGGCGATCTCCTCGAGCACGGCGGCGATGTGCACTGCTTCGGTGACCGTGAGGCCCCAGCAGAATGGCGCGTGCCCCGCGACGAGCACGGCGGGCGTTTCGAGCGGATCGAGCTTTGCGAAGCGGCGCACGATGGCGTGGCCGGTGTTCGCTTCGTAATCGGATTTTATTTCCGCGGCCGAAAGCGGACGCGTGACCGGAACGGGGCCATTGAAATAATCGGCGTGCGTGGTGCCGAAACACGGAATCGGTTTGCGGGCCTGGGCCCACGCAGTGGCCGCGCGCGAATGCGTGTGCGCAACGCCGCCGATGCCTGTAAACGCGCGATACAAAATCAAATGCGTGGCGAGATCGGAAGAGGGGCGCAGCGAACCTTCCACCGTGCGGCCTTCCAGATCGACGACGACAAGATCGGCCGCCGTCATCGTCTCGTACGGCACGCCGCTGGGCTTGATGACAACTAAACCCTGATCGCGCGCGATTCCGCTGGCGTTGCCGAACGTGAAGCGCGCCAGGCCTTGCTGCGCGAGGGCGAGATTGGCTTGCAAGACTTCACTGCGCAACGATTCGAGCATCACTGTCCCTTTCTAGCTTCGACGTTCACTTGCGCGAAGGTTCCGGCGGCGGTTTCGCCGAGCGCGCGCGTGTGGCCAGCGCGGCTCTGCATGGCGAAATCCGGATCTTCTTTTTTGCGATGAAGGGGATATTCGCCGATGCCGGAGCCGAGCCGGCCGCGCGCGCTATCGACAATCGTGACGCGAACGCTGAGGGTTCCGAAATCTACACCGGCGACGACGGCCATTTCAATCGGCGTTGGCGTGCCAGTACGTCTCCCAGCCGAGGTAACGCACGGCAGCTTCGTGCACGGCGGCGGCGACGGTGGAGAAATTCGCGGCGACGTGATGCTCGAAACCGTTTTCGCAGATGTAATGCAGCAGATTCTGCATTTTCGGAATTTCCACGACGCCAACGCCACCGAACGTTTCGAGCGGATCGTCGGTGAATAGTCCGGCGCCAAGATAGCCGCGCACGACGCCCTTCACATCGTCGGTGGAGAATCGCGCGTAACTCATCGCGCCGGATTTCACGCGGCCCTCGCAGGTGCCGAAAGTGTTTTCCTTGCCGACAGTGCCGGCGATGATCTGCTGGAAATCCATGCGGACATCGCGGAAGAAATGTTTGGGCAAATTGCTGCAATGGAAGCAGACGGCTTTATTGGGATCGTCGCCGTAATTGTTGTTCCAATCGAGCAGCGCGCTGGGAGTTTCCGAAGCCAGACGCAGCATGTGCATGCTGAGCGTGCCGGCGACATCGGTTTCGCACGCAGAGGACAACAAGTCGTCGCTCATCATGCTCATCATCGTGCAGGGCACAACGCCGAAATTTTCCTCGAGCGAAGTCCAGCACTGCACGGCGCTGATTTGCACGTCCGTGGCTTTCATCCAATGGTGGACGACGGCGGCAAGCTTGGCCATCTTGATCAGGGCCTCCTTCGGAACGCCGGCGGTCGAGACGTATTTCTCGATCGCGGCGAGACGTTCCTTGGCGGCGGGATCATCGTCCTTCATGCGGCTAATGCGGCCCAGCACTTCGGAGAGATCGAGCGTCTCGACGGAAATCCCGTTGGATTCCAGAATTTTTTCGCTGTAGCGCACGGTGTTGAATGCCGCGGGGCGCGCGCCGATGGCGCCGATGCGCAAATTGCGGAGTCCATTGACGACGCGGCAGGTGGCGGCGAATGTGGCGAGATCTTTTTCAAATTCGGGCGAATCGGGGCGCACGGTGTGCGAAGCGGTGAGCGTATAGGGAATGCCGAACTGCCGAAGATTGTTGCACGCGGACATTTTTCCGCAGAAGCTATCGCGGCGATACTTGATGCCCATCTTGGAGGGCGTATCGGGCGTGGCCTGGATCAGGACCGGCACGCCGAGATTGGCGAGACGCAAGGTATCGGCGATGGCGCGTTCGTCGCCGAAATTCGGCAGCGTGACAATCACACCATCAATGCGCGCGGATTCGTGGCGGAAGAGCGCGGCGCAACGCTTGGCTTCGTCGTACGTCTCGACGGAGCCGTACTTGCCTTCGTCGAGGCCGATCGCCACGGCGTCAAAGCCCGCTTTCGCCAGCGCGGCCAAGATTTCTTCGCGGCCGGTCTTCGCCAAATGATCCGGGAAGAAGCCGCGATTCCCGACGATCACACCCATCGTCATCTTTTTTTGTTTGTTAGCCATATGCCTTGAATTAACCCAGAAAGCCCCCGTCCGGGGACTTTCGATTGTCATCTTACCTGCGAGAACTGCCTTCGCTGGGGACTTTCGCTCGAAGGAATTCCGCTCGGCCCTTCGACTGACGGACTTATCGACCGCGGCTCGGTGCGTAGATCCAGGTGTACAGGATTCCGACGACCGTCAGTATCGCTCC
>JBEKDK010000145.1:0-6949 GCA_050014395.1 Candidatus Acidiferrales bacterium | reverse complement strand
CGCGCGGCTGGCTCCATCCAGAAAGCCGATCGCCCAGCGAAACGTGTGCAGATACCAATCGAATGGCAGCGCCACGAGCAGCGCCACGCGCTCGGCGCGCTGCAGGCTGAGCGATTTCGGAACGAGTTCGCCCAAAACAACGTGCAGCATCGTCAAGAGCGCAAACGCCAACGCCAGCGAAATCGCGTGCAGCACCACGAACGCGGGATGCCCCGGCAGCCATTCGACCATCGGACGCAGCAGCGCGGCGAGCGTCAATTCGCCCAGCGCGCCGAGGCCCAGGCTGGTGAGCGTGATGCCGACTTGCACTCCGGAGACGACGCGGTCCAGTTGGCCGGCGAGTCGCTCGACGACAACGGCGCGTTTGCTTCCTTTTGCCGCAAGTTGCCGCACGCGCGACAATCGCACCGCGACCAACGAAAACTCCGCCGCGGCGAAAAAGCCGTTGATCACCACGAGCGCGAAGATGGCAAGTAGGCGAAGACCGATCATCGATGACGGCGCTCGGCGGATGGCGCCGCGCGAGGCGTAGTGCGAGTTCGCGCGCGCCCCTGCCGTGGGCCGTGGGCACGATTCTAATGCCTATCATGCCGTTCGGCGAGTTTCGCGTGCCGGTTCTGGCGAGACCGCGCCAGAGCCGGCGGATCGGCGCCGCCACACAAAGGCGTTGTCTCGGTTCTTCGGGGTGCCTTAGAATGCTGTCTGCGTCCGGCGCCGCGCGGAGCGGCGGTGAGCGACGATGAGGTTGCCGCTGTGAATCCGGCTCCAATCAAAAAGCCCGAACCCGGCAAGAAGCCCGACTTCGAGCATTCGCTCGCGCGGCTGGAAGAAATCGTGCGGCGTCTCGAAAGTGCGAGCCTTTCGCTCGACGACGCGATGAAATTGTTTGAGGAAGGCGTGGCGCTCTCGCGCGATTGCCAGAAGCAGCTGGATCAAGCCCAAGGCAAAGTGGAAATTTTGCTGAAGAAGGCCGGCGGCGAAGTTGTCGCCGAGCCGTTTGAGGTCGAGACGGCCGAGGAACCTGCAACCGAGGACGAGCCCTGAGCGCGCCGCCCGCTGTCCGACGAGTTTCACGCTGCCGGCCCACCCGATGAAGCTCCCCGAATTTTTCGAGCAAGATCGCCAACTGGTCGAGCAATCGCTCGAGCGCTTGCTGCCCGATGCCACTACCCCGCCGCCTTCGATTCATCAGGCGATGCGCTACAGCGTTTTCGCAGGCGGAAAACGAGTGCGGCCAATTTTGTGTTTGGAAGCGGCGCGGATTTTCTCGCCCGACATTCCCGCGGCGCTGCCGGTGGCGTGCGCGTTTGAATTTATCCACACATATTCCCTGATTCACGACGATTTGCCCGCACTCGACAACGACGATCTGCGCCGCGGCAAACCCACGTGCCACAAGCAATTCACCGAAGCGCTGGCGATCCTGGCGGGGGACGCTCTGCTGACGCTCGCGTTTGAAGTGCTCGCCGGCGCACCGATCGACGCGGGCCGCCGCGCGGCCGTGCTGGCCGAAGTGGCGCGCGCAGCGGGCACGCGCGGCATGGTCGGCGGACAAGTGGCCGACATCGAAGCTGAAGGAAAGCGCGTGACACCGGAACAGCTCGAATATATTCATCGCTCGAAAACCGCGGCGTTGATTCGCGCGGCGGTTGTCGCCGGCGCACTGTGCGGCGGAGCGGGCGAGGCAGACGTCGAGCGTCTGGGGCGATTCGGCGAGAATATTGGCTGGGCGTTTCAGGTTGTGGACGACATCCTCGATGTCGAAGAGACTTCGGCCGCGCTCGGCAAAACCGCCGGAAAAGATCAGGCGCAAAACAAAGCGACGTATCCGGCGCTATTTGGCCTGGAGCGCTCGCATGAATTCGCCGCGCAACTGGCGAGCACGGCACTCGGAGCGCTGGCGCCTTACGGAGAGCGCGCGGCGAATCTTCGGGCGCTCGGCGAGTTTATCGCTCTGCGCCGCGCCTGAAACGCGCGCGACGCCAGAACTGGCCGCGACACTTTGACTCCAGCGAAAAAGAAGAAAGCGAAAACGATGCGACTGGATGCGCTGCTCGTCGAGCGCGGCGTGGCTGACTCAGCGCAAAAAGCGCGGGCGATGATCCTTGCCGGCGAAATTCGTGTGGATGGCCAGGCGAACCTGAAGGCGGGCGCGCTGGTTGCCATTGACGCGCGCATCGAGACCGTTGGCGGCGCTTCGCGCTATTCGAGCCGTGGCGGCACGAAGCTCGAGGGCGCGCTGGAGGATTTCGCCGTCAGCGTTGACGGCAAAGTTTGTCTGGACATTGGCGCTTCCACCGGCGGCTTCACCGATTGCCTGTTGCAGCACGGCGCGCGGCGCGTGTACGCCGTGGACGTCAGCTCGGATCAGTTGGATTGGAAGCTGCGGCAAGATGCGCGCGTTGTGCCGGTCGAAAAAAACGCGCGTTATCTGCGGCCCGAAGATTTGGCAGGCGACATGGGCATCGCCGCGGCCGAAATGGTGACGATCGACGTTTCCTTCATCTCCGTCGCGACGATTCTGCCGGCAGTCGCCGCTGCAGCGGGGCCGCGAGCGGAGTTCCTGATTCTGGTGAAGCCGCAATTCGAGTTGCCGCGCGCCGACGTGGGCGCCGGCGGAATTGTGCGCGACGCCGCATTGCACCAGCGCGCGATCGAACGCGTGCGGGCCGCGGCTGTAGCGGCGGGCCTCGAGGTCGCGGGAGTTCGCGCGTCGCGGCTCCCCGGCGCCGAAGGCAACCAGGAATTCTTCATCCATGCGCGCCGGCTCACACCATAATTCATTGATGTCGCGCTTCCCACGCAGTTTCCCGACCGGCCGCGCATACGGTAGAATGCGCCCGTGAGCGAATCCATCCGCACTGTTGGCATCATTTCGCGCCCGCGGCGCGCAGACATATCGAAAGTTGTGCCGCCGCTGCTGGAGTGGCTGATTGCGCGAGGCGTGAAAGTGTTTGTGGATCCGGAGACCGCGGCCTCGATCGGGACGGTGGCCGATGAGCGGCCGCGCGAAGAATTGCCGGGCTTGGCGGATTTGCTGATCGTGCTGGGTGGAGATGGCACGCTGCTGGCCGCTGCGCGGTTGGAAAATGCGCGCAATGTTCCAATCCTTCCGGTGAACCTCGGCGGGCTGGGATTTCTCACCAGCGTGACGCTCGGAGAGTTGTACGCGATCCTCGATCAAGTGTTCGCGGGCGAAAATCGAATCAGCGAGCGCGTGATGCTCGGCGTGGAAGTGACGCGCGGCGGAAACACGATCGAGCGGCAGCGCGCGCTGAACGACGCCGTGATCAACAAAGGCGCCGTGGCCCGCATTATCGATTTCGAGCTGACGATCAACGGCGAATTCATCTGCTGCTACAAAGCCGACGGCCTGATCATTTCCACGCCGACCGGCTCGACCGCGTACTCGCTTTCGGCCGGCGGGCCGATCGTGTATCCGTCCGTGGAAGCGCTGGTGGTCACGCCGATTTGCCCGCACACGCTCACAAACCGGCCGTTGGTTGTGCCGGACGCGGGACGGATCGAAGTGGGTTTCAACGGGGATGAACGCGTGTACCTCACGGTGGATGGCCAAGTCGGAAGGCAGCTTGAGCCCGGCGACCGCGTGGTGGTTGTGCGCGCCGGAGAAAAACTGCATTTGGTGCGGCCGGCCCGGCAAACATATTTCGAGGTTTTGCGCGACAAGTTGAAGTGGGGCAACCGGTAAGTCCGCGTCTCGTCGCTCGCGTTTCGCAACGATTCCGCATTTCTTGCCGCAAATCGTGAGCGCGTAACCTAAAGAAAAAAAATGAGATGATTTTGGGGTACACACACCCCCGGTATGATTTTGCAAAAGTGCTGAAAATGCGGGGGTTGCGGCGAAAGAGTGCGCATGAGTGTGCAAAGAAACGGGATGATGTCGCCTGTTTTCATTGAGTTGTACATGGAGTGGCAAACGTTTGAAAACACGTGGCTTGCAGAGGCGCTTTTCGAGGTGTGGGTGCGAGCGATCTCGGTAGGTTAACGGCCGGACTTGAGAGGCATTCAAAGTGCCCGGCGCGAAACTATTCGAATTGCGGACGACGAACATATAGGACCATAGCACATGTAAGCGGAAGTGTTAAGTACTGGTAGAGTATTCGAATACACTTAGTTCGCAGGTCGTTTGCGACAAGCAAAAGGCCGGCCGGAGACAAGAACCGCACCCTCAACAACGGAGCGTGGGGCACCCGTTGCAGAACGCTCATCCTGCTCACGTATTTCATTCGGGCACGTCCAAATGGATGTTGACATTCTACACCCATGAGATGTAGGCTCCCTACATCCTAGTTCGGCGGGAGATCACGTGAAAGAGCGCTATCAGAATCGCATCGAGCTGTTGCAGGGAACGCTCGACCTGCTCGTATTGCAAACCCTGCGCTGGGGTCCGCAGCACGGTTACGGAATCGGACGCGCGATCCAATCGCAATCCGGCGACGTGCTGCAAGTGGATACCGGCTCGCTCTACCCTGCACTGCACCGCCTGGAGAAGCAGAAGTGGATCGCCGCGGATTGGAAAACTTCGGAGAACAAGCAGCGCGTGCGCGTCTACCGGCTGACCGCGCGCGGCAGAAAACAACTGGCCGATGAGCGCTCGCGCTGGACGCAACTGAGCGCCGCGATCGCCGGCATCCTGAACGCCGCCAAGACGGAGCCCGAGGCATGAAATGGCCATGGCGTAGGCGCTACGACGAACTCGACGAGGAGATTCGCGCGCACATTGAGATGTCCGTGCGCGAGCGCGTGGAGCGCGGCGAATCGCCTGACGCGGCGCGGGCAGCGGCGCGGCGCGAATTTGGCAACGTCGGCCTTGTGAAAGAGACTACGCGCGACGTCTGGGGCTGGGTGTGGCTCGAACGCATCGTGCAGGATGTGCGCTACGGGCTGCGAATGCTGCGCAAGAATCCCGGCTTCACCGCTGTTGCCGTGCTGACGCTGGCGCTAGGCATTGGCGCGAACACGGCTATCTTCAGCTTGATTGATGCCCTGCTGCTGCGCTCCCTGCCGGTGCGCGATCCGCAAGAATTGGTAGTGTTGAAGTGGAGCGCACATAAGGACCCGCATTTTTCCAGCAGCTCCAATTACGGCGATTGCCAGATCCAGTCGCCGCGCGACAATATGTCGGCCTGCTCATTTTCCCATCCATTCTTCGATGAGTTGCGCGCGCAATCGGGAATATTTTCAAGCGTTACGGCTTCCGGCGGCACTTTGCAGCTCGATTTGACCGGAGTGGGCCCCGCCAGCCTGTTGCAAGGCCTACTCGTCGCCGGCAATTACTTCGACACAGTCGGAGTGCGTCCCGCGGTCGGGCGCATGATCTTGCCTTCGGACGAGGAGCCGTCTGCCCCGCCCGTCGTAGTGCTGAGCTACGGCTATTGGGAGAGAACGTTCGGCGGCTCGCCTTCGATCGTGGGCAAAACCTTTGCCTTAAACGGCGTTCCCACGACGATCGTGGGTGTGGCGGAGCGCCGATTCTCCGGTTTAACACCAGGGATCCGGCTCGACGCCTGGTTACCGCTTTCTCTGAGACCACGGGTCAGCGCCTTCTGGACTCCGCAGCAGGAAGACGTTGGGGCCTTCTACCTGCTAATCGTCGGCCGACTGCGGCCGGACGTGCCGCGCGGAGAAGCTGAGGCCGCCGTCAGTTCGCTATTCCGCAACGAGACGCTGCACGCGCCGCAACCATTGTTCGCTGAGACCGACGAACCGGCGGTGAAATTGCTGCCGGTGCAAAGTGGGCTCAATGGCGGCGCGAGGGGCAAGTATTCCGCGTCATTGCTTCTCATGATGTGTGCCGTGGGAATCGTACTGCTGATCGCGTGCGCGAATGTGGCCGGGCTGTTGCTCGCGCGATCGGCGGCGCGGCAAAAAGAAATCGCTGTGCGTCTGGCTCTCGGAGCGGGCCGCGGGAGAATCGTGCGCCAACTCCTGGTCGAAAGCGTCCTGTTATCGGCGTTGGGGGCGGCTTTCGGTGTTCTGCTGGCCATTTGGGGTGCGCACGCGATAATTGCTTTGCTCGCCAGCGGCACAACCTTGCCGCTCGGCTTTGACGCATCCATCGACACCCGCGTCCTCCTGTTCACAGCCGCGACCGCGCTGCTCACCGGAATCCTCTTCGGGCTTGCTCCCGCAATGCGGAGCACGCGCGTGGATTTGACGCCCGCGCTGAAGGATGGCGGGCGCGGTTCTGCCGGCGCGGGCGGAGCAAGAAACCATTGGTTCACCATGGGCAATGCTCTGGTGATTGGCCAAATTGCTTTGACGATGATCGTACTGGTCGGCGCAGGGTTGCTCGTGCGTACGCTCCGCAATCTGCGGAATGTCGACCCAGGGTTCGACACCAGCAATGTCCTGGACTTCGACATCAATCCCATGATCGGCGGATACAAAGGAACGCAAATCGACGTGCTATACGCAAATCTACAGAGGCGGTTGAGCACGATTCCCGGCGTGGAATCTGTGGGCTATTCCGGTCACACGCTATTGAGCGGCGGTTTGGGCGCGACGAGGTTTCATCTTCCCGGCTCGGATGAAAATTCATCCGTGGCTTCGGACAGTCTTTCTGTCGGCCCGAATTTCTTCGCAACAATGAAGTTTACGTTTTTGGAGGGTCGAGACTTTTCGCCCGCGGAGTTTGCCTCGGCTTCAGAATACACCGCGGCTTGGTTCGCTTACATGGCGGCGCAAGGTGCAAGCGCAGCGAGTAATAGCGGTGCACCGAAGTCGTCCAACCCGACGCCAATGATCGTGAACCAGATGTTTGTGCGCCGTTACCTTGGCAATACGAACCCCTTGGGACAGAGGCTCGAAGGCGGTCTGGCAAGCGATCGTGGTACGGGCTACGTGATTATCGGCGTAGTTCGTGACGCGAAGTACGTCAACCTGAGACGCGATATCCAACCTACGGCATACGTCCCCGCCGCTGGGT
>JBEKDK010000144.1:0-7148 GCA_050014395.1 Candidatus Acidiferrales bacterium | reverse complement strand
GCCGCCGTATGTGGTCCACGGCCCAAAACTTTTCTGCGCCCACAGCGGCACCTTGTACCACGTCTTGCCGACTCCCAGGCCCTTCGCCGGGCTGCCCGTAGGCAATTCAAACATCACGAACGTGCCCACTTGCGGCCGATGCTTCGATTCCTGAATGAACCGGAATTTCACCCCCGTCTCGATATCTCCCAAGCCGACCGTCTTCGGCCCTGCGCCCGACGGCGCAAAATTTGGATTGTTCGATGGAAATGCTTCCGCCAGCGGCAGAATGATATGAAGATGCACGTTTGGAAGCGCGCCCCAATTGAATTCCACCGCCGGCCCCACCGTATCCATTTCCACCGGCGTCCCATCGGCCGAGGCGAACGTATAGAACTCGTAGTTCTTGTAGTCGATGGGTTCCGGATCGTCGGTCTGAAACGGAGGCCCGCCCCACGCCGCCACCGGCGCAAAAGCCAAGACAAGAAGTCCCAGAAGGGAGGCAGTTTTCACGTCGCTCTTCACGCCGCGGTTGCGCTTATCGCAATTCGACATCGGAGTTTTATCGCCCGGCGACAGACTCGCTGTCAAGCAACGCCGGCGCCCTCACAAAATTTGATTTGACTTCGGTAGCTGCGATCCGTAAACTGCTCGGACGCATTATTGCTATGACTAGAATGCAAAGTATCCTCGGCTCTTCTCTCCGGCAGGCCGCCTCGGCCTGTTGTTGTTCCTGTTGTTGTTGTCTCCTCTAATTAAGCGGTCCGTTTGAAGTTGGCAGACCCCAAAGGCCTGCCGCAAACCCAAAGCCCAAGCTGTAACGATCCGCACACTTGAACGTGTGCGCCGAGGACCTTAAAGGAGACCGGCGATCATGAACGCGAGAACCAACGGAAGTCGTCGCAGTCGTACCGAGATCGATCATTTTCAATTGGTCGCAGTTTTGTTGGCGTTGTTGATTTTGCTCGTGGGCTGGGCCACGCGAGCCCGCGCGCAAGCGGCAGACGCTTCGATCTGGGGCATCGTCACCGATACCTCAGGCGCGGCCGTCTCGGGAGCCAAAGTCACCGTGACGGACCTCGAAACTGGCGCCGAGCGGAACACGGTCACGGATACGTCGGGCAGGTATGACGCGCCAGCGCTGCCCGTCGGCCTTTACGAAGTTACCGTCGAGAAAGACGGTTTTCGCCCTGAAGATCGCACCGGCATCACGCTGGTCGTCGGCCAGCGCAGGGAAGTGACCGTGGCGCTCACCGTCGGAGCGGTCCAATCCGTCGCGAAGGTCTCGGACACGGCCCCGCCGGTAAGCGTATCGACTGTCGAGCCATCGGGCTTGGTCGGCGAAAAGCAAGTGAAGGAGCTGCCGCTCAATGGCCGCAGCTACGATCAATTGATCACGCTGAATCCCGGCATCGTCAATTATTCCGCCGAGCGTTCCGGCACCGTCGGCACGTCCAATTCCGTCGTCGGCAATATGTTCGCGGTTTCGGGGCGCCGTCCGCAGGAGAATTTGTTCCTGCTCAACGGCGTCGAATACACCGGCGCATCCGAAATCGACAACACGCCCGGGGGCGCCAGCGGCCAATTGCTCGGCGTTGACGCCGTGCGCGAATTCGCCGTCGTCACGGATACTTACGGCGCCGAATACGGCAAGCGCCCCGGGGCGCAGGTGAACATCGTCACCGAATCCGGCGCCAACGAATTGCACGGCAGCCTCTACGAATTCCTTCGCAACAGCGATCTCGACGCTCGCAATTTCTTCGATCAGGGCGCAATCCCGCACTTTGAGCGCAACGTCTTCGGCGGTGCCATCGGCGGCCCGATCCAAAAAGACAAAACCTTCTTCTTCGCCAATTTTGAAGCCTTCCAACAGCGCCTCGGCGTCAGCGACGTCACCTTCGTGCCCGACACAGAAGCTCTGCTGGGCTACGTTCCCTCCACTTGCCCCAGCACGTCCTCGACGCCGCTTACGCACGTCGGAATCGCCGCCAGCGTCGCGCCGTTGCTTGCACTGTGGCCGGCAGCGAACGGTCCGGATCTTGGTTGCGGCATCGCCGAAGACTTCAGCCATCCCTTGCAGACCATTCGCGAGGATTTCGGCACCGCGCGCCTGGATCACACGTTTTCAACCAAGGATTCGTCCGACATCGTTTACACGATTGACGACAGCGCGGACAACACGCCGACAGCCAACCCGCTCAGCTTCGATATCGAATCCCTGCGCGAACAGGTTGTGAGCGCGTCCGAAACGCACGTGTTCACTCCGGCGTTCATCAACAAAGCCACCATCGGCTTCTCGCGCGCCGCGTTTTATTTCAATGGTGAATCGCTCATCAATCTCCCCGGCTTCGTCTCCGGCGAGCCGATTGGCGTCGTCGTCATCGGCGGCAGCACCGCGCCGAATTCTCCGTCCGCGATCACTTCGGCCGGCACCAACGCCGGAGACAACCTGCACGCCGTACGCAATCTATTCACCGAAGAAGATCAGGTGACGGTGACCCGCGGCAAGCAATTGTTCGAGTTCGGCGTGTGGATTGAACGCCTGCAAGCCAATGACGAGCTGGCGCAGGATCAGTTCGGTTCCGCCACTTTCACCTCACTCACCACGTTCCTGCAAGGCACCGTTTCCAGTTTCGTCGTCGCGCCGCAGGCCACGCCGCTCGGCTGGCGCTCGCTCGAGGCCGCCTACTACGCGCAAGACATCATCAAATTGCGCTCGAACCTCGAGTTGCGCCTAGCGTTTCGCGCCGAGTCCACCGACGGCTGGAACGAACAGGCCGGCCGCGCCTCGAATTACAATTTCACCAACGGCGTGATCAATTCCACGCCCACCGTCGGCAACTCATTGCTTGCGGTGAATAATGCCAAGTTCCTCCCGGAGCCCCGCATCGGCATCGCCTGGGCGCCGTTCGCTTCGCGCAAGACGGTGATTGACGCCGGCTTCGGCATCTACGACGCGCTGCTGGACAATCTCAGCTATCGCGCCGACCAGAACGGCCCGTACAACACGGTGTTCACGATAAAGAGCAAGCCGCTCACCACCGACACCCCCATCACCCCTGGCGCGCCATTGCCCGCCGGCGCGCTGATCTCTCCCTCCGGCGTGCAGCCGAATCTGTTCACGCCGACGGTTGAATCCTATTCGCTGAAAATTTCGCAGCAGCTCTCGCAGAACACTTCGCTCAGCGTCGGCTATGTCGGCTCGCACGGCTATCACGAATTGCTTTCCATTGACGCCAACACGCCCGTCCCGGTGTTTTGCCCGAATAGCGCCGTTGCCGCTTGCTCCACGCTTCCCGCGGGCACGGAATACATCGCCACCGGCTCGCCTGACGCCAATCCCGCCGTCGCCAACACGACGTCGTGGTTCTCCGAAGGCGATAGCTCCTACAACGCGCTGGAAGTGGACGTCCGCCGCAATTTCGCCCGCGGCCTTCAATTCCGCGGCGTCTACACGTACTCGAAGAGCGAAGACGACGGCGACACCGTGAACACCAGCATCTCCACCAGCTCGCCCGCGTTCACCGCCAATCCTCTCGATCCCGCGGCCGATTGGAGCCGCTCCACCTTTGACGCCACGCATTCCGCCGTCTTGAATGCCACGTGGGCGCTGCCGTTCGGCCATAACGCCGCGCGCAACTCGTTTGCGAATCACCTGATTTCGGATTGGGCGCTCGGCGGCATCCTCACCGCGCAAAGCGGCTTCCCGTTCACGCCGCAACTCGGTTACAACCCCACGAACGACGGCGATTCGCGCAACCCCGTGCGCCCGAATATCAATCCGTCCTTCGCCGGCCCCGTGATTCTCGGCGCCCCCAATGAGTATTTCAATCCCGCTGCGTTCTCCGCTCCGGTCATCGGCACGTACGGCAATGCTGGCCGCGATTCGCTCACCGGCCCCGGCCTCACTTCGCTGGATTTTTCCGTCGATCGCAAATTGGCGATCAAGGAGCGGCTCGCCCTGCAATTCCGCGCTGAAATTTTCAATATCCTAAATCACGCCAATTTCAACGAGCCCAACCCCGTCATCTACACTTCCGCCACGGCGCTTTCGCCCACGGCCGGAGTGATCTCCTCCACCACCACAACCTCACGCCAAATTCAGTTTGGTTTGAAACTTCTGTGGTGAAACGGCATACTATTCGCCCCGGAGGAATACACATATGACGATTCGAGCAAACGCAATCGGCCGCGTGGCCGCGCTGTCGGTACTGTGTACGGCGTTATTCCTAATCGTATTCGCGGCGCGCGGCGCGAGCGCCCAGGCCCCCGCCGCGCCGTCTCCAGCGCCGCTTCCCGCACCGCAAATGGCTCCCGCGCCGGCAATCAACGCGCCGGCAATCGCGGCGGCGGATATTCCCGCAGTCGGCGCGAAGGCTCCCGAGTTTATTTTGAATTCCGAGGATGGCACCGCCGTCTCACTGAAGGACTATCGCGGCAAGTGGGTCGTGCTCTATTTCTATCCCAAGGATTTCACTAGCGGCTGCACGATCGAAGCCCACAGTTTCCAAGCCGACCTCGCGCAATATCAGAAGATCAACGCCGTAATTCTCGGCGTCAGCGTGGACTCGGTCGGTTCACACAAAGATTTCTGCGCCAAAGAAGGCCTCAATTTCAAGCTGCTCTCCGACATTTCGCATGAAGTTTCCGCGAAATACGGCTCGCTGCGCACCATGGGCGCAAATGTTATGGCCGCGCGCAATACGTTCCTGATTAATTCCGACGGCGTGATCGTCAAGGAATTCATCGGCGTCAATCCCACGGGCCACAGCCAGCAAGTCCTGGCCGCCCTCGCCGATTTGCAGAAAACAGCGCAGCACCGCGTTCCCGTGCGGCATTATCAGGTTTCAGCCGCGCGCTAATTCGTTCGCTCGGCGCACGGTCACAGGGCGGTCGCGGCTGCGGCTGCCCATCGGCTTAACTATGGCGCGCAAAAAACCCAGCGCCCGCAAGGTCGCACGCACGAAACCCAAATTCACGGTCGCCGCCGAAGCGCGCCGCCGCGCCCGCGAAGCCGCCGGCTCCCCTCCCGCCGAGCGCGTCATCCCCGATAAGCGCCGCAAACAGCCAAAGCATCGCGAGACTTGGCTCAGCGACGAGCTGCTTTGACGCCGCCATAGATTTGTCGATACGGAACTGACCGTGGCGTTACAGTCGCGGCTTTCAATTTATCGCGGCAAAATAACGAAAGTCATTCTGAGCGACCAGCAGGGAGCGAAGAATCCCTCTTTCTTGGCCTTTGACGTTTCCCTGCGCGATCGGATGGATCGAAGCGGCCAGCTGAATCCCAGTCCGTACGAGCCACATATCATTCCTGCTTCATCGCCTCATTCGCCGCGATCAACAGCGCCTCCCACACCGGCGCAAACGGCGGCGCATATCCCAAATCCGAATGCAACAAATCCGCCACGCGCATCCGTGCCTGCAACGCCATCGCCGCCGCGTCCACGCGCTTCGCCGCGCCATCTTCCCCGGCGAACTGGCAGCCCAGCAACCGCCCGCTCGGCTTGTCCCACACAATCTTCGCTAGCAACGGCTTGCCGCCAAAATATTTCGCCCGCGAGACGGTCGTGATCGCCACGCTCGCCGGATGAAATCCGTAGCCGTGCGCCTCATCCACGGACAATCCCGTCTTCCCGATCTCCAGCTCGAACACTTGCGTCACCAGCGTCCCCACCACACCGGCGAATCGCGCGCGCCCTCCCGCCGCGTTTTCCCCCGCCACGCGCCCCTGCTTATTCGCCGTCGTGCCCAGCGGAATGTATGCCGCGCAGCCCGCCACCAGATGCTGCACTTCCGTGCAATCGCCCGCCGCGAAAATCCCGCCCACGTTGGTGCGCATCGCGTCGTCCACGGCGATCGCTCCCGTGCGCCCCATCGAAATTCTCGCCGCCTCGGCCAACTCCGTGCGCGGCCGAATTCCCGTCGCCAGAATCACGAGATCCGTCGGCAACGATCCGGCCAACCCGTGCTGCACCGTCGTCGCCAGCTCACCCTCCGGCCCCGCGATCAGTGTCGCCGGCGCGCGCTTCAACACCGTCACCCCGTGCGCCGCCAGCACGCGCTCGACTTCCGCGACGATCTCGGGTTCCAGCCCATCGATCACCGTCTCCCCGCGCTCCACGATCGTCACTTCCAGCCCGCGCGCCGCCAGCGCATCCGCGAATTCCAGGCCAATGTACCCCGACCCAATGATCGCCGCGCGGCGCGGCCGCTTCTGCTCGATGAAATCACGCAGCCTCACCGCCGAAGCCAAATCGCCGCACGCGAAAACGTTCTCGCGCTCCGAGCCCGGAATTTCCACCGCCGGCGCCCCGCCCGTCGCAATCACCAGCGCGTCGTAATGCATCTCGAGGTTCTGCCCGTGCTCCGCCTCCACTTGCACCACGCGCCGCCCCGGCTCGATTCCGATCGCCTTATGCCGCAACCGAACGTCAATCTCGCGCTCCCGCCGAAAAAAGTCCGCCGTGTGCACCACCAAATCGCTAGCCTCGCCCACGCGCCCCGAAATGTAGTAGGGAAGTCCGCACGCCCCGTACGAAACGTCCGCCCCCTTCTCGAGCACCACAACCTCCAGATTCGGGTCCTGCCGCCGCGCGCGGCTCGCCGCGCTCATCCCCGCCGCCACCCCTCCGATAATCAGCAATCTTTCGCGAGCCATCTTGTGTCCGAACTGTCCGAAGTTTGTCGCCCGAACGCACGCACCCGAGCGCTACGCTAGATCTGCGCGCACATCTTAACTCGTTTGCCCCTATTTTTCCTTGCACTAACCGGCTCAGCCAGTGATTCACGCTCCCGATGGCGAAACACTGATCAGTCGTTTCCATCTCACCGCCTACAAAGGGCCGGGTAGCACAGGCACTCCTGCCTGTGCGCCTTCGCACTTTTTCTCAGTGCCTTTACAAAAGCCCAAAAAACCAACCCCGCACAGGCAGGAGTGCCTGTGCTACTAAAACCGCTCGTCGGTCGGCGCCGCGCACCAAGCACGCCCGCAACGCCGCGTGATCGCCCCAGGGTCACCTGGAAGCGACCAGCTTCGAGCCCCAAGCCCCTACGAGTGTGCGTGAGAACAAGCTCACGGCAGGAGATCGAAGGGGTGCGCGATTTGTTGGCGGCTTCTCCGCGAGAATCGGGCGGAGGTTAGTTCGTCTGGTGGTAGAGGCGGCTCA
>JBEKDK010000143.1:0-7264 GCA_050014395.1 Candidatus Acidiferrales bacterium | reverse complement strand
TCCCATCCACCATAGACCCCGCTTGCGCCGTAAATTCCACCGGTCCCACAACCGCTCGGGGAGCCATTGTTGCACCGCCACATATTCTGGTGGAGGTACCACAAACCGGAATCGATGGCCACGTCCACGCGCGAAGCCAGGCTGTTAGCTTGCTGGATCACGTAGTAATTCGCGGTATACGTTGCGCTGGTGTTGGTATCCGTAACGGTCACTACGGCGGTCCACGCCGTCCCGCCGGGGGCGGCGTATGGATAGGCATGTTGCGCCGAAATGTCGTAAGTATTCGTAACCGGAGCCGCTGCCTGCGTTGTTGCATCTCCGAAATTCCAGGAATAGGTGAAGGAGTCTGTGGATCCTCCCAAATTCACCGTGGCTCCCAACACGATGGTTACCTCGCTGGTGGGGCCCAGAGGATACGTAACGTGGGGCGTGGTCGGAGTTCCCGGAACCTCCGGTACAGTCAAGACGGTAACCTGTGCTCTCGCGGCCTGCGGGATAATGAACGCGATCAGAAGCGGTAGCGCGACCAGACAAACTTGCCACAGACTTAGCTTTCGCATAGCTTCTTCCCCTCCAAAGTAGCTAACCGTCGATTTTGAAACTTGAAGCCCGAGCCGAAAGCGCGCACCAACGGCGCGGAGCTTCGAACCCCCCGAATACCCGTGGTCAACCGCAATTCGTCCCACTACGCACTCAACTTGGTCTTCAACAGGCAAAGACCAGCAAGCCCCGCTCCCAGCAAGAGAAGCGTGCTCGGCTCCGGAACTCCAGTCGGCGGGCCGCTGACAGCCGCCTGCGTAACTTCGTTTCCCGTGAAATAGACGTCGGACTCAGTGGCGTTCGCAGGGTCAACGGGGTGCGTTTGGTCGAGCACGAGGCCCGTTCCGCCCGGATTGGTCGTGGAAAAATCCAGAGTGATCACGGCTTCCTGGGTACTGCTAAGCGTGAACTCGAATCCCATGGCCATTGCGGCATCGCCATTGCAGGACGCTCCCGCGGTGCAAGGTGCAGTGCCGCCGGAGCCGCCGAGGTAATTGCTCGTCTGCCCTGGCAGACTGTTCACGTCGCTGAGGGCTCCAGTGCCGGACGCGCCTTCGACATCGTTGTAGATGTTGCTGGCATAAGAGTCCCCAATTTCCCAAGTCTGACCCGTAGCGGCCGCACCGGAAGCGGTTCCGTACTCATTGAAAAATGGCTGGCTTACTTCCAGATCGAAGAACGAATCAACAAAATAGGTTCCGCTCGTTCCAGGATCGAAAGTGTAGCTCAGTGTTCCAATGCCCGTCGTTTCATTGAAGCTGGAAACATTAACGCCAGTAAAGTCATTATCCTGGGCCGCGCCGTTCACATTGAAAACCACATACTGAAGAGAAGATTGCGCCTTTGCCACAGGCTGGTAGCCCAACGCAAAGCACAGGACTACCGGTACTATGATCGCCAAACGTCTCATATAGAGACCCCCTTTGGGTTTCGAGACAGCGAAATTATTCCGTGCCTCGCCGCCGGGGACGTTGGCGATTCGTGCGTGGTTCATTGATGCAAGCTGGGTGCCACATCCGTCCTGCTGTTAAATTCAATCCTAGGAGCGAGTTCCGGAAAGTCCGCGGTGGAGGATGTGCAACATTCTTTCCTTTACCGCCTAAGTGGTTCTTGAACTGGAGCGCTCTTGTCGTCCGCTTCACGGAAGAACAGTGATCTGACTGGGTTTATCCGCGGTTGATGCGCCGGTTGGTATGGTGTTACAAGTGCTAACCATCTGGATGGTTTGGATGAGCACGATTGCATGCCAAGAACCAAGGCTAAGATGGAGAAAATGAGATGATGAGTAGTGTTCCTAGATCAATTCGTCGAATTGCCATCGCCATTCTTTTCACTGTTTACTGGCTCGGCATCAAAAGCACCCCTGCATCACCGCAGAATCCTCCGGTCCCTCCCCACTCTGAAATCGACGGGCCTCCGCTGATCTATGACGGCGCTTTCATCTGGGCTTCTAGCGAGCGGTCCAATACGGTCTCAAAGCTTTCTCCGGCTGACGGACGGCTGCTAGGCTCTTTCCCGGTCGGGGAAGCGCCGCGCGGATTGGCTTCGGACGGCGAAGACATCTGGGTGGCGAATAGCGGGGACGCAACCGTCACCAAATTGCGGGCCAGCGACGGCGCGACGCTTGGCGTATTCGAAGCCGGCGCCGAACCTGTTGCTGTCTTGGTAGTGGATGGATACGTGTGGGTCGCCGACCACGACGGGGATGCCGTAAGGAAGGTCCGGGCGTCGGACGGCCAAACTGTAGGCATCTACGGAGTTGGCGGAAGTCCGACAGCTCTCGCCACGGATGGCAAAAACATTTGGGTGCTGAATCCCGGAAGTGACTCCCTGACTAAGCTCCTGGCGAGTACCGGCGAAAGCTTGGGGAATTTTCCGGCGGGCGATTCCCCGAGCAGCTTTGTCTATGATGGTTCCGCTTTATGGGTGGCCAGCGATGACGATGGCACCGTCGTTAAGCTGGGCCCTAAGAACTGCGAAGTCGTGGCACGTTATCAGATCTCCGATCGCGCCTCGCAAATCATCTTCGACAAAACCAATCTATGGATTAGCGACCGGTCGAAGAGTGGAGTCGTCGAAATCAGTCCGACTGATGGAACAGTATTAATGTCGGTGCGCAGCGTGGGACAGGGGGAGGCCATCGCGTACGACGGCGCGAATCTGTGGATTGCCGATGGTTCGCGCAGCTACATCGCCAAGCTGAATGGCGCGACTGGCAAGATCGTGGGCATGTATTCGCTGGACGCAGAGGCGCCACAGCAAGGCAACCAGTGACAGGGTGAAGGATCAGGGCGTCGGCGGAGTCGATGCGTTGGGATTTATGGTGACGCCCCGCTGTCTAAGCTGAGCGATGACGAGTTGAGCGTTGGGATCGCCGGCATCGGCAAGTTCGCGCGTCTTCGTGACCATCGAATCGGTGGCGGCGCGGATCCTTTGGGCCTGGGCGAGTGGTGCAGCCTGCATCGACAAAGTTTGTTTGAGAGTGGAGCGCTCACGGATTAGCGACGTCGTCTGACAGACCGTCCAGCCGAGAAACGCAACGGCAAAGAGCAGCAGTGGAAGAAACGGGCCGTAGCGATTGGGCTTCGATTCTTTCTCGGCGACCGTAGATGAGTCGGCGGAGTTGCTCATGGCTTGCCCTTCTGTGCTGGGGCAGGTGCCGAATTCGCCGGTACCGTTGACGTCCGGTTGATCGTGATTCCCTGATCGCTTAGCAGCATGAGGAGTTGCTCATCGTTGTTCTTGATTGCGAGTTCGGCCAGGGCTCTGGCCATCTGCTGGTGTAAATCGTTGATTGGCGCGGTTTGTTGAATGTACTGCGCGCGGGCGTTGACCTCAGCCTCCACTGATCGGTTGCGGACGTATAACCAAATGTTCGCGCCCACGAGGACAATCGCTATCGCCCCCAGCCCGCAGAGCAACCAGTATTGAAAAGTCTTGAGCACGATAATTCCTCCGAGCGGAGTCTAGCATACGTGCAGGAATTCGCAGCCGCGGCTCGGCTGGGCCGTGCGCTGAACGAGTTACTTGCGTCATTACCCGAACTTAAGTCGCGCGAGGTAACTATCCGTAGACTGGCGCCGATCTGCTCACGAGGCACCAGAAGAGAACGAAAGGGATCGCTTGACGACGAGGCAACTTCAAGTACTCTATCGTGGTTGCAAACGACAGATGCGTTCTGTGGGGGCGCCATGACACGCACATTTCGACGCAGTCGCAAGGTGGGGTTCTTCATTTGTGCGGGAATCGCGGTGGCGGCGGGCTTGGCGATAGCAATTGCTGCGCCGCACGCGACCCGCGCTCAGGCTCCTGCACCTGCCCCGCCTGTTGCAGCGCCGGTTGCCGCGCCCGCCGCGGCGGTGAAAACGGCGGGCGAGGTGTTCATGAATGTGACTGTGCTCAAGGACGCGCCCGCCGATCAATTGATTTCGGCGATGGAGTTTATGTCGACGTCGCTCGGCCAACCTTGTACGTTCTGCCATGTGATCCCCCATTTTCAGGACGACAGCAAGAAACCCAAGGCCACGGCTCGCCAGATGATTCAGATGGAGATGGACATTAATAAGACGAACTTCAGCGGCCGCGCAGAGGTGACCTGCAACACGTGTCATCGAGGCACCGCCCATCCGCTAGGCGTGCCCGTGATTCCGGAAGAAACGCAAATGGCGGCCTCAATGCCATCTGCGCCGACGGTGGAGCACGCTGGACCAACCGGCACCGCCGCGCCGCCGAACGTCGCGGGTGCGCCTGTGGGAAGCCCGGCCGCCGCTCCCACCGTGGATCAGATCCTCGACAAGTACACTCAAGCAATCGGCGGCGCCGACGCCATCGCGAAGTTGACGAGCCGCAAAGCCGAGGGAACGGGAACTTTCGAAGGAGGCGGAGCATCCGAGGCCGTGACGATCGAGATCATTCAGGAAGCACCCAACAAGCGCCGAATGTCGCTTGCGGGAAAAGATGAGGCTTTCACAGAAGGCACCGACGGCACGGATTTCTGGCAGCAGGATGCGAAAGGGCAGGTGAGCGATGTCCAAGGAACACAGTTCGCCGAACTCAATCGCGCTGCTGACATGAGCCGGTTGCTCGACGTCCGAAAACACTTCACTCAATTGCGCGTGATGCCGAACCTGGACCAAGTCGGCGACCATAAGGTTTACGTCGTGATGGGCGTCCCCGCGGACGGAGGGCCGAGAGAACGGTTGTTGTTCGACATCGACAGCGGGCTGCTGCTGCGCTACGTGTTCGCGGCGCCCAGCCCGATCGGCAATAATCCCGTCGAAGCCGATTTCAGCGATTACCGCGCCGTCGGCGGGTTGAAACTTCCCTTCACCGTGCGCACGGCGACCCCTGACGCCGCGCTGACCGTGCACTTCAGCCAAATCCAAATCAACGTTCCTGCGGACGACAGCAAGTTTGCGAAGCCAGCCACTGCGCCCGCGCCAGCGGCGACGCCGCCAGCGAAACAATAGCTGGACAACGATTGCAGTCGCGAAGGCCCGCTAATCCGTTAGCCGCGTTGTTAGGTTAAGGATGCTGCGGTCTTGCCCTGCGCTTTGAACCATTCCCAAGTGCGCCGCAGACCGTCTTCGAAGCCGACGGTTGGTTCATAGCCGAGCTTCTGCCCCGCGAGCGCTATATCGGCCTGCGAATCGCGAATGTCGCCCGCTCGCGGCGGCGCGTACTGAGCGCTCGCCGAACGGCCGGAAATTTTCTCCAGCAGCTTCAGCGTTTGATTGAGCGTATAGCTGTTGCCCGTGCCGACGTTGAAAACCAAGCCCGAGGCTTGCGGCGCTTCGCAGGCGCGCAGATTCGCCTGGACCACGTTTTCGACGTATATGAAATCGCGAGACTGCTCTCCATCGCCATAAACGGTCACAGGCGCCCCGTCACGCAGCGCGGTGCAAAAAACCGATAGCACTCCGGAGTAGGGCGAGCCAGCGTCCTGCCGCGGACCGAAGACATTGAAGTAACGCAACGAGACGGTTTCCAGCCCGTACGCGCGCGTGAAAACTTGCGCGTATAATTCCGCCGTCAACTTCGAGACGCCGTACGGTGTAATCGGAACCGGCGTCATGGATTCGGACTTCGGCAGCTCGAGCGATTCGCCATACACTGCGCACGAGCTGGCCAGTACCACGCGAGTCGCCTTCGCATCGCGTGCGGCGACCAGAACGTTCAACGTCCCGTCCACGTTGATGCGATTGGTCTCGATCGGATCCTTCACCGAGCGCGGCACGGACACTTGCGCCGCCAGGTGGATCACCCAGTTTGCGCCGCGGCACGCTTCACGCACAGCGTCCAGGTCCGCGACGCTGCCTCTGCGCACCTCGAGAGGGCCGCTGATTTTCGCGACGTTTTCTTCGTGACCCGAAGAGAAGTCGTCAAAAACCACGACGCTGTGACCGCGCCGGATCAATTCCCGGACTGTGTGCGAACCTATGAAGCCCGCCCCGCCCGTCACGATACAACGCATCGAATGAATCCTGACTTAACCACGGGCCCGCATCGCATCACGCCTACTCTGACGCGTCGCGAGCCAAGGGTCGGGATTGACGTTGAACGGATTTTCGCGCAGCCCAAAAAACTTTTTGTACATGAATATCCTCAGGCCTCGATGATTACTCTCGGTCCGCGCATGGCGTCACTGAGCACGCCGCCAGGAGCCTGTTTCAAGGGCTCGAAGCGCGGAATCACGGCAATCGCCAGCACGCGTAGAAATGCCTCAACGTCTCGCTTGGCTTGATGGGAGTATGTCACGAGCCTAACCATCTGGTTCTTTCTCTTCAATCAGAAGTCACCAAGGCACTTCATGGCTCGATCCAAGGTTCGAGCCACGAATGGTGCCCGCACCGCCTGTGGCGCGCGAGGATGGCGAGGTTCCAGTAATTGCGGGACTCGATGCTCCCCCACCGGTCACCGCTGCCCCTACGCTGTAGAAGGTCGATGGACTGCTCTGGTTGTTGTACTCCGTCGCGATCCAATCCGCTGACCGCACAGACTTCGATACTCGCAGTTCGTCCAGGTTCACATCCGACGTTCCATTCCATTGACCATTCGTCGCTGCGAACCATGTCGCCCCGGAAAATGTGCCCGAACAACTCCCTGCCAAGTCAAAATTGTTCGTAGAACTGTTATCCTGAACACCGTTCACATAGACGTTCCACGTCCCTCCATATGTCCCACTTCCCGTGCTCGAGAATGTCCCAACAAAGTAGTACCACTGGCCCGTGGATATTGTCGTAGCCCCTTCCGCTCCCACAGCAAGGCCAGAACTGTCACACGTAAATATCGCATGTTGCGAGCCCCCTACAGGAGAGATCACCAGCGTGGGTGAAACATTGGCATCGGCGTCCCTGGTACCAAAAACAACTGCTCCATCGCTCCCGCTCCCAAAGGTAGCCTGAGTAAATCCTTTCGTGTACATCCAAGCCGAAACTGTTACTGAAGTTGCTCCAATCGCTCCCCCTGAAAAAGTTATGTCGTTGCCTGAACCATTGAAGCTTGCCCCCCCATCAATCTGCCCTGTCGTCGCTGTCGCTCCGTTGATCGTCCCATTGTCCCCATTGCTTGTCGAATCATGCGCGCTCAGCGTCGTTCCGTTCGGCAGGTGCCACACCCCAATGTAATTACTGTCCCAGGTCCCCGTAGCATTCGATTGATCCGTGGTCACCAAAGAATTCCCGTAAAACAGATAGATCACCGTGTTGGCGGTGTGCGATACCGT
>JBEKDK010000142.1:0-7320 GCA_050014395.1 Candidatus Acidiferrales bacterium | reverse complement strand
AATCATTTCGGCAAGAGACAATCCCAGCTCGGCGGTGCTCATCGCGCCGGCCATCGCCAAAAACATTTTGCCGCCCGCGGCCAGGTGCGCCGTGTAGGCGTGTGAGGCTTCGCGCACCACCGCGGCGTTGAAATGCCGAAAATGATGATCGACGAATTGACGTATGCTCATGCGCTTCACGCTCGCGCCGGAAGTTTCCGGAAGCTGCAGTCTGAGCGCATCGTAGTCCACCCGCGCGTGTGATTCAAGAAGAACGCGGAATAAACATTATTGCGCGGCGCCGGCGCGGTGGCGCGGATCACTGCGCTCGGCGCTGTCGCGCGACGAATTTCAGATAGTAGAGGATGCCGACAACGGATTTCGCGTCGCGCAACGCGCCGCGCCGAATCATGCTCAGCGCTTGCGCCACGCTAAATCGTCGCGCGACGATGTGCTCATCTTCCTCCGGCTGCGCTGCGCCCGGCGTCAATCCTTCCGCCGCGAAGATTGCCATCGATTCCGTCACGAAGCCCGGCGAAGGAAACACATCGATCAGCCGGCGATAGCGCCGAGCCGTGTAGCCGGTCTCTTCGAGCAATTCGCGCCGCGCACCGGCGAGCGGAGATTCGCTCGGCTCCTTCCGACCCGCGACCAACTCCCACAGCGCTTGGCCCGCGGCGTACCGATACTGCCGAACCAGCAGCAAATCGCCATTCAGAAACACCGGCATCACGACGACGGAACCCGAATGCGTCACGATTTCGCGGGTGGCACGAAGACCGTCCGGCTCTATAACGGAGTCGCGGCGCACTCCGAACACGCTGCCCTTGAACATCGTTTTACCGCGCACAAGTCTTGCGCGCTTCTGCGCCATCTAGGCCTCCCTCGCTTCAGTTGAAACTCTTCGTCACCGTTCGCGTTCCATAATATCAGGACGGCGCGTTCGCGCGAGCACGCCGCGCCTTGCTGCTCCGGCTGCGCTTTGCATATACTGGCCGCAGATCGCGTTTCCAAGCGCCATGCCCATCAGCACACTGATCGTAGACGACGAAAAGCCCGCGCGCGACGAGTTGGCGTTTCTTCTGAAAAGTTTTCCGGAGCTGCGCTTGATCGGCCAGGGCAAGAACGGCACGGAGGCCGTGGCGTTGATTCAGGAGCAGGCGCCCGACCTGGTGTTTCTCGATGTGCAGATGCCGGGCCTCGATGGCTTCGGCGTGATCAAGCGACTGATCGACCGCAAATCGAAATTGCCGCACTTCGTTTTCGCCACCGCTTACGATCATTACGCCGTGCAAGCGTTTGAAGTAAATGCAGTCGATTACATCCTGAAGCCATTCGACAAAGCGCGATTGGCGAAGGCCGTGGCGCGCGTGAAGAAGGCGCTTGAAGCCGACGCCTCGCCCGCCGCGCAACTGGAACTCCTGGTGAACCAAATCGGCGCGGGCCGCACGGCGCAACGCGTTAAGCTGATCGTCAAAACGCAGCAGCGACTTCTCCTGGTGGACGCCGACGACGTGATCTACGCCTCGATTGCCGACGGCCTGATCACGGTGGTGACCAAAGAATTCGAGGGCAGCTCGAATTGCCGCACGATCGAAGAGCTGCAAACGTCGCTCGATTCCGAGCGCTTCTGGCGCCCGCACCGCTCATATTTGGTGAACATCAATCACATCAAGGAAGTGGTGCCGTGGTTTAAATCCAGCTACATGCTGAAAATGGCGGACCGGCGCAACGCGGAAATCCCCGTCAGTCGCGCACAGACCCGCCGGCTGCGCGAGCTGCTGCGCATGTAACGCGCGTCTTTTCTCCCTGACGCGGCGGCAGCTACGAGATACAATGTTGGCCCATGTCACACCCGCTCACACTTCAGGCGCGCACGTACAAGCACGAAGGAGATCGCTCGTTTGACCGCAACGCCTAGACAGCGCGTACTGAGCGGAATGCGCCCCACCGGCCGCTTGCACATCGGCCATTTTTTCGGCGCTCTCGCCAATTGGATCCAGATGCAGGCGAACTACGATTGTTTTTTCTTCGTGGCCGATTGGCACGCGCTCACCTCTGATTACGCGGATACGTCCGCGATCGCGCAAAATTCGATTGAGATCGCTATCGACTGGCTGGCCTCCGGCCTCGATCCCGCGAAATGCACGATGTTCGTCCAATCGCAAGTTCCCGAGCACGCCGAATTGCAGCTTCTGCTTTCCATGGTCACGCCGCTCGCCTGGCTCGAACGCGTGCCGACGTACAAGGAAGCGCTCGAAAATATCAAAGGCAAGGACCTGCACACGTTCGGCTTCCTCGGCTATCCGGTCCTTCAAGCCGCTGACATCATGATGTACGACGCCGATCTAGTGCCCGTCGGCGAGGACCAAGTCGCGCACGTCGAGCTAACGCGCGAGATTGTGAACACATTCAATACGTTCTATGGTTTCGACGTGGATTTCATCGAATGGAAGAAGAACGATGCGCGCGGTCTGGCGAAGGCGTTAGGCGAAACTCCAACCGTGACCCGCGAGGCGCTGCGGAAGAAGATCCTCGAAGAAGGCCTGGTCAACTTATACAAGCGAATAGGTGAAAAGGATCAGCAGTACGTCCACATCAGCAAAGTGCTCCGCGAGCCAGACGCGATGCTGACGCGAACTCCGCGCATCCCGGGTACCGACGGCCGCAAGATGTCAAAATCGTACGGCAATTTTATCTCGCTCAGCGAGTCCGACGACGACATCCGTAAGAAGACCCGCGCGATGGTCACCGATCCTGCCCGAAAACTGCGCACTGACCCCGGGAATCCCGATGTGTGCCCCGTCTTTGACTGGCATAAAATATTCTCGACGCCCGATGTGATCCAGCGAATCCGGCGCGATTGCACCACAGCGGCCATCGGCTGCGTGGATTGCAAACAGATCGCGGCCGACGCGCTGATAAAATGGATTGAGCCAGTGCGCGAGCGGCGCCATACATTTGAAGCCAAGCCGGCGGCGGTGCTCGAGATTCTGGACGAGGGCTCGAAGAAGGCGCACGGCGTTGCGAAGGCAACAATGGAACGCGTGCGCGAAGCCGTCTTCGGCTGGAAGAAAACGCGCGAGTCGATCACATCGAAAGCGGGAACCTGAAGTATGGCGACGCCTCTGAAAATTCATCTCGCGACGTACGACGGGCCGCTCGATCTGCTTCTCGATTTAATCAAGAAGCAGAAAATCGATATCCACAATATCCCTATCGCGCAAATCACCGGCCAATATCTCGATTACCTGCACAAGCTCGAGCAGCTCGATATGGACGTTTCCGCCGAATTCATCTACATGGCTGCGACGCTGATCTACATCAAATCGAAAATGCTGCTGCCGCCCGATCCGCTGGCCGGACCCGAAGGCGAGGAAGATCCGCGTGCGGAATTGGTGCATCGCTTGGTGGAGCACGAGAAGTTCAAGAGCGCGGCGCAGATGCTCTATCAAAAACAGCAGATCGAACAGAACGTGTGGTCGAAACCCGATCGCTCGCTTTACGAAGGCGAAGGCACCGAAGCCGAACTAGTCGTCTCGCTCGTGGATTTAGTGCGGGTATTCCAGCAAGTGCTCGAGCGCCGCAAGGAAGTCACGCGCATCGAACTCTACCGTGAGCAGATCACCGTGCCGCAAATGATGGACCTGCTGCGCAAGGAACTCCTCGCGGACGAAGAGGGCGTCAGCTTGATCCGCTTTTTCGATTCGTGCTCTTCGCGCCAGGCCATGATCGTGGCGCTGCTCGCCGTCCTGGAAATGGTGCGCCTGCAAGCGATCGTGCTGGTGCAGGAAGCATTGTTCAGCGAGATTCAGATTCGCAAACACAAACTATTCGACCTGGTATTTTCCGGCGGCGACGCCCTGGGTGAAATCGAGAAACAATATGAATAGCCGGTTTTCAGGTTCTAAAAAAGAACGGATACATAAATGACGCCGGCGGAACTTACCGGCGCGCTCGAAGCCATCATCTACGCCGCGGACGAACCGGTCACGCTCGAGCAATTGACCGCCGCCGTCGGCGAAGAAAAGACCGCGGTGCGCGCCGCGCTCGACTTGCTGGTGGCCTCGTATGCGGTCGAAGAGCGCGGCGTTGAAATCCGCCGCGTCGCAGGCGGCTACAAGTTTTACACCAAGCCGCAGCATCACGACGCGGTGCGCAGGTTTATCAAAGCTCTGCGGCCGCCGTTGCGCCTCACCATGCCGGCGCTCGAGACGCTGGCCGTGATCGCCTACAAGCAGCCCGCGACGCAGCCTGAAATCCAAGAAATTCGCGGCGTCAACTGCGCCGGTGTGATTCAAACGCTGCTAGAGAAGCGGCTGATCACCACCGCCGGCAGAAAGCACGTGTTGGGCCGCCCGATTCTCTACCGCACCTCAAAAGAATTCATGATGCGCTTCGGCCTGTCCGATCTCGACGAGCTGCCGAGCCTCAAGGAATTCGAGCAGCTCGCGCGCGATGCGCTTGGCACCGACGAAGGTTTGGCTCCGGCCGAATTCGAGCCCGGCATGGCAGAGCCGGCCCCAACCCCTGACGCGCCCCAAGTTTCCGAATCATCGGCGCCCGAGCCTGCGCCGGCGGACACTCCGTCCGACGCCGCTCCATCGGCCGACGACGGCACGCACTAGCATTCGCGGCCACACACCATGCTCCAGCGTCTACAGAAAATAATCGCGCAAGCTGGCATCGCCTCACGCCGGCACGCCGAAGAATTGATTCGCAGCGGCCAAGTACGCGTCAACGGTGAAATCGTCACCGAACTCGGATCGAAGGCCGATCCCGATCACGATCGAGTGGAAGCCGCGGGCCGCGTGGCGGAAATCCCCACGGAGCTTGTTTACATTATTCTGCACAAGCCGCCGCAAGTGGTTTCGACGCTCGCCGATCCCGAGGGCCGCAAGACTCTGCGCAATTTCCTGCGCGGCACGCCCGAGCGAGTTTTCCCTGTCGGCCGCCTCGATTATTTCGCGAGCGGTCTCGTGCTGCTCACCAGCGACGGCCAGCTTGCCGCGCGCGTGCTGCGCGCCGCCAGCCGCCTGCGCCAAACGTATTGGATCAAGGTGAAAGGCCGCATCAGCGAAGAGGAGATGCGCGAGGTGGGCCGCGCCGCGCAAGCTCAATTCGCTCCACTCAAGGGACCGTGGGCGCGCCGCTCCGCCGAAAATCCGTGGTACGAAGTTGAACTTACGGGACCCAGCCGCGACGCGCTGGGCCGATCGCTCGCACGCCTCGATCACCCCATCGAAAAAATGAACCGCGTGCAGCTCGCCACGCTGGAGCTGGACCCGGTGCCGGAGGGCCACTACCGCCGCTTGGAGCCGAGCGAAGTTGAAAAGTTTTCGCGCGCTGTCGATCGAGTGCTTGCGGAGAAGGACGCGCCTCCAATCGCAGCGCCGGCGCAAACCGTTGCGCCATCGGCCGCACCGCCTCCGATCGCAACGCCAACGCCGGCAGCGACCGCTCGTCCTCCGCTCCCAGCGCCGGTCAATCGCCCACAGTTCGCAGCGCCGCGCAACTTTTCGCATGGAGCGCCCAGCAAACGCCCACCGTTGCGCCCGCGAGAGCCGTGGCGCGCGCGAAACGATCGCCCGTCGCCCGGAGATAAATCAGGGCGCGCGCCTCGTTTTCCAAACGACCGCTCACCACGCCCTCCGGACAATCGGCCACTCGGCGCGCCCGCCGGCCCGCGCCCCTCACGGCCCAAAGATCAGTGGCGCGGGCAAAAAAGCGGACCATGGCGCGGAAACAAATCCGGCAGCGCCAGCGCGCCGCGTTTTCCAAACGATCACTCGCCGCGGCCCCCGGCCAATCGTCCGCCGGGAGCGCCAAGCAATCGTCCACCTTCGCGGCCTAGCGATCATTGGCGTGAGAAGACAACCGGCCCGTGGCGCGGAAACAAATCCGGCAGCGCCGGCGCACCGCGTTTTCCAAACGACCGTTCGCCTCGGCCTCCGGTCAATCGTCCGCCGGGAGCGCCGAGCAATCGTCCACCTTCGCGGACAAACGATCATTGGCGCGAAAAGAAAACCGAACCCTGGCGCGGCAGCAAACCTGGCGGCGCGCCGGCGGGTCCGCGCCCCTCGCGGCCCAAACACAATTGGAGCGAGCAGAAGAACGGTCCGTGGCGCGGCGGAAATAAATCTGGAGGCGGCGCGCCTCGATCCCCGAACCGTCCGCAACCACCGCGCGATCGAAATTCGGGCCCATCGCAGCCGCGGCCGCATCGCCCCGATCGCCCTCCGCGACATGATGGCTCGCGGCGTCCGCGATGAGCGCCGATCCTGTCCGTGAAATGCTCGAATCCGCAAAAGTCATCGCCGTCGTCGGCCTTTCTTCCAGCCGATCTCGCCCCAGCAACGGCGTGTCGCGTTATATGCAGTCCGCGGGCTACCGAATCATTCCCGTGAATCCGAACGAGACCGAAGTGCTCGGTGAAAAATCCTACGCGCGCCTTGAGGAGGTACCGGAGCGCGTCGACATCGTGGATATTTTCCGCCGCTCAGAAGCCGTGCCGGAAATTGTGGAGAGCGCGATCCGCATCGGTGCGCGCGCCGTGTGGATGCAAGAAGGCGTGATTCACGAAGCCGCAGCCGCACGCGCGCGCCAAGCGGGATTAGCGGTGGTGATGGACCGCTGCATATTAAAGGAGCATCACGCGCGATTTGTTGCCTAGGTTTGCAGCACAGGCGTAAACGCCGCGCAACGAATTCCGCGCCACAGCCAACCGATCAGCGATCAAGGCCCCGCATCAAGATCGATAGAGCCAACGCCGCCCTCGACTCTCAGATGAATCGTCGCCGGCGATTTCCCCAGCGCATCGTTCACGTACTCGTCGCCTTCGCGTCTCAATCCGTGCGTGTTGATGGACCCGATTCCGCCCTCCGCGTTCACCCGCACGCCCACATCTTGCGGCAGACGGATTGTTCCCTGCCCCACGCCACCCTCGATATCGGCGTCCAGGTCGGTCGTACGCGGGCCCCTCAAGTCCACGTCCATTTGGCCGGCGCCCAAGTTTATCTTTAGGTTCGTCAGGTCAAGCCCGTTGAGATCCAGATGCCCCTGCCCCGCGCCCATGTCCAGCGAAAGATCGAGCGGCACGTTGTTCGCGAATCGCAATCGCCACTCATTGTCCGATCCGCCCACGTGAATCCCCGGCTGCGTTTGATTTATTTCAAGCTGCCCACTCCCGCCGGAAACGTTGTAATTCACTTGGGGATCGCCATCGGAAGCCGTGTAATCGAAATGCGCATCGAGCAGCGGGCCCGCGCCGGATGAGATGTTCAGCTGCCCCGCCGGCATGTTGATGTGCGTTCGCACGGACGTCGCGCCCGCAATATCTAC
>JBEKDK010000141.1:0-7409 GCA_050014395.1 Candidatus Acidiferrales bacterium | reverse complement strand
CGGCGGCGGCGGCGCATCGGGAGGCTGGTGATGTTTGCGTCTCGACGAGGCAGAGATATTGCACGCACGAATAAAGCGCGAGCGGACGAGTGGAGAGCGTGATGAATAGAGAAAAAGAATTGTCGGACTTGGTTGACGAGCTTCAGCGCGCAGCCGGAAACAATCTGCGATCGCTCGTGCTCTACGGCTCGGCCGCGGGCGGGGAATTCCACGAAGCGCATTCCGATTTGAACATCCTCGGATTGTTCGAGCGCCTCGATGCCGAATCCCTGCGCCGCCTGCATCCCGTCGTCGCGATGTGGGCGGGCAAAGGTCATCCCGCGCCATTGCTGCTCACCGTTTCCGAATTGCATTCCGCCGCGGATGTTTTCGCAATCGAGTTTCTGGATATCTCCGCGCGCCGTCGCACACTTCACGGCGAAGATTTCTTCGCATCGCTCGAAGTCCCTATGGCGCTTCATCGCCATCAAGTTGAACGCGAATTGCGCGTCAATCTTTTGAGGCTGCGCCAGTCCGCTGCGCTCGCCGGCACGGGCGACGCCGCGCTGGCACAATTGATGCTGAAATCCGTCGCTGCGTTCTGCGTGCTCTTCCGCCACGCGCTTTTGGCGCTCGGCGAAAAAGCTCCCGATTCGCGCCGCGAGACTTGCCGCCGTTTGGCCGCCGCGCTGGGCTTCGACGCTGCGCCATTTGAAGTCGTGCTCGACGTGCGCGAAGCCAAGCAGCCGCGGAAAGCGCTGAACGCGGATGTTTTTGCGAGCTACCTCGCCGCCGTTGCAATGGCAGCCGACCAATTCGATCGGCGCGTCGCCGCGTAGCGATGCCGCGATGCGTGGGTTTCCCGTAGGGGCGGAGCTTGTCTCCGCCCGCTTGTGTTAGAGTGGCGATTCAAGACACATGAAATAGGCACGACGAAGAAACGTCGGAGGAGAGCATGAAGAAAGCCCTCGTGGTTATCTTAATTTTGGTTGTGATCGGCTGGTGGGCCGGCAGCCTGTACGTTTCCCGCCGCAATCAGATGGTGGTTAAGAATGAAGCCGTCGATTCGCAGTGGCATCAAGTCGAAGTCGTGCTGCAGCGCCGCGCCGATTTGATTCCGAACCTCGTCGCCACGGTGAAAGGCTACGCCGCGCAGGAAGTCACTGTGTTCGGCGAAGTCGATAAAGCGCGCGAGGCTTTGCTAGGCGCGCAGACCCCCGCTGCCGCCATCGCTGCAAACGGACAGCTTGACGGCGCGCTGGGCCATTTGCTGGCGATCGTCGAAAATTATCCGCAGCTCAAATCGAATGAAAATTTCTTGCAGCTTCAAGACGAGCTTGCCGGCACCGAAAATCGCATCTCCGTCGAGCGCAAACGCTACGACGACGACATCCAGGACTACAACACCTACATCGGATTGTTCCCCAACAATTTGATTGCCCGTTGGGCCGGCTACAAACGCAATGACGCTTACTTCACCGCGTCGCCCGCGGCACAGGCGGTGCCACAAGTGAGCTTCCCCGGCCCGCAGTAGCGCGCGGGTCAAGGGTCATTTGAGCGTTGGAGGGGCGCCGCTAAGCGCCCTAAATTCTGTGGTTTGGCTGGCATTGACCGCCACGGTGTGGTCTGTTAAAATGGAGTTTCCTCGTGGTTTTTCTTCCGTGGAGGTGGCTTGAATCGTCAGCCGGCCCCAGGGTCGGTTTCAGGCCCCATGCGTCACACCGTAGAAATCGCCGGCCGAATTGAGACCCTTTTCGGCACGCTCGACGAAAATCTGAAACTGCTGGAATCCGCCCTCCAGGTCACGACGGAGATCCATGACAATCGCCTTTCCGTCGAAGGCGAAGCCGCGCAGGTCGATCGCGCCGTGCACATCCTGCACGAGTACAACCGCTTGGTGCGCGCCGGCCGTCCGATGGATAACGGCGAAGTGAAAGCGCTCTTCCGCGTCGCCACTGAAGATCCGAAAGCTTCTCTGCACGGCATTCTCGGCGGCGAAGTGCGTCCGCGCAGCTTCGGGAAAAAAAATGTCGCGCCCAAAAGCGCCAATCAACGCCGCTACATGGAATACATCGAGCGCTATGACATGGTGTTCGCCGTCGGCCCGGGCGGCACGGGAAAAACTTATCTCGCCGTGGCGATGGCGGTCTCCGCGCTGCTCAACAAGCATGTGAATCGCATCATCTTGGCGCGTCCCGCGGTGGAGGCCGGTGAGCGTCTGGGATTTTTGCCGGGAACGCTGCAACAAAAAATCGATCCGTACATGCGGCCGCTTTACGACGCGCTGTACGAAATGCTCGATGCCGATAAGCTCGAGCGCTTCGTCGAGAAGAACATCATCGAGGTCGCGCCGCTGGCCTTCATGCGCGGCCGCACGCTAAACGATTCCTTTGTGATCCTCGATGAAGCGCAAAACACCACTAGCGAGCAAATGAAGATGTTCCTCACGCGCCTCGGCTTCAATTCCAAGGCCGTCGTGACCGGTGACATCACGCAAATCGACTTGCCGTCTGGGCGGCGCTCCGGTCTGGTGGAAGCGCTCGATGTCGTCGAGAAAATCGAAGGCATCGGCTTCGTGCACTTCAACGAGAAAGACGTCGTCCGCCACAATCTAGTGCAACAAATTATTCGCGCCTACGAAGAATTTGAAGCCGGGCAGTCCGCGCGTGGCGCCAACTCATTCGGCGCAGCGAAGGCCAACAGCAAATCCGATGCGCGCGCCGATTCCGCACGCGACACACGTGCCGCCGCCGCGGACGATGCCGAGAATCGCGCGGGGAAGTAGCTCGCGTCCGCGATCATGATTGTCAACCGACAGCGTCGTGTACCGGTGGCACTTACTCCGCTCCAGCAATTCGCGGAGCGCGCCCGGCGTGAGCTCCGCTTCGCCGACGATTCCGTCACCGTGTGCCTGGTCAGCGATGCTGAAATCGCGCGCATGAATCGCCGCTTCCGCGGAAAGCGCGGACCCACCGACGTGCTCTCATTTCCATCGAAGGGAAACGCTGCGGGGCGCGGGCAGGGCAGCACGTTGCGCGGCGCAGAGTCTTACGCTGGCGACATCGCGATTTCTCCATCCGCCGCGCGGCGCAACGCGCGGCGATTGGATCGTTCGCTGCCGGCTGAGCTTCGCGTGCTAATTCTTCACGGCATGCTGCACCTCGCCGGCTACGATCACGAAACGGATCGCGGCGAAATGGACCGCATCGAGCGGCGCTTGCGCAAAAGATTGGGTGTGGGCTGAACGTGGCAATATTAATTTATCTGTTCGCGATTCTTTGTTTGTGCGTCGGCCTCGCCGTGTTTTCTTATGTCGACCGCATTTACGTTGAGCTGGGCCGCGCCACCACTGGCCGGCTGCACGATCGTTTGGATGTGTTTGAAGCTGAAGTCGAGCCGCGCATCGATCTGGATCGGCGGCGCGCGGCGTCCGGCTTTCGATTGATCGCGCATCTATGGTTGGTGGTCGTCGTGGTGCAAACGGCGCGTGGCGTCATGCTATTCGTGCCGGAAACTGGACCGGCGCTGGCGCAATTGGTTGTGTATCTGCTGCTCGAAGTTCTTGTCGTGGCGCATTTCATTCCGGAATTGCTTCTTGCACGAACTTCCGGGCGCTGGCTTGTGCCGTTCGCTCCCGCGTTGCGAGCGTCGTTGTGGGCCGTGTGGCCGCTGCGCGCGTTGTTGAGCGGTGCGAACTCGCTCTTGCGGCTTTCCGAGGACGAAACGCTAGGGAGCGTCTCCGATTCCGAGGGCATCGGCGCGCTGGTGGAGGCCGCGGAAGAGCAGGGAATGATCGAGCGCGATGAAGCGCAGATGATCGAGCAGGTCGTGGAGTTCAGCGAAAAGCGCATGCCGCAAGTGATGACGCCGCGGCCGGATGTGGTGGTGATTCCGGCGTCGTCGACCATCGAGCAATTGCGCAAGCTGATGGTGGAGACGAAATTTTCGCGCGTGCCGGTTTACGGCGAAACGCTGGACGACGTGATCGGCATCGCGTACTCGCGCGATTTGCTGCAAGTGCCGGAGCAGGACGCGCGGCGGCGCTTGGTGCGAGAGATTGCGCGGCCGGCGATGTTCGTGCCGGAAACGAAACGCGGATCGGAGCTGCTGAAAGAAATGCAGCGGAAGAATCAGCAGATGGCGATCGTTGTGGATGAATACGGATTGCTGGCGGGCGTGGTGACGGCCGAAGATTTGATCGAGGAAATCGTCGGCGAAATCGGGGAAGAAGATCGCTTGCTGACGCCGGACGTGGTGCGCGAAAGCGATGGAAGCTTGGTGCTGCGCGGCAGCGTGTCGCTCGAGAAGGCCGGTGAGATTTTCGGCGTGGAATTTGGCGCGGCGGCGGACGAGGGCGCGACGACGATCGGCGGGATGATCAATCATCTGCTCGGGCACGTTCCGAAGCCGGGCGAGCGCGCCGAATCCGGCGGCGTTTGGTTTGAGGTGCTGGAAGCCAATCAGCGAAAAGTGTTGCGTCTTCGCGCGCGGCGCGCGGCCGCGGTGCAAGCGCGCTAGCCTGAACTGCACAACCCCCTAAGGTTCAATTCGCCGCGGCGCATCAGTGATGAATCAGGCGCGCGATGAAGAACGCCGCTGTCGCGGCCAAACCTCCAGTCAAAACAGTTTGCACCGCTCCCTTCAGGAAATGAATTCCGGTGAAGCGCGCTTTCACGCCGCCGAAGGCTGCCAGCGCGGCGAGCGTCACTCCAATCGAATAATAAAGTCCAGTCACAACGTTGGGCACGATCATGTACGGGGCGAGCGGAATCAATCCGCCGACAATGTAGGAGAGCGCGATGGTGACGGCGCTGGTGAGCGCGCGGCGCGGATTTGGCGCTTCAAGTCCCAACTCGAAGCGCATCATGAAATCCACCCAGCTTTTTTGATTCGCGCAGACGGCGCGCACCACGGGCGCCAACTGCTCTTCGCTCAGGCCGTAGCCGCGGAAAACGTCGGCGACTTCCTGCGCTTCGCGATCGGGCAGCTCGACAGTCTCGCGATATTCGCGAGCGAGTTCGGAAGCGTAGTGCTCGGCGTCAGTGCGCGCGGCGAGATATCCGCCCAGGCCCATGGCGATCGAGCCCGCGGCGATTTCGGCGAAGCCCGCAGTGATCACCAGACTCGTGGCGTGTCCGGTGGCGGCGACGGCTCCAGTGATGCCGGCGGCCAGCGCGAATGGCACGGTGAGTCCATCGGCCATGCCGATAACGACGTCGCGCACAGTTTCCGTCGCGGTGAAATGTTGTTCGGCGTGAATCTCGTCGTGCATGCGTCTCCTTAAATTGTGGCTGCCAGAAGTCTGCGTATTCTAGCAGCCTTCGCGGGAAATTCTTACGCCTGTGACGGTTGGCTTTGCGCAAGTCTGGCTGCGTGGTTAGCGGCGCATTGCGCGGCTGTCGAACGGTCTCCACTCTCGCCGTCGCGCCGTATCAATCACAAAAAAGAGCCCAGGAGAGAAATCTGAATGGCGCAAGGCCCTCAGGGCTACGAGCTTGCCAGAATCGATGAAGGAATCGCGCAAGCCAAATGACCGCCGGAGACACGCACTCTCCTATGGACGGACGAATGGGTCGTTGACTAAGACGTCCACACCGCGTAACGTGCTCAAAAGTGAAAGCCGCTGCCCTCAACTAAGACCGGGACAATTTCATTGGATTGGATCGCGTGCGGCTGGAAGGAGGCGTATATGGCAAAGAGATGGGGGAAGGCCGAACCTCTGGTTGCGGCCCACATCAAAGGCGTATCTTTTGCCGCAATCCAGCAACACCCGGAGACTTTTGACGAGTTTATCGGGCACGGCAAAAGCGGAATCTATGTGCTCCGCAAGGATCGCGACGTCTATTACGTGGGCCTAGCTGGCAGCCTGCGGAAGAGGCTACCGGCTCACCTTAACGACCATCTCCGGGGGAAATGGAATTGGTTTGATCTATACATCATCAAAAAAACCAAAGTGAAATACCTGAGGGATCTCGAAAGTTTGCTTATTCGAGTGTCCAAGCCGCCTGGTAACAAGACTGAGCCCCATTTCATATGCCACAAAAACATCACCAAACAGTTTAAGAAAGCATTGGAACATGAGATCGGCAGTTTTTTTATCCCAAGTGATTAAGTGAACGAAGCCCCTGCCCCTGCTAAGCGCAGAAGGCCACCGCTTGTATCGGGCCTGGAAAGGAGGGGAGACCAATGTTGGATGACTTGCCGCTGTCACAACACCTCCGAAGCTATGTCGAATTCCTAGATCAGGATGGAAAACGCGACGTTCCTGCCGATGAGCGCGAGGAAGCACAGAAGGCCGAGAGGATTGTACAATTCATCGTAGGCGACATTATCCAGTCCCGCGAATCAGTGGTGGAGAACTTGCCCTCCGGAATAGAGAAGTTTATGCTCGCCAATCCTGAGTTGGTGCGACATTTTCTTGGCGAACGGTTGACGCGGGATGTTATCGACGCGATTCCCGCGTATGTGTCACGCACGATGGAATTATCGCGCCTCGAAGGCTCCCGAACGCCGTCGAGAATCACGAACAGATATGTGCGCGAGGCAGTTCGAACCTACATCTTCGGATTCTCGCAAGCATCGATCGCCCTTAGCCGGGCAGCAATGGAGCAGGCACCGAAAGAAGAACTCGGGCACCAAGGCAGGAAAATCTTCGTCGATATGAACGGTCTCCTCGACGAAGCCGAAGGCGGCAATGTAATTGACGGAGTAATTCGCAAGATCGCCCGAAAAATAGCGAGCGATGCGGACTTGGTATTGCACGAAGAGCCGGCAGACGCGGCAAGAGCCTACGAGGTGCTCCTGATGCTCAGGGGCGTCCTTCAACACATCTATGCCGTGTGATTTTTCCTGTTAGTCTGGGACGGGCCGCGATCCAGTCGCACGCCGGACCGGTTCTGCGATCATCCGAAGAGTTCCTCGAAAACCTCAGAGTCAAAATGCTTCAGGCGATCCGCAAATTCATTGACGTAGAACATGTCCGGCGAAAAACGTTGAGCGCGCACACGAATCAAAAATTCCGGGGCATCTTTGCTTAGATTGAACAATACCAACCCAACGCCGAACAACATGCAGAGTGACTCCAGCCGACTTAGGTCTTCCTCCGTCAGCGTCGTCGGCATCGCTATATAGGTTTTCGTTGAAAACAACCTGTACGCGACGGCTTGGCCGAAGGCCACAACCGGAGCCTGTGGATCGATCTTTACCTCAGCGGAGATGATCTCCAGGCCGAATTTGATCAAGTTGCTCGCAAGGGGTTTATAAATGCCAACGACATCGGGCGTTCCCCATTTGGATTTAAGACCAGCTCTGACCTGCTCCCCGAAATTTAGTCCAGCCAAAAGTTAGCTTCTCCGGGTATAAGACCACGAGAGGAGAAGCACCATGAAGAGGAGCCGCTTTAGTGACGAGCAGATCGTCGGGGTGTTGAA
>JBEKDK010000140.1:0-7511 GCA_050014395.1 Candidatus Acidiferrales bacterium | reverse complement strand
CCTGCCGTGAGCTTGTTCTCACGCACACTCGTAGGGGCGAAACAATTTAGCCCAGGGCGGAATCCCTGGGTAAACGTCCCATTTAAACTGTTTTTTCTTCGAGCCCCGTAGGGGCGACACATGTTTTGAATTTAGAACGGACGGAGTCCGATCTCCAAGAAGGCGACCTTACTTTCCCAACAACCGCAGCACCTTCCCCGAATACAACCCCACCAGCATCCCCGACGGCGGCACCAGCGTCTTCAATTCAAAGCACGCCACGCCCGCCTTGCGCAATTCCGTCCCGTTGCTGCGCGCGTGCAAGATGTACGCAATCACGCTGCTCAAATGCGGCTCATGCCCGAAGCACATCACCTCATGCGCTCCGCCCTTTTGCAACTCGCGCAGCAAATCCACCGCCGCGCTGCCGGATCTCAGCGCCTCTGTCAGCCGAATCTTGTCGGCAGGGAAGTCGAAAACATGCGCGAACAATCTGCACGTCTGCTCCGCGCGCACCAGCGGACTCGAGAACATCGCGTCCGGCTTGGCCCCAAGCACGCGCAATCCTTCCGCCGCCGCGCGCGCACGCTTTCGCCCGCGCAACGTCAGCGGCCGCTCGGCATCCGGCATCATGTCATGCCCCGCATGCAGAGAATGTGACGCCCCGCGCCCGTGCTCCGCGCGATCCACCGCAATCCCGTGGCGAACCAAATAAAGCAGCATCGTTATCTCCCGCCTTGTATCACGCGCGATTCAATCGGCCCGCGCGGAGCAAACACGGTATGCGTGATGTCCGTCAGCACGCCTTCGCGCACGCCCACCTTCGGAATCACGAAATTGCGCGCGCGCAGCCAGCGTCCCACCGTCAATAGGACCAGCGCGGCCACGCCCATCACCTCCGCGCGCTCGCGCCGCACGTGAAACGCGCGTTTGCGCTCGTCCGCATCCAACTCCAGGATATGCCACAGTTGCGCGTGCAGCACGTGCAGATGCAGCGCAGGAAATCCATTGTGCGATGCCCCAGCCGCAACGCGCGCCAGGAACTCCGCGCTGCCTCCGCATGCCACGGCCAGGCCCACCGGCCGAGCGCGCCGCTCGCCCGCCGCACTCGCCAGCAAATGCTCGATGTGCCGCACAATTTCCGCTGCGCGCTGCTCCGGGATCGCGCCCGAAGCCCCGTAGCGTTCCATCAGCCGCACGGCTCCCAGCGGCAGCGTCACCACGCTTTCCACCTGCGAGCCGCGCATCCAGTTGATCTCGATGCTGCCGCCGCCAAAATCCAGAATCACGCGCGGCGCGGAGTGTCCCGCAAACGCCCGCCCAACCGCCAGCCGCACGAGGCGCGCTTCTTCCTCGCCGGAAATAATTTCCAGATCTAAATTCGCGCGTCGATGCACCAGGTCCAGCAACCGCTTGCGATTCCGCGCCTCTCGCGCCGCGCTGGTGGCCACGGCGCGATACGTCACCACGCCGCGCCGCTCCATGTGCGCTTTAAATTCGCTAAAGCCGGCGACAGCTTCCGCCAGCGTGGTTCGATTCAAGTGGCCGCCGGAAAAAGCGTGATGCCCCAGCCGAATTGGCAGACGCAGCGATTCCAGCGGCTCCCACTCTCCGGCCCCCGTGGCGTCTCCCACAAGCAGACGTATGGCGTTGGAGCCTGCGTCCACTGCTGCGATACGAAGTGGTTCGACGAGTCTTAGTGCCACAGGTGGGCCAGCGCCGCCGAAGGCGTGTAGCGTGTGCGGGGAATTCCCAAATGCGCGGCGATGCGTTTCCGCAGTTGCTTATTGACCGCCGGAACGGTGGCCTCGCCGTTGATCTCTAGAAAACTGTGGCGCGCGGAAAATCCCCGGAATTCTTTCCGCACTTTGGTCTGATATCGAATGAAAGACTGAAACAGATCGTTGGAGAGCGACATATCGCGCCCGGATTCCCAATAACTGATCGCGTGCGATTTGCGGAATTCGCGCTCGAACGCCACTTCCGGACTCACGTCCAGCCAGAACGTGAGATCGGGCCGTAGCGCCATCGCGTACAAGCCATGCAAGTAGCCGCGCTCGATGCCGCGTACCGCCGCGCGCGCGATCAGCGTATACAAATAACGGTCGGCCAGCACGATGAAATCCGAGCGCAGCGCCGGCAGAATGCGGTGCTCCAGCTGATCGAAGAAATCCGTCGCGTACATCAGCGTCAGCGTCATGCGCGTGATCGCGTTTTCTTCCAGCAGCAAGTCGATGTCTTTCGCCACCAAGAACGAGCGGCGCAATCCCATCGTCTGCACCGCGAATCCTTCCGATTCCAACCACTCCGTCAGCAGCGAAATTTGCGTCGAGCGCCCCGAGCCGTCGGTGCCTTCCACCACGATCAGCGATCCGCCCAGCTCCTCATTCTTGATGCCCGGCAGCGGAATGCCGTGAAATCGCGCCGCCAACGCTGAGGCCGCCGCCGCGCCGTCCGTGCCCGGGCCACCGGTCGATTTTCTCGCGCGCTTTTGAACTTCGCGCCCCGCGTGATGCGCCGCCGCACGCTTCATGCCGGCGTCTCCTCGTTGCGTTTCGGCTCAAATCGCGTCAGGTCCACGCGCTCGTGCACCAGCTCGCGCATCTGTTTTTGCAGTCGGTTCACGGCCAGCGTGCCGTCCATCACGATGAAGTTGTCCGTCTCCACCATCGTGTCGTACTGCTCCTGAATCCGCGCCTGAAACATCCGGAAACTTTCCGCGCGATCCAGCGAAAGATTCAGATCCATCCCCGCTTCGTAATACTTCAGCCGAGGCCGCCCGGCGATGATGCGATCGACGGCCACATCCAGCGGCGCGCGAAAATAAAACGTAATGTCCGGCACCGGCGCGAATCTGTAAAGATTCCTCAGCCACACCGAAGAGCACCCGCGCGCCACATCGCGCGCAAACGCGGTATAGACGTAGCGATCCGCCAACACCAGATAGCCGCCGTGAAGTAGAGGGAGTATCTGCCGCTCGCAGCGATCCGCAAAATCCGCCGCGTGCAACAGCGAAAATGTCGTCGGCGTCAGCAGTCGCCGCTGCTTCCCGCGCTTCGTTGTGGATTTCACCAGCGGCGAGGAATTCCACTCCGTAAAGTGCGTCCGATATCCGCCGATTTCCAGCCATCGCTTCAGCAAATAAAGCTGCGTGCTCTTTCCGGAGCCATCAATCCCTTCCACCACCACCAGCGCCCCCGGATATTTGCGCCGCGCTTCCGCAAATCCGCCCACAGCGCCAAGTGCGCGGGGCCTGCGCGGCGCGCGCTCCGCGCGAGCAGCCGCACGCTCGGCTGATCTCATGGTTTCCTTGCTCGGCATGTTTTCTATAGCCATCAGGACAGCATCGTCTAACTCAAAGCTTCGAACGAATAAATGATTGCCGCGTTACACCCACGTTACGCTTCTGTGAAAGCCTCTCGATGGTTCTGCGTCGCTCCTAACGTTCGTCATCCCGAGGAGTCTTCGACGAGGCTGAAGGTCCGCCGTGGCGGAGATCTCTCCGTCGCTTCTGTCCCAAATCAGTCTTAGAACACGTCCTGTCTCGTTCGGCTCCGCAGTCCTCTGTGTTCTCTGTGCCCTCTGTGGTGAAACTCCGTCTTGCTCTTCGCCTTCTCTGCGAGTCTCGGCGTTCTCAGCGCCTCTGCGTTATCTTTAGTTTTCGCCTCGCCCCGCGAATCCCCCGTGTTGCATTCGCCTCGCCCGCAAGGCAAACTATTTTCGTGCCCGAATCCTACGATTTGATCTGCATCGGCGCCGGCCCCACCGGCCTTGCCACCGCCATCGAAGCCGTCCGCGCCGGCCTGCGCGCCCTCGTGCTCGATAAAGGCTGTCTCTGCAACTCGATCTATCACTATCCGGCGAATATGGTTTTTTTCACCACGCCGGAACTGCTCGAAATCGGCGATCTACCGCTCACCAGCCCCTCTGAGAAGCCCACGCGCGTCGAAGCGCTGAAGTATTATCGCAAGTGCGCCGAGCACTATCAACTGGAGCTCGGATTGTGGCAACGCGTCGAGCGCGTCGGTGGCGCCAACGGCCACTTTGAAGTCGAAACCCGCGACGCCGCGGGCGCCGTTCACACGCACCACACCGCGAGAATCGCCGTCGCCACCGGCTATTACGACCTGCCGAATCTGCTCAATGTTCCCGGCGAAGATTTGCCCCACGTCTCGCACTATTACACCGAGCCGCACGAGTTCTGGCGCCGCGACGTCGTCGTTGTCGGCGGCAAAAATTCCGCCGCCGAGGCCGCACTCGATCTCTACCGCGCCGGAGCCCGCGTCACGATGGTGCATCGCAAAGCGGAACTCGGCGCCACGATAAAATACTGGGTTCGCCCCGACATCGAAAATCGCATCAAGGCCGGACAAATTCGCGCCATGTTCGATACCCGCGTCGTGCGCTTTGATCTAGGTGGCGTGCTCGTCGCCAACGCCGCGGGCGAGCAATCCCTTCCCGCCGTTCAGGCATTCGTCCTCACCGGCTATCATCCCGATTTCACTTTCCTGCGCAGCCTGGGCGTGCAACTCGATGCTGCGACCAACAAGCCCGCCCTCAATCCAACAACGCTGGAGAGCAACATCCCGGGAATCTACCTTGCCGGCGTCGTCATCGGTGGCAACAACACCAGCGAAATCTTCATCGAAAACGGCCGCCACCACGGCAAACAAATCGTCGCCGCCATCACGGCCAAATCCTAGAGCAGTTGGTTGGCTTCAATAAGTTGTGGAAGTTCGACGCTCGATCGCGGTAATTACCACGCGGCCTTCGCTTGAATACAAATCAAAGAACACGCGCCAATTCCCGACGCGCTTGCGAAAGCCCTCGCGCCCACCGTAAAGTTTACGGACGTCGCCAAGCAGGGGAGCGTCCTCCATGCCTTCGAGCGCGGCGATAATCCGCGCCCGATCGAAAGAAGGAACGCGGTCAAGAGACTTTTGCGCGGGCTTGGTTAGGACGACCAGCCAGCGTTTCTTTGCGTCGGAGTTCATCGAGGGTTATGAACTCGCCTCGCTTGTACGCGGCTCTACCGCGGCGAATGGCTCGCATTTCGGAGGCGGTCGGCGTCTCTTCAGGCAGATTTCGCACGAGGAGATACCAATCGAGCGCCTCGGCCGCCAGGGCAGACGGGCTCTTCTTTTCCTTCCGCGCAGCGCGAGATACACGCCTGCCGACCGCCGCGGGAAGCTCGATGGTGTACGCTGGTTTCGTCATTCTGAAGTTAGCCTATCACCCCGCCAAACGGCGTCAAAGCCCGATTTGCGCGCCGTTTTCGCCCCTGCTAAACTTTAGCGAATGTCATCCGTCATCACCGGCGTTGGCGAATCGATCGGCGCGCTCGTCAAAAGCTTCAGCGTGACGTTCCGCAACATGTGGCGCAAGCCGGTCACCGAAAATTATCCCGAAGAGCCGGTTCACTTTCAGGATCGCTATCGCGGCATTCACGTGCTGCAGCGCGATGAAGACGGCCTGGAGAAATGTGTCGGTTGTTTTCTGTGCGCCGCGGCGTGTCCCGCGCGCTGCATCTACATCGAAGCCGCGGAGAACACCGCCGATAAGCGCATCTCCGCCGGCGATCGTTACGCCTCGGTCTACAACATCGATTATTCGCGCTGCATTTTTTGCGGATATTGTGTGGAAGCTTGCCCCACTGACGCCATCACCCACGGCCACGGCTTCGAGCTAGCCACCTACGACATCAACTCGCTCGTCTATCGCAAAGAGCAATTGCTCAAACAGCCCGCGCCCCCCGTCGGCCATTCGTAGCGCGCATTGTTCGCCCTACAGCTCTCGACTCTTTCGCCGCGCGGGCTGCCGTCGCGTGCCTCAGTGTCCTGGCGGCGTGTACGTAACGCTCTTCTTCGACGCCGCGTCGATCTCTTCCGGCGTGATCAGCACGATGGTTCTGATCCGCGCCACGCCGCTGGCGGTCACCGCCAGGTTCGACGCCGCGACCGACGCGAAGTCCTGCGCATCGACAATCAGATACGCGTCGTTACTTCCAAACGCAAAATAGAACGCCTCCAACTTCCCCCCGCCGGACTTGATCAGCGCCTCCACCACTTGCCGCCGCTGCGTGCCGCCTTCCTTCAAAAGCCCCTTGGCTCCCTCCGGACTGTAAGAAACTTCCAGCAAATATTTCGCCATCGCATTCCTCCTCGGAGATTTATCTTCGAGTCGTCCCAAAAGCCGCGCGATTCTACGCCTGTTGCTGCGCCGCGTCTACGACCCCAGCCCCAACCCCAGCCCCACTAAATTCGCCGCCAAAATAATTATGATCATCCCCGCCCACAACAGCCGCACCGGCCTGCTCCCCACGCCCTTCCATTCGCCCAGCGCCAAGCCCACAAGCCCTCCGCACAGCACGTAGAAGCTCATATGCAGCATCCAATTCACGTAGCCCAGCCGTTGCGAAATATTGGCCGCGCCCCACGCGTAAAAGAAAAATTGCAGATACCACATGATCCCGCCCGTCGCCGCCAGCACCCCATTGCGCAGCAGCGTCGGCCGAGCCTGCCCCAAATCCGCGCGCAGTGACAGCGTCTTCAACGTCCCCAGGCGGATGAAGCAGTACGCCATATTGATGATCGCGCCGCCGCCCATGATGATCACGTAGCTCGGCAGCGCCGCGTACAGCGGCTTCACTCCCAGCGCCAGCGCCGCCGTTTGCATCGGCTTGGCCGCGGCGATCGCAAACGAAAACCCCGACGAAAAAATTCCGCACATCACCGCCAGCGCGATTCCCAGCTTCAAATTAAATTCCCGCGGCAACCCGCGCAGCTTGATTTCCTTCTGATGCCCCGCGTACGTCGTCACGGACACGCCAAACAGCGCCACCACCACGCCGGCCATCGTCAGCAAGCCGCCCTCGGTCTTGAACAGCACGCCGCCTTGCCCATTCAGTATCGGCGGCATAATCGTGCCGACCACCAGCGTGACGCCAATCGCGATCCCAATCCCCAGCGCCATTCCCAAATTGCGCATCGTCAGGCCGTAGCTCACATTCCCCACGCCCCACATCGCGCCGAACAGCGCCACCTTCAGCAGCACTTCCTGCGGAATCGACGCATAGAACGCGTGAAAATGCGGCAGCAAGTAATAGCTCACCGAAATCGGCAGCAGTATCCAACTGAAAAATCCCGCCACCGCCCACGTCGTCTCCCACGACCACTTCTTCACCGTCTCGATCGGCGCATAGAATGACGCGGCCATCGCCGCCCCCACCATGTGCCACCCAATCCCCACCAATATTGTCGGCATGATTTTTCGGCGTGCTCTTCACCGTCCGCGCCTGCCCGCCGTAGCGGGACGTTGCCGCCATCGGCGGCTGGCGCGTGCGGGCCTCCCGAGCGAGCGCCGCTCCGCCGCAGAGCCTATCACGTATTTCTGGTTTCTGCCTTTTAGGAGGCCGGGGCTGAAGAGTCTGTGTCGCAACTGGCACTTGAAATGGGCGGAAGAATTTGGCATGAAGGCGCATGCCAAACTACCAACCGTATTCTCCGGATCAAGCCGAGCTGTTGCCCGCCCAT